>JBAZCN010000259.1:0-2536 GCA_041655035.1 Porticoccaceae bacterium | reverse complement strand
GAAACCTACGACATAGTGATTGCGGGCGGTGGCCACAACGCCCTGGTGCTGGGCTGCTACCTGGCCAAGGCGGGGCTGTCGGTGTGCATTCTGGAGCGCAATGAGAAAATCGGCGGCGGCGTGATGACCAGGGAGTACACGTTGCCCGGCTACCTGCACGACACTCATTCCGTGGCCCACACCCTGATCCAGGGCAATCCGCTGCTGGTGAATGATGAGCTGGGCCTCAAGTCGAAGTACGGCCTCAAGTACATCAACCCCGACAAGATGACCGCTGCGTTCTTCGATGACGGCAGCGTGCTCGAGTTTTATTCCGACCTGGACCGCACCTGCGAATCCATTGCGAAATTTTCCCAGAAGGATGCGGTGGCCTACCGGGCCTTCAACGAGCAGGTATTCAAAACCCTGGATATGCTGGTAATGGGCATGTTCAGCGTGCCACCCAATGCCGGGGTCCAGGCGGCCATGCTCGACCAGAGTGTGGAGGGTCGCGAATTGATGCGCACCCAGGCCATCAGTTCCTGGGACCTGATCGAGGAGTGGTTCGAGCATCCCAAGGTCAAGATCGCCCTGGCGCGCTATGCCTCGGAGGCCATGACCAATCCCTTCGACAACGGCACCGGCTTTGGTTTTTATATCATCCTGCCCTATATGTACCGCCACGGCACCGGCGTGCCGGTGGGTGGCTCCTGGGCCCTGGCGGATGCGCTGCAAAAATGCTTTGTGGATTCCGGCGGCGTTATCAAACTCGATTCCACCGTGAAGGAGATACTGATACAGGGCAAGGAGGCGCGGGGCGTCGTGCTGGAGGATGGCGAGGAATTCAACGCCCGCAAGGCGGTGGTGTCGAGCCTGCACGTGCAGCAACTGTTCCCGGACATGGTGCCGGGCTTTACCCTGCCGGAAGGCTTCGAGCGCAGCGTCAAACGCCTGAAGTACGCCAGCATTCAGCCGTTCCAGATCCACATGGCCCTCAACGAGGACGCCAAATTCAAGGTCAGCGACAGCGTCAACGAGTTTTTCTGGATCGAGAAATCCCACTCCAATGTGGAGGAGTTTGCCCGCGCCTTCCGCGACCTCGAATACGGTATCCCGCGCCGGGACTTCGCCTGCTATGTGGGGCAGCACAAGGTCGACCCAACCCGTGTGCCGGAGGGCAAGGGGGCATTGCACCTGTACGGCTTCGCGCCCTACAACCTCAAGGATGGCGGGCCGAAAAAATGGGATGAGATCGGCAAACAGGTATACGACGGTTTTGTGGCGGACCTGCGGGAAATGACCACCAATATGACCGATGACAATATCCTCGCCTACAACTTCCTCACGCCGCTGGATCTGGAGCGCCACGACAACGCCATGAAGCACGCCGATATCGGCCATATCGGCCTGTATAGCTGGCAACTGGGGGGCAACCGCCCGGTGCCGGGCTGGGGCCAGTACAAGACCCCGGTGCCGAAGCTGTACATGTGCGGGGCGAGCACCCATCCGGGCAGTGGCGTGACCGGCGGTTCCGGGCGCAATTCCGCCCAGGTGATCCTGGAGGATCTGGGGCTCGACTTCGACGCGATCATCGCTTGACCAAGCCCTGTTTTCGACCCCTGTCCAAAACGGAAGAGGGAGCTGGGCACTTCGCCCCCGGAGGCTGTCGCCAATCGGGTCGCGCCATAAGAGCGAGTGGATGGAGGAGCGCAAGGCGCACACCGGTGTGCGGCGCATCCGGATTCGCGCCGCGGCGTCCAGTGGCGACGGGACCCCAGTGCTCGGTGACGTTTCGAATCACCCGACAGCGGGACATATGAAATGCCGTCCGATAAAAAACCCGCACGATACAAGCTGTGCGGGTTGAAAAACAGTGGAACGATCAGTCGAGGTCAGCCCGATACATCACTGCGCAGGCTGATTGTTGTTCTCGATGATGACCTCCACGCGGCGGTTCTGTTGGCGACCGGTCGCTGAGTCATTACCGGCAACCGGCGAACCCTCGCCCATGGCGGAGGTGCGCAGGCGATTGCCGGGTACGCCCTGGTTCACCAGATAGGATTGCACCGAATCAGCGCGCCGCTGGGATAAACTGAAATTCGAACTCTCGCTGCCGACGTTGTCGGTATGGCCTTCAATGGCAACATTGCGATCGGGATACTGGTTGAGAAACGCGGCGAGTTTGCCGAGACGGTCGGGTGCGTTGCCGCTGAGTTCCGCTCTGCCGGTGGCAAACAGCACATCACCCAGGGTTATTACGATACCGCGTTCGGTTTCCCTGGCGTTGAGTTCATCGAGTTGGCGCTTGAGATCCTCCGCCCGCAGCCTTTCCGCGCCGGCATCCTCGCGGGCGAGGTTGGCGTCCCGGTGGGCCATGTCCGCTTCGCGGGTGCGCGAATCGAGGCGCACGCTCTCACTGTCCTTGCTCAACTGCACGCGCTGGTCCTCGTACAGGCGGCCTTGGGCCTGCGCCGCGGCGATGTCGAGTTTGCGATCGGCTATCAGCACCCGGTGCCGGGCCAATTCTTCGTCCTTCTCGGGAACTTCCGCCGCGCGC
>JBAZCN010000258.1:0-2539 GCA_041655035.1 Porticoccaceae bacterium | reverse complement strand
TCTGCTGGCCGCCGGCCAGACGCTCACCGGAGCGTCGCCGGCAGCGGCAGCCGGGGCGGTCGCCCTGGCCCTGCTGTTCACCGTCCCCGGTTACGCGACCGCCAGGATGGGCGCCGGCGACGTCAAGTGCCTGCTGGCGCTGGCCCTGGCCACCGATGCCTTGTACCTGTCAATCTGCGTCGCCGGCGGCGCTGTCGCCGCGGTCCTCTGGCTGGCCGCAGCACCCATCATCTGGCCGCGCCTGTCGCGCGGGCTGCAGGGCCGGATCGCCGCCATGGCCCCCCACGAGCGGAGCCACCCGCCCTACGCACCTTTCCTGTTTGCCGGAATGCTGGCCGCCTCCGCCTGGCACTACTGACCCCGACTGCGCACAGCTCAGTCGCTCACCGGCTCCCGGTCGAACGACTCCGGAATGGGATGCTTGTAACTTTCCAGCAAGCGCTGAAAAGACAGTTCCCGCTCCGTCGGCGTGGCCTGCTGGACCTGGTTCGACGCCGCGCGGCCAGCGGCCTGGACCTGCAGCCACAACTCCGTCTGGCTCACCGGCGCCGTCACCGCCGGGGCCGGTGGCACCGCCGCGGGGGCCGTGCCGCCGACCACGGACATCTCCACCGGGTGCGCGGTCGCCACCGCCGCGCCATCGCCGGCGCCCGCCAGTAGCGGCATCATGCCGGCAACCAATCCCGCAACCATCATTTTCATCGTCATCGCTGATCTCCTAGGGCCCGCCAACACTGCCTCCTCCGTCACTCCCCGGTGGCAGCTCCCGGGCAGCAGCCTCATCGCCGGCGGGGAGCGGCGGCATGCCTGAAGCCGCCGGCCGCGCCGCGCCGCCAGCGGCGCGGCCGCCGCTCCGGTCGCTGCGCGCATCTTCATCGCGAAGCCGGCGGGCGCGCTGCTCGGCCTCGCGAAACCGGTCCGCCGTCAGCCCCTGGCCATGGGCCAGCTCCCCGGCCTGTTGCCAGCGGCCCTCATAGATCAACAGGGCCAACAGGTTCTCGATCGCCTGGCGGTCGCCCTCGTCCAGCTCCATGGCGGTCATCAGTTCGAACCGGGCCTGGGGCAGCTGGCGGAGATGCAGGTAAACCACGCCGAGATCGTTGCGTATCGCCGGATTGGCCGGCGCAAGCTCGACAGCCCGGCGCAGATAGCCGGCGGACTCCCGGTAGCGGCGGTGCGCCGCCGCCAGTTGCCCCAGGCCGTGATAGCCCTCGGCCTTCAGGCAGCTGTCCAGCAATCCCCGATACAGCTCTTCCGCCTGCGGCCGCCCCAGAATCCGCAGGATCCGCGCCTTGCGCAGCCGCACCTCCGGCAGTGCGGCGGGCAGACGTTCGAGATTGGCGAGCGCGGCGTGAAAGCGCCCCGCATCGACCATGTCCTGGGCGAGGTTGAGCACCAGTTCCTGGTCGCCGTCGAGGGCCCGGCAGCCGCCTCCGCCGGCGCGCTGTGCCGGTCCGGCCTGCGCTGTGTCGCGGTCGCCGGCGCCGTCGTTCACGGTCGCGCAGCCGGTGGCCAATAAGGTGGTCAGCAGGGCGCCAAGCAGCAGGCAGCGCGGGCGATTCATTCTCCGACTCCCGTCATTCTCCGACGCCTCCCAGGGCGCGAAAAATCGCCACGAATCCCGGGCCGGCGAGAACGATCAGCAGCGCCGGAAACAAAAAAGCCACCATCACCGCGGACATTTTCGCGGACAGCTTGGAAACCCGCTCTTGCAAGGTGGTCATCCGCCGGTCGTCGAGTAATTGCTTGAGGGCGAGAAGCGACGCCATGGCGCCACCGCCCTGGCGTATCAGTTGATCGAGAATGATGAAGCAGTCGGTGACCTCGTCCACTTCCACCAGCGCCGCCACCGCCCGCAGCTCGCCGCCGAGTTCGAGACCGGCATCCACCCGGGCCAGCACCTGGCGCAGCTCGACCGTCATTTGCGGGAGAATTTTCCGGCCTTCGTCGTTCAGCACCCGCAGCGCCTGCTCGACGGTCATGCCGACTTCGAACAGCATCCGCAGCAGCGGGATCATGGTCGACACTTCCACCGCCAGGCACTCGCGGCGCTTCTTGACCGCCATGACCAACAGCCGCTTCGGCACCAGGTAGGCGATCCCGGTGGCGAACGCCAGGGCCAGCCAGGCGCTGGCGGAGGGCTCGCCGATGATCATCCGCCCGGCGAACGCCGCGGCGACCAGCAACGGCAGGCCGAGCTGCACGGTGAAATACAGCGACCGCTGTCCCGATTTGCGCCAGCCCAGTTGGTCGAGCAGTACTATCGCCTCGGTGTCGAGGCTCAGCCCGCGGCGCCCCAGGGTCCGCGAGCCGAGCTCCTTGAGCGGCGACAGCGCCTCTGCCGCGCCGCCGCGACCGAGGCGCTGCAATACCGTTCGCCTGGCGAGCATGTCCCGCGACAGCGCCGCGACCAGCAGCACGCCGGCGCCACCCAACAGCAAGGCACTGAGCATCAGCGGATGCATGTCAGATACTCCTCAGCATGCGCCACAACAGGTAGCTGCCGAACACCTGGAGGCCGAGGGCGAAGTACAACAGG
>JBAZCN010000257.1:0-2545 GCA_041655035.1 Porticoccaceae bacterium | reverse complement strand
CGCCAGTGCGCTGCTTGGCGCCACCTTTCTCGTCGCCGCGGATATTGCCGCGCGATCCGTGGCAAGCATCGAGATACCCATCGGCATCGTCACCGAACTGCTCGGCATACCGGTTTTCGTGCTGGTATTGAGCCGCACCAGGAAAGGCTGGGTATGACGCCGAAAGAAACGGGGGGCCGGGTGCTGTCCGCCAGCGAGGTGGATTTTGCCCGCCGCGGCCGCCTGGTTCTGAAGGGCGTGTCCCTGCATCTGGAACAGGGCGAGATCGTCTCGCTGCTCGGCCCCAATGGCGCCGGGAAAAGCACACTGCTGCGCCTCATGCTCGGCCTGCTGAAGCCGGGAAAAGGCAGCATCGAACTCGACGGGCACCCGCTGCGACACTATCCGCGGCGCCATATCGCCCGTCGCCTTGCCTATGTCCCCCAAAGCCATGTGCCACCTTTCCCCTATACCGTCGAGCAGATCGTCGGGCTCGGCCGCCTTCCGGTGTCCGGCCTGTTGCGGCTTCCCCGCGCCGACGATGGTGAAATCGTCCACGCCATGCTGGATAAACTCGGCATCCGCGATCTTGCCGCCCGGCCCTATACGGAGGTGTCCGGCGGCGAACGGCAACTGGTACTGATCGCCCGGGCGCTGGCGCAGGGCTCGAAGATCATCGTGATGGACGAGCCGGCGGCGGGCCTGGACTACGGCAACCAGCACCGGCTGCTCGCCCATCTGCGGCAGCTCGCGGCGGATGGCTACGCCGTGCTGTTCACCACCCACCACCCGGAGCACGCCCTGCTGGCCTCCCATCGCACCGCACTGATCCAGGGCGGCGAGATCATCGCGCAAGGCGCCACTGATGCGGTGCTGACAGCGAGAAATATCGAGCGTTTGTACGGCCTCCGGGTCCGACCCGTCGCGGCGGATGACCGGCGCTTTTTCCTGCCTTACTGATATTGATGGAGCTGACATGTCCAAGTCGATCGTATGCACACTGGTTGTCGCCGCAGCGCTGGCCTGCGCCCTGTCGCCCGCACCCGCCCGCAGTGAAGCGCCCGGCGGCCCGGTACGTGAAGTTACCTATTACGGCGACCGGCGCGTCCAACTTCCACAGCAGATCACCCGCGTGGCCACGGCCTGGGAAGCACAGAATTCGATTATCGCCATGCTGGGTTACGGCGACAGGATCGTCGCCACCACACGCCATGTGCGCGGCCTGCCGATCTTCCGAAAATTCGTGCCGAGTATCAGCGACGCAACGCTGGCCAGCACGGGAAGCGCAAGCGACATCAATGTCGAAGAATTGCTGGTGGTGCGCCCGGACATCCTGTTCGTTGCCGAATCCATTGCCGAGGTGAAAGCCCGGCAGTTGACCCAGGCGGGCATACAGGTCGTTGGCTTCCGCTCCAACTCACTCGACGCAATCGTCGAGCGAACCCTGATTACCGGGGAAATGCTCGGCGAGGATGCATTGCAGATAGCACAGGACTATCAGCGCTATTTCGAGCACAACAGGCGGCGGGTGAGCGCCGCCCTCGCCACAGTCCCGCAAACCGAGAGACTGAAGATTTACCACGCCCTGGGCAGCCCGCTGACAACCTCCGGCCGCCCATCCCTCAACCAGGACTGGATGGACGAGGCCGGCGCCGTCAATGTTGCGGAAACCTGGTTCGAGGGCGTACCCAACGCCAACGGCGCGACGTCCATCGAACAGGTCATCGCAGCCGATCCCGATGTCATCGTCGCGCTGCGGCTCGCCGATGCGGAAGAAATCAGGACCAGTCCCCAGTGGAAGAATATTCGCGCCGTGAAAAATGGCCGTGTCTACGCCAACCCCCGCGGCCTGTTCTGGTGGTGCCGCGAGACATCGGAGCAGGCCCTGCAATTCCTCTGGCTGGCAAAGACGCTGTATCCCCAGGTATTGAGCGAGGTGGACATGCTCGAGGAAACCAGGCAGTTCTACCGGCGTTTCTACAGGATCGAGCTTACCGATGCGGAGGCGGCGGAGTTCCTGTCGCCCTCATACTGAACACCGTCGCCGACCCGGACGGTGCACACGGCTTCAATCACGATCGAGGAGATGGGTGACATGGCGGAATACGACTACAGCGAATGGCTTGCGGAACTGATGGGCACCACATTGTTCCAGGACATAGAGGGCGGCGCCCTGATCGCTTTGCTCGAGGCTATGCAGCCGAGAGTCGTGCGCCTGGCGGCCGGCGATATGTTTCCTCCCCAGTTTACCCCCGGGCATTTCATGGTGTTCCTCAGGGAGGATGCCGGGCAGAAACCGGCGCCTCGCCGCTTCAAGTGGGACATGCCCAAACGCGGCGAGCCCGGCCTGTTGATGGGCGAGATCCCCAGCCTCAGCCGCTTCCGCGACGGCATGGGGGGACAGGAGCTGTTCACGCTGAAACGCAAACCCCTCGAGCGGGCCTGCGACCTGCTCGAGCTGTCCGGAGAAATGCTGACGGCCCGCTACGATGAGCACGTTCATGCGGCGCAGAACACAGTGCTGCGCAATCTGCTCGGCATACTGGCGCAGAAGGTCATCGACGTG
>JBAZCN010000256.1:0-2581 GCA_041655035.1 Porticoccaceae bacterium | reverse complement strand
ATCGTGGCTGAAGACGTCGAAGGCGAAGCCCTGGCTACTCTGGTGGTCAACAACCTGCGCGGCATCGTCAAGGTCGCCGCCTGTAAGGCGCCCGGTTT
This sequence comes from Porticoccaceae bacterium, assembly GCA_041655035.1. GTDB lineage: Bacteria > Pseudomonadota > Gammaproteobacteria > Pseudomonadales > Porticoccaceae > NAT127. The sequence goes on along the minus strand of JBAZCN010000256.1, from coordinate 2,483 downwards.
CGGCGACCGCCGCAAGGCCATGCTTCAGGATATCGCCATTCTGACCGGCGGCACCGTGATCTCCGAAGAAGTGGGTCTCGAGCTGGAGAGCGCTACCCTGGAACACCTCGGCACTGCCAAGCGCGTTACCCTGACCAAGGAAAACACCACCATCGTCGATGGCGCCGGCGCCCCCGACGACATCCAGTCCCGGGTCAAGCAGATTCGCGCCCAGATCGAGGATACTTCCTCGGATTACGATCGTGAGAAACTCCAGGAGCGCGTTGCCAAGCTGGCTGGTGGTGTCGCGGTGATCAAGGTCGGCGCTTCCACCGAAACCGAAATGAAAGAGAAGAAAGCCCGCGTCGAAGACGCCCTGCACGCCACCCGTGCAGCCGTTGAAGAAGGCGTGGTGCCTGGTGGCGGTGTCGCCCTGATCCGCGCCCTGCAGGCTCTGGAAGGCCTCCAGGGTGACAACGAAGACCAGAACGTCGGTATCGCCATCGCCCGCCGCGCCATCGAAGCGCCGCTGCGCCAGATCGTCCAGAATGCTGGCGAGGAAGGCTCCGTGGTGGTCGACAAGGTCAAGCAGGGTACCGGCAACTTCGGCTACAATGCCGGCACCGGGGAATACGGCGACATGATCGAGATGGGTATCCTCGATCCCGCCAAGGTCACCCGCACGGCGCTGCAGGCCGCGGCTTCCATCGCCGGCTTGATGATCACTACCGAAGCGATGGTTACCGACCTGCCTCAGGACGACAAGCCCGCAATGCCCGATATGGGCGGCATGGGTGGTATGGGCGGCATGGGAATGATGTAAGTTCCGCCAGTCCCATGGCAGTCGAAAAGCCCCGGGTAACCGGGGCTTTTTCTTGAGCAGTATCCGCAGGAGTCCGGCGCGCCGGGTTCGATCCGCAGATTTCCGTATCAATATGACAACCTTTGTGTTGAAATAACCCTCTTTAGATTGTGTCTAAATGACTCTTCTTGGTAAAAATTCATTCCTTATCAGTGGGTTAATGATTGGCATGGTTATTGATTGTAATAGGGTGACGATTTAATCGGCGGCTTAGCCAGCGCCCATCACCCTGGAGATGTCCCCATGTTATCAGCTCAAACCACTGCCATCATCAAGGCCACCGTTCCGGCTCTGCAAAGCCACGGCGAAGCTATCACCAAGCATTTCTACAACATCATGTTCCGCGACTACCCGGCAGTGAAGGCCTACTTCAACCAGGCCCACCAGGCCCAGGGCACGCAGCCCCGGGCGTTGGCCAACAGTGTCCTCGCCTACGCCGCCAATATCGATCGCCTCGAAGCGCTCAAGGATGCCCTGCCGGTGATCATCCAGAAGCATGTATCCCTCGATATTCGTCCCGAACATTATCCGATCGTAGGCACCTGCCTGCTTCAGGCCATCAGGGAAGTGCTGGGCGAGGCGGCGACCGACGATATCATCAATGCCTGGGCCGAGGCCTACGGCCAGCTTGCCGATATCCTGATCGCCGCCGAGGAGGCGGTGTACAGCGCCAATGAGTCCCGGGCCGGCGGCTGGCGCGGGCCGCGCCGCTTCAAGGTGGTGAGGAAGCAACGCGAAAGCGCGGTGATCAGCTCGTTCTATTTCGAGCCTGAGGACGGTGGCGAGGTCATGGATTTCGAGCCCGGCCAGTATCTGACGGTGCTGCTCGACGTCAACGGGGTGGCGCTGCGCCGCAACTATTCACTGTCCTGTGCGCCCGGTGAAGGTCACTACCGCATCAGTGTCAAGCGCGAGCCGGAAGGCGTGGCATCCACCCATCTCCACGATCGGGTCGCCGAGGGCGATGTGGTCGAGCTGTTGCCGCCGGCCGGTGAGTTCACCCTGGGCAGTGCCCACCGACCGCTGGTGTTGCTCACCGGAGGTGTCGGTATCACCCCTGCGATCAGCATGCTCAAGGCTGCGGCGCCGACCGGACGGCCTATCGAATTTGTCCACGCAGCCCTCAACAGCAGTGTCCACGCCTTTCGCGACGAGGTTGCCGAACTGGCCGAGAAGTACCCGAACATTCGCCCCTGCTACGTGTACAGCGACCCGCTCGACGGCGACCAGGCGCACGCTGAAGGTTTCGTCAGCCGCGAATTGCTGGCCAGCCGCCTGCCCGTCGGCGGCGACGCCGATCTGTATTTTGTCGGCCCCAAGCCATTCATGAGCATGATCTACCGTTTCGCCAATGAGCTCGACTTGCCCAGGGAGCGGGTGCGTTATGAGTTTTTCGGCCCGGCGGAAGCCCTGGAAGCTGCTGCCGGGTGACGGAATCGGTCAAGAGCAGTCGCGAAGTATCCGAAAGCCGCTGGAGACAGCGGCTTTCTCCGTGGTTGCCCCGCCAAATGGTGGTCGGGGGTAGAGAGATCGTCCGCGTCGGGATCGGCGCCTTCATCGGTATCGTCATCGCCGGGTTTTGCGGGCAATGGTTGCAGCAGGGCGCAACGCTGCCCTGGCTGATCGCCCCGATGGGCGCTTC
>JBAZCN010000255.1:0-2690 GCA_041655035.1 Porticoccaceae bacterium | reverse complement strand
GCTCGTGCTCGCAATTATCCTTAATTGCGGAAAGTGCTCGCTCGTGCTCGCAATTATCCTTAATTGCGGAGGTAAAAATCACCTATAACACAAATATACTTCGATAACTGAGGACAGTTATCAGCACAGTCGTGCTCGCAATTATCCTTAATTGCGGAGGTAAAAGTTGGTATTATAGCAGTTTATACTTTGATAACTGAGGACAGTTATCAGCACAGTCGTGCTCGCAATTATCCTTAATTGCGGAAGTAAAAGTTGGTATTATAGCAGTTTATACTTCGATAACTGAGGACAGTTATCAGCACGGTTGTTTACTTCGATAACTGAGGACAGTTATCAGCACGCTCGTGCTCGCAATTATCCTTAATTGCGAATGTAAAAGTTGGTATTATAGCAGTTTATACTTTGATAACTGAGGACAGTTATCAGCACAGTCGTGCTCGCAATTATCCTTAATTGCGGAAGTAAAAGTTGGTATTATAGCAGTTTATACTTCGATAACTGAGGACAGTTATCAGCACGGTGGTGCTCGCAATTATCCTTAATTGCGGAGGTAAAAGTTGGTATTATAGCAGTTTATACTTCGATAACTGAGGACAGTTATCAGCACAGTCGTGCTCGCAATTATCCTTAATTGTGGAGGTAAAAGTTGGTATTATAGCAGTTTATACTTTGATAACTGAGGACAGTTATCAGCACAGTCGTGCTCGCAATTATCCTTAATTGTGGAGGTAAAAGTTGGTATTATAGCAGTTTATACTTTGATAACTGAGGACAGTTATCAGCACGGCTTTATACTTTGATAACTGAGGACAGTTATCAGCACGTCTGTTATCAGCACGACCGTGCTCGCAATTATCCTTAATTGCGGAAGTAAAAGACGGTATTATGGCAGTTTATACTTTGATAACTGAGGACAGTTATCAGCACGGCTTTATACTTTGATAACTGAGGACAGTTATCAGCACGGTTGTTTACTTCGATAACTGAGGACAGTTATCAGCACGTCTGTTATCAGCACGACCGTGCTCGCAATTATCCTTAATTGTGGAGGTAAAAGACGGTATTATAGCAGTTTATACTTTGATAACTGAGGACAGTTATCAGCACGCTCGTTTACTTTGATAACTGAGGACAGTTATCAGCACGGCTTTATACTTTGATAACTGAGGACAGTTATCAGCACGGTCGTTTACTTCGATAACTGAGGACAGTTATCAGCACGTCTGTTATCAGCACGACCGTGCTCGCAATTATCCTTAATTGCGAATGTAAAAGACGGTATTATGGCAGTTTAAACTTCGATAACTGAGGACAGTTATCAGCACAGTCGTGCTCGCAATTATCCTTAATTGCGGAGGTAAAAGACAGTATTATAGCAGTTTATACTTTGATAACTGAGGGCAGTTATCAGCACGGTGGTGCTCGCAATTATCCTTAATTGCGAATGTAAAAGTTGGTATTATAGCAGTTTATACTTCGATAACTGAGGACAGTTATCAGCACAGTCGTGCTCGCAATTATCCTTAATTGCGGAGGTAAAAGACAGTATTATAGCAGTTTATACTTTGATAACTGAGGGCAGTTATCAGCACGGTGGTGCTTGCAATTATCCTTAATTGCGGAAGTAAAAGTTGGTATTATAGCAGTTTATACTTTGATAACTGAGGACAGTTATCAGCACGGTTGTTTACTTCGGTAACTGAGGGCAGTTATCAGCACGGTCGTTTACTTCGATAACTGAGGACAGTTATCAGCACAGTCGTGCTCGCAATTATCCTTAATTGCGGAGGTAAAAGTTGGTATTATAGCAGTTTATACTTTGATAACTGAGGACAGTTATCAGCACAGTCGTGCTCGCAATTATCCTTAATTGCGAATGTAAAAGTTGGTAATATAGCAGTTTTTACTTTGATAACTGAGGACAGTTATCAGCACAGTCGTGCTCGCAATTATCCTTAATTGCGAATGTAAAAGTTGGTATTATAGCAGTTTATACTTTGATAACTGAGGACAGTTATCAGCACAGTCGTGCTCGCAATTATCCTTAATTGCGAATGTAAAAGTTGGTATTATAGCAGTTTATACTTTGATAACTGAGGACAGTTATCAGCACGGCTTTATACTTTGATAACTGAGGGCAGTTATCAGCACGGCTTTATACTTTGATAACTGAGGACAGTTATCAGCACGGTTGTTTACTTCGATAACTGAGGACAGTTATCAGCACGGCTTTATACTTTGATAACTGAGGACAGTTATCAGCACGGCTGTGCTCGCAATTATCCTTAATTGCGGAAGTAAAAGTTGGTATTATAGCAGTTTATACTTCGATAACTGAGGACAGTTATCAGCACGGCTTTATACTTTGATAACTGAGGACAGTTATCAGCACGGTTGTTTACTTCGGTAACTGGGGACAGTTATCAGCACGGTGGTGCTTGCAATTATCCTTAATTGCGGAGGTAAAAGTTGGTATTATAGCAGTTTATACTTTGATAACTGAGGACAGTTATCAGCACGACCGTGCTCGCAATTATCCTTAATTGTGGAGGTAAAAGACGGTATTATAGCAGTTTATACTTTGATAACTGAGGACAGTTATCAGCACGACCGTGCTCGCAATTATCCTTAATTGCGGAGGTAAAAAAAACAAATAAAAGTAAATAATTTAATTGACAATTCAAAAT
>JBAZCN010000254.1:0-2746 GCA_041655035.1 Porticoccaceae bacterium | reverse complement strand
CGACCTCAACCACCCGCTGGCCGGCCTCAGCCTCACCTTCGACATCCGTATCAGCGAGGTGCGGGAAGCGACCGCCGAAGAGATCGCTCACCGACATGTCCACGGCACCGGCGGCCATCACCATTGAGTCGGCGCTGTCGCAGATGGCCGCCGGTTGCCGTCCGCAGTCAAGAAGAGTATGGTTGAGCGCGATTGATAAAGCTTGTTGGTGTACCCATGTTCATTAGACAGAAAGGTTCCCGAAGCAAGGGTGCGGAGCCGCCACCCGCCAGCGCCACTGTGCAGCCGCCAGAAGGCGGAGCCGGCCGCGCCCGGGATGAATCCAGCCCCGCCCCGTCGACAACCTCAGCCGTGAGAATCACAGCCATGATTGGAATGACCGTCAAAATCAAAGGTGATATCAACAGTGAAGAAAACCTGGTGATAGAAGGCCAGGTGGATGGCACCATCACCCTCAACAGCCACGAGCTGACCGTCGGTCAGTCCGGTCGGGTCAATGCCGACATCACCGCCAAGACCATCAAAATCGACGGCCAGGTCAGTGGCGATCTCGTGGGCAAGGAAAAAATCATCATCTCCAAGACTGGCAATGTGCGCGGCAACCTGACTGCACCCGTGGTGGTCCTCGAGGAGGGCGGCAAGTTCAAGGGCGGTATCGATATGGGCAATACCGATACCGGCAGCAATGCCGAGTTGCCGATAGCCGATTTTGCCAATGCCGCGCGAACCCTGCGCACTTCGGGTGACAGCGGGAAAGGCGACGGCAGCAAAGGTGACAGTGCTCCATCCGCCAGCAACCACGGCTAGCCACCGGCCCGGCCAGGGCCCGCGCGATATCGCCGCCGGCCACGTCGATCCGGGCCGGGCATTTCCGGCAACCATGACCACCAGGCCCGAGACGAGCAGGCCGGAGGCGCCCGGCAGCTTTCCCAGCCAGCTGTTGCCGACGGTGCTCGACGGCTTCGCGGCATCCCCACAACAGCCGTTGCGGGTACTCGACCTCGGCCCTGCCAGTGGTGCGACGATCGGCTTTTTCGGCCAGTTTCGCTGCCTGCTGCATGTCTGTGCCTTGCACCCGGATGAGTTGCCGCCGCAGGATCGCGATGAAACCGATCCTCGGGTGTTGGAAGCCCATTTTTACCAGTTGCTGGATCTTCCTGCCGGCAGCCAGTTCGATATCTGCCTGTACTGGGACTTCCTCAATCATCTCGACGACGATGGCGTGAGGGCCTTGAGCCGGGTATTGCGCCCGCATTTTCACAGTGCCACCCGGGGACACTGTTTCGCCATACTCAACAATCGCGGCAACCAGAATCGCGGCAGCCTGTTCCGACACCAGAACTACGGGGTATTGACTGCCAACCTGTTGAGAGCCACCGGCGGCGATGAAAACAGGCTGCTGAGTCATCCCCACAGCCCTTCACGATTGAATGACCTGCTCTACGAACTGGAAGTCCACCGCAGTGTGCTGCGCCCCGACGGCCGTCTCGAGGTGCTGCTCCACACGCTCTGAGCCAGTGGGGCGTTCAGTCTTTCTCCGGCACGGGGAAGTCGTCGACGCTGATCACTTCACGCACCAGCACCATGGTGCCGCGGATTTGTTCCACCTGGTCGCTATCGATGAGGCCGGCGGCCAGGGCCTCGGCCCCCAGTTCCTCGAAATTGGCGATCGTCAATGATTTGCCCAGTTGCTTGCGCAATGCGCGCTCCAGCGGCGCCAGGGCCAGCACTCCGCGAAAGGCCCTGCCCAGCTTGGCGGTGACATCGTCGCCCTCAGCCTCATAAACCCCGGCGATCAGCCGGTCGCGCGCCTGGTTATCGGTGATGATCAGGCGCGCCACGTGTTTGGTCAGGTTGTCCGAAGGCTCCTTGTAGGGACGGCCGAGGGGGAAGATCAGCCATTGGATCACCAGCCCGAGAGGGCGAATGGGAAAGTTCCTCAGGGTATTGACCAGCGCATTCTGAATCTGGAACAGGCTGTCGCGCATCGCCCAGTGAACCAGTGGATGATCTTCCTTCGGGCAACCGCTGTCCTCGTAGTGCTTCAGCACCGCCGAAGCCAGATACAGGTGGGTGAGCACATCCGCCAGCCGTCCCGAAATCTTCTCGCGAAACTTGAATGCGCCGCCGAGTGACAACAGCACCATGTCGGCGACGAAGGCAAATGCGGCGGACAGCCGCGTCAATTGCCGGTAATAGTGGGCGGTGCGGCCTGTTACCGGCGATTTGATCAGCCGCGCACCGGTGAGGCCCATCACCAGTGCGCGGGCCAGGTTGCTGAGTGTGAAACCGACATGACTGAACAGCGTGTCGTCGAAGGCGGCGCGGACCTGTTCGGTTTCCTCGGCCCGCGCCAGGTTCATTTCCTTCAGCAGGAAGGGGTGGTTGCGCACCGCCCCCTGGCCGAAGATGATCAGGCTGCGGGTGAGAATATTGGCGCCTTCCACGGTGATGGCGATAGGCAGGGCCTGGTAGAAACCCGCGAGATAGTTGCCTGGGCCGGTGATGATGCCCTTGCCGCCGTGGATATCCATGGCATCGTTGATACAGCGGCGATTGGCTTCGGTGGCGTACCATTTGAGGATGGCCGACAGCACCGAGGGCTTTTCACCGAGGGCGAGGGCGCTGAGGGTCAACTGCCGGGCAGCGTCGATGCGATAGGCTTCCCCGGCGATCCGTGCCAGCACCTCTTCGACACCTTCGAAATAGGCGATCGGCATGCCGAACTGCTTGTGGATGCGGGCGT
>JBAZCN010000253.1:0-2801 GCA_041655035.1 Porticoccaceae bacterium | reverse complement strand
TACTGCGCCCGCCATGGCGTTGCTGCCAAATAAGGTCCCCTGCGGCCCCTTCAACACCTGAATGCTGGCGAGATCGTAGGTTGGAATATTGGAGCCTTGGAAGCTGAGGGGAACGTCCGCAAAGTAGTTGATCACCGCGTTGGGAGCGGTGCCGATTGGTATACGCGCCAAGCCGCGCATCACGACGTTCATGTTTCCTCCACCACCCTGGTGTACGAAGCGGATGCCCGGCGCGATCTTGGTGAGATCGCCCAAGTCACGGACGGTACGCTCTTCAAGCATACTGGCGCTAAAGGCATTGACGGAGACAGGAACCGTCTGTGAGTCCTGTTCTCTCCGGGTCGCGGTGATCACCACTTCTTCAATGGTACGCATTGTCGATCTGCCGACCGCGTCGGATTCTTGTCCCCAGGACATTCCTGCAGCAGCAACGCCCGCCGCCAGCAAACCAAACGATCTCTTGGTTGTAACGTTCATACCCCACTCCAGAGACGGACGAAGCCCGCCGTATTATTGTGATAAAAAGGCTTAAATATTCTGCAGCGGTGTTGGTGCAATGCAGGCGCCGCGTTACTCAAGCGAGCCCTGCCCGAACGCTTACCGGCTACGCAGCAACTTGCTCATGACGTTTTCTACTTTTGTTTGTGCTGCACGAAGGGAAAGAAAATCTCCTCGCTCCAATGCTTGTCCCTGCCAGGCACGCCGTAGTTGGCGGGCCTTCCCTCGGGCACATGGAGGGTGCCGAAAATCCTGTCATACAGCGTCAGCATCACCGCATAGTTGCGATAGCTTTTGCCATCCTTGCCCCAGCCGTGGTGGGTGTGATGAATGCGCGGTGTGATCAGGACAAGCTCGATGGTCTTGAGAACAGCGTTGCCCACCCGGGTTTTCATCAGCGCATCATCCCAGCGCAACGCGCTGTGGGTCAGGGCATTCCAGGACAACAACAGGCCGAGTACCGTGGCGCTGGCGGCTTCCAGGCCGAGATAGAAAGCGAGCCCGATGATCCACGCATAGGGCACCACAAACGGCCAGAAGATATTGACCCGCGCCATGACAGTGACATTGAGATACTTGGCCGAATGGTGGGTGCGATGCATGCCATAAAGGATTTTGTGGCGAACTGGATTGTGGGCCATGCGATGGACCCAGTAAAAGGCAAACTCCGCGACCAGAAAGAGTACGACGACCGACGGCCAGAACGGCGCCTCGGCAAGGGCCCCGCGATAGGAAGGCAATAACCACGCAAAGAGCGTGGCGTAACATATCGCCGCCACTGGCCGGGTCAGTTGGCTGAGCATAAAGCAACCACCGGTGATCACCAGGTCATTGCCACGGTAAACGTGACGATGCCAGCCGGAAACGACCTCCGCGGCCAACACCACCAGGATCATGATCATTACCCATTGCATAGGTGTCATGGCGCCCTCTCTACTTATGTTTTATCGACGGATGCAAGTATTCCCGATAGCCATAATTGCGCCCAATGCAAAATTATGGGTAAACTAATGAGTTATTTGCATGAATGGCCCCACCCTATGAAATCGATCGACCTGCGCAAGCTCAACCACGCCCTCGTAATCGCCGAAGCCGCGAGTTACGCCCGCGCCAGTGAACGGCTCCACCTCACGCAATCGGCCCTGACCCGCAGTATCCAGGCACTCGAATCGGAACTCGGACTACAGCTCTTCGATCGCGGCAAATCGGGGGTCCGGCCGACGGTGGATGGCGAGAAAATCCTCGACAGGGCCCGCTACCTACTGCTCCAGGCACGAGCTTTTGAAAGGGAGGTGGATCTGCTGAAACAGGGAGAACACGGCGAGATCGCCTTTGGCGTGGGCCCCGCCATGCCCTGCCTGTTCCTGCCGGAGCTGCTGACCGAAATGTGTAGCCAGCATCCGGATCTCAGGATCGATGTGGCAATCGAGTCCGGCCATCGCTTACTGGACATGCTGCGCGAAGAGGCCATCGAGTTTTTCGCCGCGGATATCCATCAACTCGGCGAGCTGGATGCCAATCTCTACGCCATCGAGCCGCTGGTGGACATTCCCGCCGACTTCTACGTGCGCAGCGGCCATCCCCTCGCCGCAAGCAGTGTCGTGACAGGGGCCGACATGAACAGCTACCCACTGATCTCGGCGCAGCATCGCAAGCCGCTGTGGTGGGAAAAGACCGATGACAGCACCGACAAGAAGCGCAATAACCAGGCATCCAAGCAGTTGCTGTGCAACGATATCAATACCCTGAGATGCATCATCCGCAATACCGACGCCATCCTCATCGGCATCCCTCAGATGGTTGGCGAAGAACTGGCGGCCGGCCTTGTCCGCCCCCTCGCCGTGCACTGGCCAGACCCACGCCCGGTATGTGCCCTGGCACTGGTCAGCCTCGCCGGACGAACGGCTTCCATCGCCGGGGCTATGGTCAGCGCAGCCATCCGCGGCCTGCTCACCGCGGATGCATGACCGGCGTTTTCACACCGCTCCCGAGCCTGGCGATGCCGAAACGGTCCGGCGCCGCGCTGTAGCGGAGGTCAGTGACCTCCGCTATCCGGCCGCCCTGCCCTCGCCACTGGCAGCCCCAGGGTCGCCACCAGCACGATGGCGATCGCCGACCCGCCGGCCAGAACCAGCAGCCAGCTGTCGTAGCTGCCGAGGCGGTCGAAGCCGACACCGGCGAGGGCCGAGCCCGCGCCGATGCCGGCACCGTAGCTGCTCATCATCAGCGCAAACAATACCCCGTACGCCCTGAGCCCGAAATAGCGGCTGGTGAGATAGGCCACCACGTCCACTTCCGCCCCC
>JBAZCN010000252.1:0-2816 GCA_041655035.1 Porticoccaceae bacterium | reverse complement strand
AGAACAGGGCGAACAGCGCGAGAAACACCGAGGCGATCAGCCCCAGCACCACGCCGATGGCCCCCGCGCCGAGCCCCGGCCCCACGTAGGCCAGGGCGATGCCGGGGCAGGCCAGAAGTGCGAGGAAGATAAAAGTCAGTCGCATCGGATGTTCTCCAGCCAGTCAGTGGCAAAGGTGGCTCGGCCCAGGTAGCGGGACCAGTGCAGTGCGCCGGTGGTGGTGGCGCTGATGCCGTTGACGTATTCCCAGCGCACGCCCTCCGGGGACAGGCGCAGGATTCTGTCACGGTTGGTTTCCTCGATAAAGGCATCGCCGTTGGCGAGGATCTCCACCCGGCCCTCGTAGGGTGTGCGCATGTCCGCCGCGCGGAGCACGGCGTCGTAGGGGGTCGCTACCTCGCCAGTGTCCGGCCGATAGGTGTAGACCCGCGAATGCCCGGTGCCGATGATTTTCTCCGGGCCCCGCACCAGTTCATTGCCAAAGATGCTGTAGCGGCCATCCCCCAGTTCGTTGATATCGTGCTGGTTGAGCCAGGGGCCGGTGCGCAGCCAGGGAATCTCCCCCGTGGCGGGGATGAACAGTGCCACGCTGGAGAGATTGCGGATACTGAGCAAAACCCCGTCCGCCGCCGCCTTGCCGGCCAGGGGCTGGACATCGTTCAGGTGATAGCGGTCGGCTTCGAACACGCCGACGCCATAGATCAAGCCCTGATAGCCGTTGTCCAGCAGCGCCTCGCTGATGGCGTACTCGGCGAGGATTTCCCCCTCGGGGGACACCACCGCGAAGCCGTCATCCCGGGCGGGGATGCCGTTGGCGTCCGGCCCCTCCGCCAGAACGATGGGCACCACCAGGTTGCCCTCGCTGTCCTGCTCAATGGAATGGTGAAAATGGCGATCGACGGCCCAGCGGGGCCGGCCGCAGCGATCGATCCTCACCAGCGGGCCCTCGCCACTGGTGAGCACCAGGTCGCCATTGTCCATCAGCAGCGGGTGCTGGCTGCGGTAGGCCATTGGGGTGTTGACGCCCCCCCGGTGGTTCGGGGTGAGGGCGAAAATCGCATCCAGATCCGGCACCCAGGTATGGCGGACCTCGCCACGGGCCAGTTCAAGCAGTTCGACGACGGTCTGGCCATGGGCTTTGCTGTAGCGGGAGATCAGCAGGTAACCGTCTTCGCGGAAGCTCTCATCCACCACCCGCAGGCCGCTGAAGTCGAAGCTATTGCGCCGCTCCTGGTGATCGAAGCGCACGATGTCGGCGACCTTTTCCTGATGGGACTCGGCAAAGAAGGCCGTCACTTCGTCCACCAGGGGCTGGAGCTGGCCATAGGGAAACACCTCGAACCTGACCGCCGCAAATCCCCAGGCGAAGAAGAGCAAGGCCAGCAGGTACAACCCGGCAAGAATGCGGATCAGTTTCGCCATCGAAAATCCTCTGCAACAGGGGGCTCGCCCGGGGTCGGCGGCGGGCAAGTATACGTGGCGCCCCCACCGCCGGACAAACCGGCCCGCGGTTTATGGCCCGCGGGGGCCATGCTAGACTCCCCTCTCTTTTCTGGCCCGACCCGGTGAGGGCCACGCCAAAACCACCCAAGGACCGCCCCGACGCCTCCATGACTCGCATCAAGCGGCCTCTCATCGCCCTGCTCCGCCGGATGGCCAGCTGGATCATCCAGCACCGTTACCTCCGCCATGTCGCCTTTCGCATCCTGGGCCTGCTGCCCCGCCCCGTGCAGGCGCGGTTGCGCCGCCTGGCGACGCCCGGCTCCCATATCGCGCCGCCGAGCCCCGGCGGCGGACGCACCCCATATCTGCTATCCCCCCGGGCGGAGCGGTTGTACATCGATCTTAAGGCGCGCCAGCGGACCGCGCCCAATCCCGCGCCCAATGGCGACCCTCGCCCCCGGCTGGCATTCGTCTCTCCCCTGCCGCCGGAGCGCACCGGCATCGCAGACTACAGCGCCGAATTGCTGGCTGCCCTGGCCTGTCACTACCGCATCGAGGTGGTGGTGGATCAGCAACGGGTGACCCACCCCTGGATCGATGCCCACTGCCCGATCCGCGATGTGGCCTGGTTTCGCGAACATGCCGGGGAGTTCGACCGGGTGGTGTACCAGTTCGGCAATTCGCTGTTCCATGCCCATATGTTCGCGTTGCTGGAGGAGATCCCCGGGGTGGTGGTGCTCCACGACTTCTATCTCAGCCACGTCGTCGCCAATCTCGACGCGGCGCACCCGGAGGCGGGGTTTCTTCCTACCTGGCTCTACCGCGGGCACGGTTATCTCTCCCTCAAGGACTACGCCAACGGCCGGGGCGTGCAACAGGTGATATGGGATTTCCCCTGCAATCTGCCGGTGCTCACCGATGCCCTCGGCGTTATCGTTCACTCCCGCCACAGCCTGGCCCTGGCGCGACAGTTCTACCCGGCCCTCGACATCGACACCTGGTCGGTCATCCCCCTGCCGCGGGCACCGGCACCCACTTCCTCGCGCCGGGACGCACGGCAGCGCCTAGGCCTGCCCGAGAACGCCCACCTGGTATGCAGCTTCGGCCACCTCACCAGCACCAAACTCGGCGATCGCCTTCTGGACGCCTGGCTGGCATCGGCCCTCGCCGAGGCCGAGGATTGCTGGCTGGTGTTCGTGGGCGACACCCCCGTCACCGGCCTCGGCCCGGTGCTGGAGGCCCGTATTCGCGACCAAAACCTCGGTGCGCGCATCAGGATCACCGGCTGGGTGGACGGCGAACACTATCAGCTATATCTCCAGGCGGCCGATGTGGGCGTCCAGTTGCGCGCCCGCTCCCGGGGGGAAACCTCC
>JBAZCN010000251.1:0-2863 GCA_041655035.1 Porticoccaceae bacterium | reverse complement strand
GCCCGCAATTAAAACATTCATTACCCCGCCCCGCGTCGGGTGATACGGCACCCCAGGCGCTCACCACCTAGCCGACCCCATGCACCTTTCGTGAAGTAGGAGTCGCACTGCGTATTCCGATGATTGTGACCACCGATTCCGGTGATTGTGACCAGTTGGTCCCTTGCCTCTGATTTTTTCGATTCCGGCGTCGTGACCAGCCATTCCGGTGGTGTGACCACTGATTCCGATGATCGTGACCACCGCCGCGACAGCCGGCGGGATCAAGCGCGTTGACCTCAACCCTGCGGTAGTGTGTCGGGCTTTTTGGAGCTCACATGCCGCCGCCTTTGCTGAGTACGCGCATGATCAAATCCATTCTTCGTCACACGCTTTGCCTGGGCCATTCCCAGCGCCATTGCGCCCAGGCCCTCGGGGTCTCCAAGGGCGTTGTGGCCAAGTACCTTTCTGCCGCCGCAGCGGCGGGCCTGGACTGGGCGGCCATTGACCCCTTGAGCGAGGCGGCGCTGGAGCAGCGACTGTTCCCGGCCCGGGCCGGGACGGCAGCCACCGTCATACCGGACTACGCGACCATTCATCGCGAACTCTCGCGCAAGGGTGTCACGCTTATGCTGCTGTGGCAGGAGTACCAAGCCAATTACCTGGGCCGGCGCACCCTGCAATACAGTCAGTTCTGCGAACGCTATCGGCAGTACGCTAAGACCCTTAAGCGTTCCATGCGTCAGGTGCACCGGGCCGGTGAGAAGCTGTTCGTGGACTTCGCGGGGCCAACCTTGGCGCTGGCTGACGGCACGCGCGCTCACCTGTTCGTCTCGGCCATGGGGGCCTCGCACTACACCTATGCCCAGGCATTGTCCGGGCAGAAGACCTGCGACTGGATCGCCGGCATGACCGGCGCACTGCATTTCATGGGCGGCGTGCCCGAGCTGATCGTGCCTGACAACCCGCGCGCGGTCATTGCCCAGTCTGATCGCTACGAGCCGCGTGCCAACGACACGGTGCTGGACTTCGCCCAGCACTACGGCTGCTCCGTCCTGCCGGCCCGCCCGTATACACCTCAGGATAAGGCCAGTGTGGAATCGGCCGTGCAAGTGGTCGAGCGTTGGATCCTGGCGCGCCTGCGCCATACGCGCCCGGCTGACCTGGGCGCGGCCAATCGGGCCATCAAACCGTTGCTGGGGCAGCTCAATGAGCGTGCCTTCCAGAAGCTGCCTGGCAGCCGCGCCAGCGTGTTTGCAAGCATCGATGCCCCGGCGCTGCGCGCCTTGCCGGCCAACCGCTACGAGTACGCCCGCTTTAAGAGCGTGCGGGTGCATGTGGATTACCACGTGGAGGTGGACAGCCACCGCTACAGCGTGCCCCACGCCCTGGTGGGAAGCACTCTGGATGCCCGCCTCACGACCCATACGGTAGAGCTGCTGCATCGTGGCAACCGCATCGCGCTGCATGTGCGCAGTACCAAGCGAGGTGGCTTCACCACCGTCGATGCCCACATGCCCGCCGCCCACCGGGCGCACCGCCAGTGGACGCCGCAGCGCCTGATCGACTGGGGCCTGACGATCGGTGTGGCCACCGGCACGCTCATCGAGCAATTGCTGCTGCGTCACAAGCATCCCGAGCATGGCTATCGCTCGGCACTGGGCCTGCTCTCGCTGGGCAAGCGCTACGGCAAGGATCGCCTGGAGGCCGCCTGCGCCATCGCGCTGTCGCTGCACTCCTGCTACTACCGGACGGTGCGCGACATCCTGGTGAACGGCCGCGATCGCGTTGAGCCGACCGCAGGCACCGACTGGCATAGTCCGCAGCACGAGCATTTGCGTGGCGCCCGTTCCTACCACTGATACCACCAGGGAGAACCCACATGCTTCATCAACAGACCATCGCGCAACTGCGCGAACTGAAACTCCTTGGCATGGCGGCCGCCTTGCAGCGCCAGATCGAACAACCCGCCACGAGCGAACTGTCCTTCGAGCAGCGCCTGGCCTTGTTGGTGCAACAGGAGTGCGACCATCGTCACGAACGCCGCTGCGCGCGGCTGTTGCAGCAGGCTCGGCTGAAGTATCCCCAGGCAGCCATCGAGGACTTCGACACCCGGCCCGGACGCGGCATTGAGCGCAGCCGCTTCACCAGCCTGGCACTGAGCGACTGGAGCACCGCCGGGCACACCGTCATCTTGACCGGGGCCACCGGCTGCGGCAAGTCCTGGATGGCTTGCGCCCTGGCCCAGTACGCCTGCCGCCAAGGCCACAGCACCCGCTACCTGCGCGTCCCGCGCCTGGCGGAAGAACTGCGCACCCTGCGGGCCGCCGGCTCCTATACCAAGTGGCTGGCCCAGCTGGCCAAGTCCCAGGTGCTGGTGCTCGACGATTGGGGTCTGGTCGGCCTGGATGCCCTGACGCGCGAAGCCTTGATGGAAATCCTGGACGATCGCGCCGGCAGCCGCGCCACCTTGGTAACCAGCCAGTTGCCGGTGGACCACTGGCATGCCTGGATAGGCGACCCGGCCATGGCCGACGCCATGCTCGATCGCATGCTGTCGCAGGCTCATCGCATCGTGCTCAAGGGTGAGTCGTTGCGGGCGCCGGCGCGGCCAGGCTGCGCCATGCCGCAGGCCTGATCGAACTCGTCAACGGCTTTGCTTGACGGCCCCGGTTCTGGGGTCGGGAAACCCTTCAACGTACAATCAAATCCGCGCTTGATCCCACCGACCGCCGCCAAGGTGGTCACGATCATCAGAATCGGTGGTCACGATGCCGGACCGCCTGGTCACGATGCCGGAATCACTGGTCACGATCGACCGGAATACCCACCCTGTAACCCAAGCCGGCGCATCAACCTTTGCACTGTGCAACGCGCGACGTTG
>JBAZCN010000250.1:0-2901 GCA_041655035.1 Porticoccaceae bacterium | reverse complement strand
GGCGGAGCAGAGCCAGCCTACACCTTCGGCAGCCGCCGCTCTCATCGCCCAGGGCTGGCGGCAGCATAACGCCAACAACCACGAAGCGGCCCTCGGCATCGCCGAGCGCGCCCAGCGTATCGAACCCCGTAACCCGGAAGTCTACCTGCTGATGGCCAGCGCCCAGTTCGGCCTCTACCGCCTCGACACCGCCGAGCAGCTAGCCCGCCGGGGGCTCAGTCTGAGCCGCAGCGGTACCCGGGTGAACGGCCAGTTGCAGGGGTTGTTGAAACGGATTGTCGGAGCGCAGTGAGGTTGGTCTGCCGCCGGGGCGAGGTGAACGTAAGTGTTCCCCTCACCTCGTGCAAAGCCCTGGAAAGTAAACGCAGTCAGCCATCCCCGAGCCGTAGCCAGCCGTCCTGCGAGAGGTAGTCATGAACCGCAGCCCAGCAATATCTGCGGCTTTTTAAAGAATAAGCAGCCTGCAGCCAGCGATTCGCAGGCTGTCATTTGCCTTTTTAAGGCGGCTATGACAGCCTGCGGCAATAACAAGCTTTGATCTACAGGGTGAAATACTGCCCGCCCATCCCGTTCAGAAAGGAGCCAAAATCAATGAAAGTCGGAACTTTTCTTGTCAGTGCGTTGTGTCTGTTGTTGCTTGGGTGTGGCAGCGGAGATACCGGCACTGCTGCTGCGCGTGATATCGGCCAGGGGCTGTCGCCCGGCGAATTCGAGATTACGGTGGAGGGCGCGACCGTATCCGTCGGTCCCTACCAGGGTGAGCGGGAGGTCGCGCAGTTCCTGCCGTTTCGTTATGCCAGTGCGCGGGCACGCAGTGACGGCTTTGGCGGTCGCGAGCAGGTTGATGCTGCCAATGGCGAAGGGCCATATCGTGTTCAGCTGCGCCATGAAGTGAGCCGCGACGGCGGCGAGCCGGAGGAGGCAGTGTTGATGATCCAGTTGCCGCCTGGAGCCGAGGCCGGCAGGACTTACCCGCTGCGCAGCAACAATATGGCGCGGCAGGGAGAGGCTTATGTCGAGCTGCAAGGTGCTGCCCAGGCCTGGCGGGTGCGTAGCTCAGAGCTTGAGGGAACGGTAACTGTCGGCGAGATCGGGGATCATATCACCATGGCTTTCAGCTTTGACAACGGTCTTGAGGATGAGCGCCGCATCGAAGTCGAAGGGCGCGTGTTTGAGCTACCCTTCGAGCCGCGTCCGGAAGCACTCTACACCTTTACCGTCGAGGGCAAGAGCGAGGATAGAGTCGTCGCTGTGACCAGCCAGACGAGGAACAATCGCTATGTTGTGACCGCTGGCGGTGTCTATTTCACTTTTGTGGATATCCCCCTGCGGGCCGGCAGCTATGCGCTGTCTCCGCAGCAGGGCCCGGGCGTTGCCTATCTGAACCTGCCGGGTTACGCCTACGACACAGTTGATGGCAGCATCGAGGTCAGTGAGTCTGACGATGAGTACACCATGACCTTCCAGTTCGAGACGCAGGGCAGTCAGCCGGTGCAGGCAAGCGGACGGTTTGAGCACCTCCGGATGCCCTGATCCTCCTTCACCTTACTAAGTGATATTCGGGTCAGGCCCCCGGTCCCAGAACAATTACCTTGAACCGGCCATTGTTCACCATTACCTGTACCCGGCCGAACATCCCGGCTGCCAGCCCTTCCAGGGGCACGAAGTTGTTGACGACGAACAGGGCGCGGCCGCGGGGGTGCAGCAGACGTCGGGCGGCGGCGATAAATTTGTCGGTCAGGCGGCGGTCGTTCTGGAAACCCTGGTGGAAAGGGGGATTGCACAGCAGTGTGTCGAATGGGCCGTCCAGGGTATCGCCGGCATCGCTGGCGATGACCTCGCCGTCGATACCATGTGCCACCAAATTGCGCTCACAGGCCAGCAGTGCCGCCGCGCAGTTGTCGGTGGCGGTGATGCGAAAATCCCCACAGCGGGCCGCCATCAGCGACAGATAGCCGTAGCCGCAGCCGAGGTCCAGCAGGGTCCGGGGCGGGGCGGTGGATGCTGCCTGCTTTTCGTTATTGAAAAAGGCCGGCAGTTGCTCGGCCAGCAGGGCGCTGCCGGCATCGATGCGGTCCCAGCCGAACAGGCCGGGCTTGCTCAGCACCGGTGAGCCGTCCAGCTCCAGCACCGGCCTCAGCGTCGGGTAATCGCGGTCGTCCAGGGGAGGGCCGGGCTGCGGGCCGCGGTGCAGGGTGAGCAGGTAGCGAGTTCCATGCTTTTCGAGTCTGGCATCGCCGCCGAGGCGCGCCGCCAGGGTTTTGGCGAAGGTCTTGATGCCTTCCTGTTTGCCTCCCGCCAGTATCAGGCGGCCGCCGGGCGCGAGCAGGGCGGCGGCGCTGTTGGCGATATGGTGGACGACAGCCTTTTCCTTGGCCAGCGGGGCGGCGATCAGCTCCAGATCGCCGGGTTGCCAGGGAGTGAAGTCGAAATCGCTGAAGTGGCTGTCGCAGCCGGCGCGCAGGGCGGCGTCGGC
Organism: Porticoccaceae bacterium; assembly: GCA_041655035.1. Lineage (GTDB taxonomy): Bacteria > Pseudomonadota > Gammaproteobacteria > Pseudomonadales > Porticoccaceae > NAT127. Next base: position 425 of record JBAZCN010000250.1, on the reverse strand, counting down.
AATATCGCGGCGGTTGCTGAGTACCGCCGCACTCGTCAGCTGGGCAAAGGGAAAGTCGACGCAATTCTCATCGGCCACCAGCAGGCCGCGTGACCCCGCCTCCACCAGGGGAGGCAGGAGCAGAGCTCCCGCCGTCAACGCTTGCCCGCCAGAAGGCGTGCCGCCTCCACCGCGAAGTAGGTGAGCACGGCATCGGCGCCGGCGCGCTTGAAGGCCAGCAGGGACTCCAGGATCACCTTGTCGCGGTCGAGCCAGCCGTTGTCGAAGGCGGCCACATGCATGGCGTACTCGCCGCTCACCTGGTACACGAAGGTGGGCACCATGAGCTCGTCCTTCACCCGCCGCAGGATGTCCAGATAGGGCATGCCGGGTTTCACCATGATCATGTCGGCGCCTTCCGCCAGATCCAGTGCGCATTCGTGCAG
>JBAZCN010000249.1:0-2916 GCA_041655035.1 Porticoccaceae bacterium | reverse complement strand
CACGGCGACGGTCACCGACGGATCGGGGATGAAGCGCTTGAGCTTGTCGGCGACCTCGGTCTGCAGCTCGGGGATGGACTTGCCGCTGGCCTGTACGTTGCCGACCAGTGGGAACGACAGCCCGCCGTCGGGGCGCACCAGCACCTCTTTCTCGAGGCCCTCTTCGCGCCACACCGAGATGCTCAGCACATCGCCGGGCTGGACCCGATAGGCGTCCTCGGCTACGGCCTCGGCGGCCAGGGCGGGACCTGTCGATATGGCCATCAGGGCGAGGCCGGCCAGGGCCGGCAGGGTGCGGTTCAATACCATTATACGTAGCTCCTCCAGAGTGCCCGTGTGGGCTTGTGATTGTCGGCCGCCGCCTTTGCAGGAGCGGCATTCCTGCCGCGATACGGCCCGGCGCCGTCCGTGCCGGTGCGTTCATCGCCCGCCGCACCGGGTGCGGCCGATTCAACAGAAATCCAGCAGGTGCGTCAAGCGCGGGGTCACGGTTTTCCCACCACGGGATACACGCACCACAAAAAAGCGCGGCCCGAAGGCCGCGCTTGGGGTACTGCCACCGGCATCTTGCCGGCCCGTCTCAGGCCGCGCGGCGGCGGAACAGCGCCAGACCGACGAGCGCCAGCCCGACCAGCAGCCAGTCACCGGCCTTGGCGACCGAGGCCGGGCGGGTGGCGAGGGTGCAGCCTCCGCCGAAGCTTGGGTCCGCGATGGTGACCGGGCCGGGTGTTCGTGGTGTCGTGGGGTTCGTGGTACCCCCGCCCCCCGTGCCCGTAGCGGCCATGACATTGAAATTGGCATTGAAGCCGACGAACGGACCGTCGATCATACCGCCGCCGTTGATGCCGTTACCATCCCAATCGGCGGACATGAAGGTCCAGACGGTGGCCGGGTCGTCGGACCAGGGGTCCGTGGTACCGCCGCCTGTGAACATGGTCGAGGGCGCGAAGGTGCTGGCGATATCCCATATGTCGACCACGTCGATATCCGTGTTGCCGCCCCAGTCGAACAGCATATGTGCCATGACCTGGCCGTCTGCGACAGTGATATTGTAGGGGGTACCCACACCGCAGTTGGGACTGCCGGCAGGACAGCCCGTGTAGATGGTGTAGGTGCCGGGGCCATAGACCATGACGTGATGCGCGGTCCAAGGCTGACCGAAGAACGGTGTGTTCGAGCTGAGGGTGGCGTTCTCCACCGCGGTGGCGACGTCGGTATTGAGTGTGCCGTCCCAGGTGAAGATGACGTCGTTGGCGCCGCCAACGCCACCGCCAGCAGGATCCAGCATGGTGAAGTTATTGCCAGTGGATGCCTCCGCACTCCGATGGCCAGCGAGGGCGGTGAATGCGATCAGCAGGACGGTGAACAGCCAGAGCAGCCGGCCTTCCCGCAGCGGGTGAAGGGTGGTATTCCTCATTTCGATCTCCTCCAAAAATATTTTGCTTTTATATCTGAGGCGCGCCGGTCAAGTTTTCGGCGTAACTCCTGTTGACTGCCTGATGGAATGCCGGGACATCTCACCCAGCTCGTGGCGCCTACAGTCTGTAGCCAAAGGTCACGCCGAGGCTGTTCTCATACATGCCGATCGAGGTCTCGCCGGGCGTAGCGCCCGCGGGGAAGGCCGCCGGCCCCTTGATGACCTCCTTGAACGCATGCATGTAGTTCATCGAGACCTCGGTGTTCGGACTCAGTCGGTAGGAGAAGCCGAGGGTGATGTGACGCTCCACGGTTGCCGGGGCCAGAGTATTGAACAGCACCTGGTCCTCCTCGATGGGCGACTCGCCATAGTTCAGGCCGGCCCGGAAGGTCCAATGGCTATCGTAGTCATAGCTCATTCCCAGCTTGTAGACCGTCTGGTCTGTCCAGCCGAAGCCCCAGCCCCGATCGCCGCCGATCTGGCACTGCGGGTTGCTGGCGTCGAGTGTCGTGTTCGGGCACAGCGGGTTGAAGCTGTTGACGGTGTCGTTGACGTTCGGGCCTGGATTGCCGATGGATTTGATCGAGCTCCACTCGATGCGCTGGACGTCGAACGCGATGGTGAGCTTCTTGTTCGGCATGTAGGCCAGGCCGACGGCGTAGTTCGCCGGGATGTCGAAGTCGCCCTGCTCGGCGAACAGCCCGCGGTACTTGTCGAACTCCGTCATGTACACGCGCGAGGAGTAGTTGGCACCGACGTTCAGCTTCTTCTTGAAGAATTTCCCCAGCCAGCCGACGCGTACGCCGGCGCCGTAGGACCAGTCGTTGCCGTTATTGGACAGATGGTCCCGGTCGCTGCTGAAACTTTTGAAGGCGCCGGCATCGAGTCCGTAGGCACGGAAGGTCTGCACCGCGACCGCCAGAGAGGCGCCGACCGTGTGCTGCTTGTTGAGCCTGTAGGCGACACTGGGGAGCATCTGCATCTGCATGACGCTGACGCCGGCGGTGTCGCTGCCGTTGCAGGCGATATTGAAGAAGTTACCGACAGGCGCCGTCGGGTTGCAGCGCTGATCGTAACGGGTGCCCAGGCCTGCGCCGACGACCGCCATGCCCACGGTGATGTCCCGGTTGAACTTGTAGATACCACCCATGGCGGGTATCAGAAACAGGTTCGAGCCGCTCTTGGTGCTGGTGAACTCGTTGGTGTCGGGGTCACGGGTGCTGATCGGGGTCGCCTCCACCCGGATCGAGCGCGGCGGATTGAAGAATTCGCCGGCGACATCGACGCGCATGGTGCTGGCTTCGACCTCGGCCATGGTCGCCGGATTGGCGGCCGCGGCAAGACCATCCTGGCCGAGCGCCACGCCGACACCCCCCATGGCGCGTGACTTGCTGCCGTAACCGATCAAGAACATGCCGTTGGTTGCTGATGCGGACATCGGGATTGCGATCCCGGCGGCGATCGCGACGGCGAGCGCCTTCTTAGGCAAAGACTTCATA
>JBAZCN010000248.1:0-2980 GCA_041655035.1 Porticoccaceae bacterium | reverse complement strand
CAGCAGGCCGCCGGTAGTGGAGGTATTCATCTTGGTATCCTCAGAGGATGCTTGCGCGACAAAACGAAGGCGCAGAGGATACAGGAACTGCCCCCCCAATTCACACTACCCCCCCGAATTGCCGCCACGCTCCCCCTCATATCAGTGGATATAGCAGGATTTATAGATCGACGCGCATACCGGCGTACAGCTGCCGGCCCCGGCCCGGCCCCCAGAAATGGGTTACATCGAACTCACCGTCTCCGTTGACCCAGAGAAAGTCCTCGGTATCGGTCTGGCGGTAGTCGAACAAGTTATTGACGCCGAACACCAGCGCGGTGCGCTTGCTGAAACGGTAACGGCCACTCAGATCCACCACCCAATAAGATGGGCTACGGTCGAGCTTGCGGGTGCCATCGAGATTGTAGCGCGGCTCGTTTGCGTAATCGTAGAAACGCTGCAGATCCATCGAACCGGTCCAGGTGGCGCGGGTAAACAGTTCCCAGTTGCCGGCATCGTAGTCCAGACGCAGATAGACACGCTCCTCAGGCCGGGCAAAGGACAGCACGCCCGGCTCAAACGCGTAGCTGAACTTCTCGCCGCCGATGGTGGCATCCAGTTGCGGCGTGATCTTGTAAGTGTAGGTGGCGTCCACGCCTTTCACCGTCACCGCGCTGTCGGCCTGGGTAAACAGCGTGATCGGAGCGGAAGTCACCGGGTCGGTGGCACCTGAGTCGAGCAAGGCAAAGTTTCCGATCCTGTTGTAGCTGGCCGACAACACGAAGGCGGAGCGATCACCGGCATAGGCCAGGGCGTAACTGGCGTTGTGGGATATCTCCGGATCATGGATGTCGCGGTCGATGCGCGTGGTGGAGAGGATGCCGTGGTCCTGCTCATAGAACGAGGTAGGGGCGCGAAAGCCCTTGCCCACAGCGAAACGGCTGCTCAGTTCGTGGCTATGATGCCACAGGGCATTGAGGCGCGGGCTGGTGATACCGCCGAAGACGTTGTGGTCGTCATAACGTAGCGAGCCGTTGAATTCCAGGCGCTCATCGAACAGTGCGCGGTAGGCCTGTACGAACACGCCAGGCGTACGATATTCGTAGTTATCCAGGCCACTGATCACAGTACCATCGGAAAGCACGCCATTAGAGCGCAGATCCTCAAAGCGGTAATTGATACCCCAGGTAAGCAAGCTGTCACCGAAGGGGTGCCGCAGACTGGTCTCGGCATAGATCTGATCCTGGTCGGCATTGTAGATGTCGCCCTCGTAAAAGGATTCCTGTTTATGGTTGGCGTAGCCCAAGGCGAGTTTGAGGCGGGTGCCGCTATCCAGCGGGCGCTCACCACTGACGACGCCCTGTACGCGCTCGGTAAAGATGATTTCGCTCATGCCGCCACGACCGTTATCGTAGGTCACGATACTGCCATCGCCGGGATTGACCCAACCAGAATGGTCGGGTGAACCGTGCTCGCCGCGGCTCCAGTCAAAGGGATTGCCGCTCATGTCGGCCTTGATGGCGCTATAGTCGTCACCCATGGCACCACCGCCGCGTTTTTCGCTCACCACATCGAGACGGCCGCGCACGCGGAATCCTCCCACGTCATCAAGGAACAGGCCAAGGCCGCCCAGGGCACGCTGGTAGCCGGAGTATTCACTGATCCCATTGCCGTTGTGATCCACGCTGTCGTGGTGATTGGTGCTTACCGACAGGGTTGCTGCGCCTCCGTCAAAGGGCTGCGACAGGAAGCCGTCGACACGGCGATAATCGTACTCACCGCCCTGCACCTCCAGCACACGTTCCACTGCCTGCGGGCGGCGCGACACGATGTTCACCACGCCGGACAGGGCCTCGGGGGCAGTCAGGCTGGTGCCGGCACCGCGCGAGATGTCGATGCTCTCCACGCCGTTGACGCCGATCATGTCGAGACCGTAGGCACCGGATACCGAGGAGAAAATTGGCACGCCGTCGATCATGATGGTGGTGAAGCGACCGGGCAGGTTGTTGAGTGTCACGTTGCGCACATTACAGATCGAGCACTCTACCTGCACGTCCACGCCGGGATTGTTGGCCACAGCCTCGTTCAGGGTTGCGGCATTTGTACGGCGGATATCTTGTGCATCGATGACATCGGTCTTGATGATGTCGTCACGCAGCTTGGGCTGCACCTTGGTCTCGCCCTGCCCGGCGCGTACCTCCACCGTGGGCAAACGCACCTCCTCAGCATTAGTTACAATTGGCGCAAACACAGCAGCAATGGCCAAAACCAGTGCGCGCGGTCTGGCCGTGTGGCAGCGTGGATTCATGGTGAAACATCTCCTCTATAATATTTGGAAATGGGTAAAAAATATTGCAGAAAATTACATCTGTAATCGAACTGATGTCGGTGCCAGCGTTTACTCAGGCTCCATGACAAAACCAAGCTGGGCAACACCGGCATTGCGCCCAGCGGCCATAATGCGAGCGATATGGTCATAGGCCGTGCTCTTCTCGGCACGCAACTGCAGCTCAACATTCGCATCATTGCGCACAGCCTGGCTCAAACGCTCCTGCAGACCCTCGTAGGCCATAGGCTCGTCATCCCAATAAAGCTGACCATCGGCATCGACACTCAGCGTTATAGCCGCTGGATTTTCTTCATTCAGCTCACTGCTGGCCTGCGGCATATCGATCTTGACTGCATGGCTAAGCACCGGTGCAGTGATAATGAAAATCACCAGCAATACCAGCATGATGTCCACCAGCGGAATGACATTCATCTCCGCCATCAGCCCCTCGCGCACACTACTAAAACCACCAAAAGCCATTACGCTGCCCCCACTATTTTCTTGCTGGCACACCTCGCCACCAGCTCACAGTTGGCCGGAGTTACACAGGCGCCAGTGGTGAGAAAGGCGTGCAGGTCATGGGCAAAACCATCTAATTCTTCCAGCATTACCCGATTGCTACGGCTGAAGGCGTTATAGGCCAGCACCGCAGGAATGGCGACGGCAAGTCCG
>JBAZCN010000247.1:0-3052 GCA_041655035.1 Porticoccaceae bacterium | reverse complement strand
AACAGGCCCTAATAGACCGCTATTTTCGACGCCCTGCACACTGGCCTCCACTACTCTAGCGCCAAGTCGAGCCTGGGGCTAGACAAGTCAAACGGCAGAAGGAGTCCGCCAGTGGGGTGCGCCGACGGAGGAAGCGCACCACTTTGCTCGGCCTCCCCGGTGCGCTTCGTTCCTCAGCGCACCCTATGGCAATACCTGCCGCAGGGCGAAGTCGGCTCACAGGGTGCGCTGGCGGAGGAAGCGTATCATTCCGGCCGGCCTCCGGTGCGCTTCGTTCCTCGGCGCACCCTATGGAAACCTGCCGCAGGGTGAAGTCGGCTCATAGGGTGCGCTGGCGGAGGAAGCGTATCATTCCGCCCGGCCTCCGGTGCGCTTCGTTCCTCGACGCACCCTATGGAAACCTGCCGCAGGGCGAAGTCGGCTCACAGGGTGCGCTGACGGAGGAAGCGTATCATTCCGGCCGGCCTCCGGTGCGCTTCGTTCCTCGGCGCACCCTATGGAAACCTGCCGCAGGGTGAAGTCGGCTCATAGGGTGTGCTGACGGAGGAAGCGCACCGCTCCGCCCGGCGCCCCCTATGTAAGCAGAGCCGTCAGCGACGACGGTCCAGATAGTGTGGACAGGCCGGCGGTGAGGTCAAGCGGAAACGTCAGTTTCCAGCCGGCTGGTCGAGCAGGCTCTTGCCGTAGGCCGGGGCGATCATCCCCGGGTCGTTGCCGGGGTGGGCGCGGGCCGCGCAGAGGTCGAGCCAGATATGCACGAGTCCGGAGTCGAGGCGGATGCCGCGGCCGCCGAGCAGTTGCTGCATGTCGTCGACGATGGCGGCGATCCGGCGCAGCGCGGAGGTCAGCTGGGTGCGCTGCATCAGGCCGTCGGTCATCGACATCGCCTCGTTGCGTTCGATGAGCTCCATCATATTGCCGATGTGGCGCTGGTACATGGCCTCCATTGCGGCGATCTCGGCGGACAGGCGAGCGGCGGCGCTGTGCACGGCGGGATCTTCCTTGGCGGCCTTGCCGGTGAGGATCGACACCCGCTCCCGTTCGATGGCGATAAAGGTGTTGAGAGCGGCGCGCCCCATGCCTATGCCGAGATTGGATACCGTGCTGGTGAACATGTACAGCCAGGGCAGGCGGTGCAGCGGTGCCAGGTGGCCGGCGCCGGTGGTGGGCACGATGCCCGGAGACGGTTGGTGAGTGCGATAGGCGGGGACGAACACATCGTCGATTGCGATGTCGTTGCTGCCAGTGCCCCTAAGGCCGATGGTGTGCCAGGTGTCGACGATCTCGTAGTCGGCCCGGGGCACCAGGAACAGGCGCATATGGGGCGGCTGGCCCTCCGCCGCCGGCGGCACCAGCGAACCCACCAGCACCCAGCGGGCGTGGCTGCTGCCACTGGAGAAGGTCCAGCGCCCGGAAATGCGATAACCGCCATCGACCGGCTGCACCTTGCCAACGGGTTGGAACGATGAGGACATCAAGGTATTGCTGTCCTCGCCCCAGACATCGGCCTGAGCCTGGCGGTCCATCAAGGCGAGGATAAACGACTGCACGCTCAACACCCCGTAGATCCAGGCGGTGGACGCGCAGGCTTCGGCGATCAGGTTCTGCACGCCGTAGAAGGTGAGTGGCGAAGCCTCATAGCCGCCCCAGGCAGCCGGCTGGAGCAGCTTGAACAGGCCGGCTTCTTTGAGTGCGGCGACGACTTCCGGCGCCACATCCCGCTGCTGGTTGTTGCGTTCGGCGTGGGCGCGCACCAGGGGCAGGAGGGTGCGGGCGCGATCGAGCAGTTCGTTGGCCTCGGGTGTGTTGGCGGGCCGGGAGGCCGGAGTAGGGGACTGACTGGGCATGGTTGGCATTATCCGTTGTCGGGTTGGCTTGGACGGATGCGCCAGAGGCCGCATGTCAGCGCCTGTGCACATCAGCGCGCTGACGTGGCAGGCAGTGCGGGCACTGGCGTGATCCTGTCGAGAGTCGGGTATTGTCATACGCCAAGCGGGCGATGTGCAACGTGCGCTGACGCCAGGCCCGGACATTTTGCAGCGCCGAGGATTCCCGCGCGCAACGGCGTTGCGCGCGGCTCGGCTGTCAGTTGCCGAACTGGTACCTGACGGTCAGCCCCGCCATGCGCGGCTGATTGTAGAGCACCGAGGACATGCCCACGCCATCCGACGAGTTGGCCGGGCCGGCCACCGCATCCTTGTCGAAGGCGTTGGTGACGAACAGCGCCAGATCGAAGTTCGACTGCATAGCGTTGCTCCAGTCGAGGCGGAAGTCGGTCAACTCATAGGAAGGCGCATTGATGCTGATGTACTGGACGTCGCTGATGCGGAAATAGCGCGCGGAGAAGCGGAAATCACCGAGGCTGTCGGCGAGTGGCAGGTGGTAGGTGATGCCCGCCGTGTAACTGTAGTCCGGCGCCGCCAGGAAGGCGTTCTTCTCGATACCGTCCTTGGAGATGGCGCTCTCCGGCAAGGTCGGCGGCAGCGGCGTGCTCAGCGACAGCTTGTCGAGTTTTTTATCCAGCCAGGCGCCGCTGAGATTGAGCTCCAGATTATTGGTGAGCTGGAGGATCAGTTCCGCTTCGACGCCCTGCACGGTCGCCTCGCCGACATTGGTGAAAAAGGTCTGTCCCGAGGGGTCGTTGCTGGGATCGCCGTCGCCATCGGGATCGCCGTCGATCGCGCCCTGGACCTGGACGGCGGATTGCAGATCCTCATATTCACTGTGGAACAGCGCGAGATTGAAACGCCCGCCGATGCCGGCGATCTGCCAGTCGCTTTTCAGACCGAGTTCGAAGTCCTGGACGGTTTCAGGGTCCCACGACTGGAACGGCGTGAGCAGGCCGCCGAACTGCGGCGAGTTGAGGCCGCCGGCGCGATAACCGGTGCGGGTGACCGCGTAGAGTAGCAGGTCGTCGGTCGGAGCCCAATTGATGCCGAGGTTGTAAGTGGTCTTGCTGAAGTCGGCCTTGGCGCGGCCGGCGCTGGCCAGGGATTCGCAGCCGCTCAGGGACAGCGGCGGGAGGCTGTCGGGCATTCCGGGCACCGCGCAC
>JBAZCN010000246.1:0-3191 GCA_041655035.1 Porticoccaceae bacterium | reverse complement strand
CCGGAACTCTGCCGCCGCCTGCCCGACCGGGTTCGCGCCATTGGCCCCGTCATCATCCGCGGCATCGAGGACGAACAATGGATCGGCACGCCGGTCACCACACCTGATAGGCGACGGACAAGGTCCACTGCAGACGGCTGACATCGAATAGCGGGATATTGCTGCCCGTCTCCTCGTAGTGCAGGCGCGACGACAGCAGCCAGCTGCCCAGTGAGCGCTGCGCCTGGGCGCTGAACAGCCATTCGTTGTCCTTGCGCACGGTATCGCCGAAGAATCCCCGGCTGAACGGCTCCTCGTCGCTGCGCCAGCGGTAGGTGAGCCCGACATTGAAGTACCACTCCTCGCCCACCAGCAGCGGATAATTGACCGCCAGCCACAGCCGGCGGGTATCGCCGGCAAAATAGTCGGGCCGATGGTGCCAGCTGCCCGCCGCCTCCCACAGGATGCGCCTGCCGCTTTTGCGGAAATCGGGATTGAGGCCGATAGCCAGGTTGCCGTTGACGCCCAGGGTAGCCATCGTGCTGACCGGGTTGTCGTTGGCCTTTTCGTCGATCAGGTCGGCCTTGATCACCCCGCCGAGGCGCGGCAGGCCGGGCAGCAACTGCCGATACTCGAAGCCGAGAATGTTCTGCTCGTCGACGCGATCGAATTCCAGCTTGCTCGACACCAGGTTCTGCACCATCACGCTGTACTCCCGCTGGTAGCGACCGGCGAAGCTCTTGCGGGTGCCCAGGTACAGGTGGCGCTGGTCGTACTCATCGAGGTGCGTATAGCGGCGGGTCATCGCCCCCGCCAGCCACTGGCGGCAATGTTCGAAGCGGCAGCCATTGCCGCGCTTGCCGTACTCCAGGTAGAGAGCCGCCTCGGCGAACTCATCGGCGGTCTTGATGCTTTCCGGCGCCAGAATCAGCTCGATGGGTATGCCGCCCGGCAGATTCACCTTCAGGGTATCGTCGTCGGAGCCGCGGTTGGCGTTGCTGTCATGGCCGACGCCGGCCGATACCAGCGCACTGAAGCGGTTGGGCTCGGCGGCGACATCGGGCTGGAGCAGCTTGTCCAGCTCGGCCAGCTGCCGCCGCGCCTGGTCGGGCAACACCGTCCTGTCGGGCAGCAGGCGATGAAGGGCCTGCAGCGCCCGGCGCGCCTCGATGCTGCGCCCCTCCAGCTGCAATGCCAGCACCAGATCGAGGCGCGCCCCCATATGGCGCGGCTCCAGCGCAATCAACTGCTCCAGTGCCGGAATGGCGCGCTGGTAGTCGCCCTTGTCCATCGCGAAGCGGCTCAGCCAGTCGTAATAGAGGGGGGTTTCACGGTGCTCCGCCTCGATCGACTGCAGCCATCGGTAGGCGCTGTCCTGGCCTTCCTCCTCCAGGTGCAAGAGCAGGGTGTCGACAAAGGTGTCGTCGGCATTGGCGAACACCTGGGACGGCGGGCCGAACGCCACCCAACAGGCGATAATCAGACGAAACACAGGCCGCACCCGCCGCTACCTCACGGAACCGGGCGAGTGGCGCCGGGCGATGACAGATGACGTCCCCCAGAGGGCGGGTGGTACAGGCTGCGTGGAGAGATACTGCATCGGGCTGACGGGCATTGCTCCATCGTTTTTTGATGTTATGCGACTGCAAGGCACGATTTTTGTGAGCCAGTTAACAGTGCTTGATTTGCAAAAGGAGTGTATTATAGCCACACTTGATCAGCGTTGATAACTGTTGCACTCTCTATCATGACAAGCTATCACGACAGACCCGTTGCGACCAAGGCATCATGGCGGGTCTGTCTTAATGTGCTCTGACAAAAAATCGAGAATAGCAATGAACTCTCGCTGGCTGCGCCCTGTCGATACCGTCCTGCTCTCCGCCCTCCTTACCCTTGCGGGCGCCTTGGCCTGGGCGGCGGACCCTGTCGGCGAAGTGATCTTTATCGCCGGGGCGGCCGAGGCCGTATCCGGCGACCAGACCCGCGCCCTCGCCAGGGGCGACAGCGTCTATGAAGGCGAGCACCTGCGCACCGCTGAAGACGGCTACCTCCATGTGCGCTTCGTCGACGGCGGCCTGGTCAGCGTTCGGCCCCACAGCAGCGCCTACATCGACACCTACGAATTCGACGAAGCAACCCCCGACGCCAGCCGGGTGCGCATCAACCTCGAACGCGGCGCCCTGCGCTCCGCCACCGGCAAGGCCGGCGCCGCCAGCAAGGACACCTTCCGCATCAACACCCCGGTTTCCGCCATCGGCATCCGCGGCACCGATTTTGTGGTGTTCGCCGACGAATCGCTGGCCCGCCTGGCGGTCCAGACCGGCGGCGTGGTCATGGCGCCGTTCAGCGCCACCTGTGCCGCCACCGACTTCACACCTTGCACCGACGGCAGCGCCGAGCTGTTCGCCAGCCTCAGCAAGGCACTGCTCGAGGTCCAGGCCGGCCAGCAATTCGCGCTCATCACCAGCAGCGGCCCCACCCCTGACGAACTGCGCCCGCCCCACCCCGAAGAAGCCCGGGTATTCGAAACCGTTGCCAACAGCGCCCGCGCCGCGGCCCAGACCCGCATGGGCCTGTCCGCCCCCGGGGCAAAAAGCTACGAGGATGGCCTCGAGTACGTCGGCCGCTACATCGACAAGGATTCACTGACCCAACATGCCTATCTGCTTGGCGAGGAGGGTGGCGGCAAGATCCTGCCCAACGATCAAGGCCTGGTGGACGACCCGCAATTCATCTGGGGACGCTGGTCGAGCTTTGCAGCGAATGACCCCAGCTACCAGAGGATCTCCTCGCTGCTGTCATCGGATCGCCGCCACGCCGTGGTCAACGACGTATTTTCCATCATGGAACCCCGCTATACCGAGCGCCCACTGCCCGAAGCCGGCCGCGTCACCTTCCAGCTCAACAGCTACGAGGCCTACATCCAGACCGGCCGCAATCTCGAAGATGCCGGCATCAGCAATCCCGCGCTGGTAGTGGATTTCGACACCCAGCGCTTCGCCACCCGCCTCGACGTCCACGCCGCCAGCCTCCCCGGCGTGGTTCATGTGGTCGGCGCCGGCGACCTGGTCAACGGCGGCTACCTGTTCAGCGACTCGAGCTCCCCCGCCCGCATCGACGGCGTTCTCTCCCCCAATGCCACAGAGGCCGGCATGTTGTTCGACTACCAGATCAGCCCCGGCGTCAACGCCGTCGGCGCCACCCACTGGATC
>JBAZCN010000245.1:0-3218 GCA_041655035.1 Porticoccaceae bacterium | reverse complement strand
TGTCAATGCCCCTGAGCTCGGTGGTTCCGGCGGAGCCGCCCAGCCTGTGGCGCGCACGGCCCGGCGGTTCGTCGAGGATTTCGTGCGCGCCAATCCCAAGGTGATGCTGGTTCCGGGAAGCGAGCGTCACGACAAGTACGGCCGCCAGTTGGCCCATGTCTATTCGCTGTCAGGGCAAAGCCTGGAGGCCGCGCTGGTGGCCCGCGGTCTCGGCTGGCATATCGCCATTCCGCCCAATCTCGCCCTCGCCGACTGCCTGTCATCACTGGAACGGGACGCCCGTCGCCAGGGCGTGGGCCTGTGGTCCGGGGATCGGCCGGTGGCTGCCCGGCAGTTGCGCAACGGCGGCTTTCAGAGGGTTGCCGGCCGGGTCGACAAGATCGTGTTTGCCAAAGCCTGGTGGATCAATCTCGACGGCAAACTGGCCGGCGTCATCTACCCCGAACACCAAGGCAACTTCAGTCGCAGCCAGCTGCGCGCCCTTGAAGGGCGCCAGGTGGTGCTGCGCGGCTGGATCTATCCGTCGAATGCCAGGAGCGGCAAGCCCTGGCGGGTCAAGGTCGAAACCGCCTACGGGATCGAAGAATAAACGGCGGTGCGGCCCTTTATTCGCTCAACACCCGGGCGGGCGACACATCGAGGATGCGCCGGCTGGCCAGGTAGCCGATCGTGGCCACCAGCAGGGCCGACGCGGGGGGCACGCTGACCCACAATAGCGGCTGGGCGGTGAACTTCAGCGCGAATACCTGGTGGTGAATGACCGCGGAGGCGATCTCCGCCCCGGCTACCGCCAACAGGCCGGCCAGCAGGCCGATGGCGCCGAATTCCATCAGGTAGGCGCGTTTGAGCCAGTGGCGGCTGGCGCCCATGGCGCGCACCAGGGCGCCCTCGTGGCGGCGCTCGTCGCCGGTGCTTTGCAGGGTGGCGAACAGCACCGCAACTCCGCCCAGCAGCACGAACACCATCATCAATTCCACCGCCAGGCTGACCTGGCTCAGCACCAGCTCGAGCCGGGCGATGATGGCGTCGACCTCGATCAGGGTGGTGGCGGGAAAGGTCTCGATCAGCGAGCGCAGCAGGGTGTTGTCATCGCCGTCGAGATGAAAGCTGGTCAGATAGGTGGCGGGCATGTCGCTGAGATGCGCAGCGGAAAAAACCAGGAAAAAATTGGGTGAGAACGACTCCCACACGACGCTGCGCAGGCTGGTGATGGTGGCGGTGAACTCCCTGCCGCCGCCATTGAACTGCAACTGGTCGCCGAGGCCGACGCCGAGACGCTCGGCGTATTCGGCTTCGATGGACACGCCGTCGTCGCGGGGCGGCCAGGTTCCGGCTATCACCTCGTTGTCTGCGGGAAGACTGGATGCCCAGGTCAGGTTCAGTTCCCGGTGGGTATCGGTCTCGCTGCTCGCCGCCAGCGGCTCGCCGTTGGCGGCAGTCAGCCTTGCCAGTACCACGGGATAGAGTGGCTGGAGCGCAGCCCGCTGCGACAGCAATTGAGAAAATTGTTCAACTTCATCAGGCAAGATATTGAATGCAAAATAATTTGGTGCATTTTCCGGTAACTGAAGCCGCCATTCGTCGAGGAGCCCGGTGCGCAACTGGGCGACGAGTAGCAGGATCATCAGCGTCACGCCAAAGGCCATGATCTGGCTGGTGCTGGTGGCGGCATGAGTGGCCAGGCTGCGGATACTGCGCCCCACCAGGGCCGACCGCGCCAGGGCGCCGCGTCTGAGGCGCTGCAGGCCGAGGTATATCAGGCAACCCACGGCAAAAAGGCCGAGGGCGGCGGCCAGCAGAATCAGCAGTATCCTGCCGACGTCGCCGAACAACAGCCACAGCAGCAACAATTGGCTGGCACCCGCCAGCCCGTAGAGGAACCAGCCGGACAGCGGAATCGGCGTGAGATCGCGGCGCAGTGCGCGTAGCGGTGGGCAGGCGCCGAGGCGCAACACCGGGGGGAGGGCGAAGCCCGCCACCAGAAGCAGCGCGGTGCCGGCTCCGATGGCCAGCGGCGTGAGCCCAGGCGGCGGCAGGGCGACGGGAAGGAGCGGCGCGATCACCGCCAGCACCAGCCAGTGGAGCAGCCAGCCAAGGATCGTGCCGAGCACCACGGCGGAGGCGGTGAGCAGCAGCAGTTGGTAAATGTAGAGCCGGACTACATCGCCTTGCCGGGCGCCGAGGCAGCGCAGCATGGCGCTGACATCGTAATGGCGCTCACTGTAGCGCCTGGCGGCGAGGGCGATAGCGATGGCGGCCAGCACGATGGCCAGCAGGGTGGTGAACTTGATGTACTGGATGGCCCGCATCAACGCCTCGGATGCGCGGGTCTCCCCGCCGGTGGGCTCGACCAACTGGTGGCCGACACCGAGCAGTGGCTTGAGCTCCGCCGCCAGCTGCGCGGCGTTGTCGCCGCGGAAAAGATAGCGATAGCGGATGCGGCTCCCGGGGTGGACCACCTCGGCAGGGGCCAGGTCGGCCTCGTTGATCAGCACTCGCGGCGCGAGTTGGAACAGGCTGTTGCCCTGGTCCGGCTCGTAGCGAAGAATGGCGTCGAGACGCAGGGTGGTGGCGCCGAAATGCACTTCGTCGCCCGGCTGCGCGCGGAGACGGTCCAGCACCCGGGCGTCGACCCAGGCGCTGCCGGGGGGCGGGCCGCCGTCAACCGCCTCGGGTCGACCCTCCCGTGTCCTGCTGATCTTGAGCTGCCCGATCAGGGGGTAGCTGTCACTGACGGCCTTGATGCCGGCGAGCAGCATGTCGTCGCCGTGAAAGAGCACGGAATCGAAACTGTGGACTCTGGCGCTGGCCAGGCCGAGGCGGTCGCTGATTTCCAGCCACTGCGGGTCGGGCTGGCGACTGCTGCGCACCACGATGTCGCCGCCGATCAGTTCGGCGGATTCCCGCACCATGCCCTGGGTGAGGCGGTCGGTGATGAGGGCGATGGCGCAGACCGACGTGACGGCGACCACCAGGGCGAACAGCAGCGTGGCGAGTTCTCCGGAGCGCCAGTCGCGGCGCAGCAAACGGCGGGCGAGAGTGAAGGCCTGCATCAGTGTTGCCCGGCCAGGGTGCCGCCCTGCAGCTCCAGGCGGCGCTGGCAGCGTTGGGCGAGCATCGGATCGTGGGTGACCAGGACCAGGGTGGTGGCGCGCTCCTGGTTGATTTCGAACAGCAGGTCGATGACCCGCTGCCCGGTGGCGGCATCGAGATTGCCG
>JBAZCN010000244.1:0-3236 GCA_041655035.1 Porticoccaceae bacterium | reverse complement strand
GCAGCGCCGGCAGGACTGCGGCGAACTGGCGCACGATCTCCACCGCGTCGCCGGCGTCGGGGCGGCGCACATCGCCCTCGGTCGTCCCCGGAAATCCGTTCTGGTGGCGGTTCTGGTAGAGCAGTTCGAGCCGCACCTGTTGCAGTAATTCATTGAGCACCGCATCCAGGGTGTGGCCGACGAAAAAATCCTCGCTCTCCTGGCGCAGATCCTGCGGCCCCAGACGCATGGGAAACAGGGCGCCCGCAAGGCCGTCGACCAGCCACTGGATCCGGTCGCGGGAGGGCAGCTCGCGCAGCCCCGGTTCATGATTGCGCCCGGTCTCGGCACGCCATTGCTGGCGCACGGTCCGCAGGTCGCCGACGATGGCGTCAAGGTTCCAGTTCGGAGTGGCCGGGCCGCCTTTCGCCGTCACCTGCGTGGTTGTATCGGCGGGGGGCACGGTATTCACGTTCTCTCTCATCGCTTGGCTCTCTCTTGTCGCTCCGCTTCCGCTCAATCCTGCTGCCACGGCAGACCGCGCTGGCGCCAGCCGTTCTGCCGCCGCTGCTGCTTGTTGTCCAGGTCGCCTTCGAAACCCTCCAGCACGTTGAACACATGGGGAAAGCCCGCTTTGGTGGCGGCCTCCGCCGCTGCGGCGGAGCGCTTGCCGCTGCGGCATAGGAACAGGATCGCACCCTCGCGTGGCAGTTTCTCCTCCAGTTCGCGGATAAAGCGCGGATTCTTGATCAGGGCCGGTCCGATCTGCCAGGGAAGGTGCAGGGTGTTGGGCACGTGGCCCACGAATTTCCGCTCTTCGGCCGTGCGCACGTCCACCAGGTAGACGATGCCGCCGGCAAACAGCTTCCAGGCATCCTGGGGATTGACTGAACCCGCATAAGGCAGTTTTTCCACTCCGACCGCCTGACGCGCGGCTTCGAGGACGGGATGACGGGCGCGGGCTTCGAGGGAGTGATTGGTGTCGTCGCCAGGTTCGTCGATTCTGTCGGAACCAAAGTTGCTCATGGTTGAATCTCCATATGCGCTGATAATGAAATGCGCGCTAATGATTGCGCGGTAATGGATTAAGAATACCGCCGTGGAAAAGGCGATCGGAATAGCGAGGACGCCACTATAAATGGCGGGTGTAGACGGCGGGAAACAAGATAAATCACTATCAACATGTAAATTCTGGGATAGCGACACCCCTTATCCGCAATCGGAAAAAGCAAAGGAGAAATCCTGTTATGGGAATGTCCGGAGGGCCGGTATAGTCGATCTGGTATACGGCTCCCCATCCCCTGCGGTCGATCATGTGCCAGTTATTCGGTCTCAACAGTGCTAAACCCGTCAATCCCGGCTTTTCCCTGCGCGGGTTCTTTCAACGTGGGGGCGGCACGGATCATCATGCTGACGGCTGGGGCTTGGCCTGGTACGGCGATGCACAAACCCACATTCAGGTTCGCGACACGGCCGCCCACCAATGCGAGGAAGTTCGCGCCGTGCTGGCGCGCCCCTTTCGCGCAGCCAATGTCATAGCCCATGTCCGCAAGGCGACCGAGGACGACGTGAGCCTGCTCAACAGCCACCCTTTCGTACGGCGGTTGTGGGGGCAGGACTGGGTCTTCGCACACAACGGCGACCTGAAAGCGTTTTACCCCGAGCCGAACCGGCATTTCATTCCAGAGGGGAACACCGACAGCGAAAGGGCCTTCTGCCATGTCTTGGGTACCCTGGTGGAAAAGTTCGGTCACCGGCGACCGGTGATCGAAAAACTCCAGGATCAGGTGGCCGAGGCCAGTGCGGCGATAGCCGGCCACGGGGCCTTCAATTTTTTGCTGAGTGACGGCAGCGTACTGCTGGCCCACTGCTCCACGGAGTTGTACTGGGTGGAGCGCCGCGCGCCATTCACGGCGGTGGAGCTGGTGGACACGGAGGAAAGCATCGACTTCGATGCTCATAACGACGCCGATGATCGCATGATCATTGTCGCCACCAAGCCTCTGACCCGTGGAGAGGCCTGGTACACCATGGCGCCCGGCGAACTCGCTCTGTTCATCGATGGTCAGCGCCAAGGCAATACCCACGCCCTCCCATCACCTTGTGACCGGACTGCCGGGCTGGCCGTTGGCGGCTGGTCCACGGGTTGGGGGCTTTCGACACTGGTCTTGCCGTAGCCGGCAAACATCCCGATGCAGAGAGCCGCTCGGCGCGCAGCTCGGCAGCAGGCAGTTGCCCACTGCCGTGATCCAGAAAGTACTCGGCCTTATTTTATTCGTCGCCGGACTTCGCCAGGTGGTGTTCGGCTTGCTGCGCTAGGCTCCATGAACGCTGCTCACTGTCGGCGACAAGGTGGCGACGACATTATCAATCGTTATGAAGCAAACGGGATTTTTTAGCAGAAATTCATGGATCCGGATGCATTGCTTCGCCGCCCGATTGCGATAACCTGTGTCCCTATGACCTCGGGTTATAAAAGACACCTCCTTATTCCTTTTGTTGAAACAGGTACTTTCATGAATATCAGGAAACTCATCAAGACCGCGCTGGGCGTCGCCCTGGTCGGTACCAGCCTGAATATGCTGGCCGCCGACAAGTCGATCCTCAACAGTTCCTACGACGTGGCACGCGAGCTGTTCGCCGCCTATAACGAGCTCTTCACCGAACACTGGCGCGGCAAGACTGGCGAGACGGTGGAGATCAATCAGTCCCACGCCGGCTCGTCTGCCCAGGCGCAGGCCATCCTGCAGGGCCTGCGCGCAGACGTGGTGACCTACAATCAGGTCACCGACATCGACGTGCTGGCGGAAAAGGGCAAGCTGCTGCCTGCTGACTGGCAGTCGCGCCTGCCCAATGCCAGTTCGCCCTTCTTCTCTCCGCCGGCCTTCCTGGTGAGAAAGGGCAACCCCAAGAACATCACCGACTGGAGCGACCTGGCGCGCAGTGATGTCAGCATCGTGTTCCCCAACCCCAAGACCTCGGGCAATGGCCGCTACACTTACCTCGCCGCGCTGGGTCATGCGCAAAAGGCCTTTCCCGGCGACGAGGGCGCGCAGCACGACTTCCTGAAGACCTTCCTGTCCCGCGTTGCGGTATTCGACACTGGCGGTCGCGGTGCCACCAATACCTTTGTAGAGCGGGAAATTGGCGATGTTTTGATCAGTTTTGAGTCCGAAGTGTCCAATATTGCCGCTGAACAGGCCGACAAGGGTTACCAAGTGGTGGTTCCCAAGGTAAGCTTCAAGGCAGAATTCCCC
>JBAZCN010000243.1:0-3259 GCA_041655035.1 Porticoccaceae bacterium | reverse complement strand
AAGCTCGCTGGCTGGACCGAAGATGCCCCCAACGCCGGCAGTGGTATTGACCACAAAGCCACTGAGCGTCTTGGCCGCACTGCTGGCGCATGCACTGGTGTGATGCCAGGAAAAACGGCGCGCACCCTGCGCCCGCGCCCTTCCAGGCCGGCATCGACCTTGATGGAGGCGTTGTGCGACCTGGCAATGCTGGCGACCAGCGACAGGCCAATTCCACTGCCGCGGACGGATGTTCCCGCGGCTCGCTGAAAGCCTTCGAAAATGGCCCCACGCTCTGCCGCTGCGACACCAGGGCCGATACTTCCAGATAGATCTCGGGCGCCATCCCGGGCTCCGCATTGGCCTCGTAACCGCAACGCACCAGCACATTCCCGCCCTCCGAGATGTATCTCATGACGTTGTGCAGCAGGTTGCTTTGGCGTCTGATAGCACCCAAACCGGGTACACAGTGATTCACAAACCCTTTCCGGGGGGCCCATGATGGAAGCCACGAAAGTCGGTATCCGCGAGTTCCGCGCCAGCCTGGCGAAGTACATCAAGTCCAGCACGCCAGTGGCGATCACCCGCCACGGCCAGACCGCGGGCTATTTCATCCCCACCCAGGGCCAGAGCGAAGCCGAACTGGCCGCGCTGAAGCAGGCCGGTAAGACGCTGGATGAACTGCTCGCCCGCCGCGAGGTGAACACCGAGGCGGTGGTGGCGGATTTCAAAAAGGCCTGTAAACAGGCCCCGGCCAAGTGAACGACAAGGCCATCGTGCTGGATGCCTCCTTTGATTAGTGCTATAGTGCCTTAGTATTTTAGTATTTAAAGAAGGTAGTATATGCCTACGCTCTCATCCCCTCCCGTGGTGAAACTCGTTGGTGCCAACGGACAGATTTCCCTGGGCAAGCAGTACGCCGGGCGCCAAGTGCTGGTGGAAGAACAGGAGCCCGGCGTATGGCTGGTGCGCACCGCCACCGTGGTGCCCGACAACGAACGCTGGCTGCACAGCGAGGCGGCGGCCGCTGGCCTGCGCGAAGCGCTGGACTGGGCTCAGTCCCACCCCGCCAGCGACGAAGCCACCGACAGTCTGCTGAAGCGCCTGCGCGATGAGCAAGGCTGAGCGCGACGCCACGGTCCAGTTGGACCTGAACAACCCGGTTTTCCAGCGCGACCTGCTCGGTCTGCAAAAGGCCGAGCGGCTGGCGGCGCTGGATACGCTGGCCAAGCTGCATCAGCTCACCTGGAACCAGGTCTACCGGGACAAGGGCCTGCACTGGGAGAAGATCGCCAGCGTCAAGCCGCCGCCCGGCATCGACGCGCTCTACAGCCTGCGCATCACCCAGGCGCACCGCGCCGTGGCCTACCGCGAAGGCGCTTTCATCCGCCTGCTGTCCATTCCCCCCGATCACGACGCCACCCACGGGCGCAAGTGAGCGCCTTGCGCGGACGGTCCGTACAGACAATGGGCGGCGGCTCGAACACATACCCGACCGCGATCATCTCGGCCTCGACTTCCTCAGTGATGAAAAACGGCTCGACGTCATCCTGGTGTGGCTTCGTCATATTTCCCTTGGTGTCATCCTTGCCGCAGGCCAGAGCATCGGTTTCCATCGTGCGATACGATAAAGGCAAGATAGTTTCAGTGTACCCGACAGCGTGTTACAGTGCACTACGATTGTAACACAGCAGAGGACAACGACATGAGCGAAGCCACCTTTACCTTTAGGGTCGATGAAGCCCTGAAAGCTGAGTTTTCCGCCGCCGCGAAAGCCCGCGACCGCAGTGCTGCACAGCTCCTGCGCGACTTCATGCGCGAGTTCGTACAGCAACAGCAGGAAACAGCCGACCATGACGCCTGGTTCCGTCGCCAGGTACAAGCCGGCCTGGACTCGGCCAACACCGGTCACTTGGTGCCGGCCGCCGAGGTCGAAGCGAAGTTCGCAGCCCGTCGCGCTGCCACGCGCCGCCGACTTGAAGCGTCCGAATGATGGAACTGCACTGGACGCCCGAAGCCATCCAGGACCGCGAAGCGATCTACGACTACATCGAGGCCGACAACCCAATCGCCGCCCTGGCCCTCGATGAGCTGTTTGAAGAGAAAGCCGGGCGCCTCGTCGATCACCCCGACCTCGGTCGGCCCGGGCGAGTCCCCGGCACCCGTGAGCTGGTAGCACATCAGAATTACATCCTGGTCTATGACCTGGCCGGCGACCTGGTGCGTGTGCTTCGCATGCTGCACGCTGCCCGGCAATGGCCACCAGGGGATAGGACATGACCACCAAAACCGCGAGCGCCTCCATGCCGGCGGGCGTGAAGGCCGAATTGCGGTGCTTGCCATCCTTCCCATGCCCCGTCAGGAATGGCCGATGAACCGCGCTTACCTCTCCTTGCGTACCCGCGATGTAGTCACTATCAGCGATGCCGAGCTCTTCGGCCGCCTCGCTTCACATTTGCCCTTCGCGCTGGAGCCCGCGCAACGCACCGCGTGGAATTACCAGATCCAGCACTTACGCGCACTGGCGCGAGAATTACCCGATGCCCATGCCTTCATGGAATTTCTGATCCCGCGTATGGGGCGTCGGGCGGACCTGATCTTGCTGACCAATGGCATCGTGTTTGTGATCGAGTACAAGCTCGGCGCGAGCCAGTTTGATCGCTCCAGCCTGGAGCAAGTCTATGGCTATGGCCTCGACCTCAAGCATTTTCACGAGAGCAGCCATGGTCTGCCGATCGTACCAATTTTGGTCGCCACCCATGCGTCGTGCAATGATGACCTGCACGTGCAGTGGGATATAAACAAGTTAGGGTGTAGTTTTACCTTCATACCGAAAAAAACCGAAAAATGGGCATGACGGTAAAAGGGAATGTCTGAATCGAAGGTTTTTGGAATACCGCCACTTTTACCGGCAGACCTTTCGCTGTTCTCCGATAGCCACCGAAAACCTTCTTTAAACCCACTCAATCAATGCTATAGATGTACCAGCAACGAGATAGCGCGATATCACCCCTCTTCCCACGGTACATACTCCCCGTGCAGTTTCACGGCAAGGCAGATCACGGTAGGCAGATCACCCTGGCAGATGGTGTCCCGCATCACCTCAGGAGTTCTTGGCAAACAACGCCACCTCCGGCAAGCCCTTGAAGTGCGCATCGCAGGTCAGCAGCTCCGCGCCCTGCCGCCTTGCCGTCGCATAGACGATGGCATCGGCGGTGGCCAGCTTGTATTCGTGGTGCAGGTCCGCCGCGAGCAGTGCGATGGTGGTGTCCAATGGCAC
>JBAZCN010000242.1:0-3291 GCA_041655035.1 Porticoccaceae bacterium | reverse complement strand
AGGGCCTGGTGAGACGCCTCGCGACGCGCTTGCCGCAGTTGCCGTCGCGGCCGGAGCAGGGCGGCCTCGCGGTGCTTCACAGCGCCCGGCCGGACGCCGAGGCGGCGCTGGTCGCCGCCCATATCGCATTGTCGTGCGCCGCCAACGGCAGTGCCACGCTGCTTCTCGATCTGGGTATTCCCAGCGGCGAAAGCCTGGCGATACTGGGGCTCGAAGCCTCCTTCCACTTTACCGATGCGATGCGCAACCTGCGCCGTCTCGACAGCAGCGTGATCGAAAGCGCATTCCCGCGCCACCGCGACGGCTTGCGGGTGCTGGCATTGGGCGACGAGCATTTTCCTCTCGAGAACAGCAGTTCCGCGGAGTTGTTCCTGTTGCTCGGCACCTTGCGCCAGAACTTCACCCGGATCGTGGTCAACCTGTGCGGGCAGCGCGACAGCGACATCCTGCGCACCTTCGTCGGTGGCGCCGATGAACTCTACTGGTTCATCGATCAAAGCGTTGCCAACAGCCGGCGCAATCTCGAATTGCTGCAGTCGTGGCGGTCGCTGGGGGTAAAGGTGAATCACGCCCGGCTGCTGGTGGATCGCTATATCGATAACGTGGCGCCGGATGCGGTGACCCTGGGACGAACGTTTGGCCTCGACCTGGCCGCCACCCTGCCGCTGAGTCCGGCGGCGCGCCTCGAAAGCAAGAACCAGGGGGAGTCACTGTTCGACCTGGCCCCCCGCGATGCCTTGAGCAAGGCGTTGTCCCGGCTGTCGCGGGGCGGCGGCCGGCACAAGGCAGCGGGGCTGCAGGGGCTGCTGCAGCGTGCCCTGGAGAGGGTGCGATGAGCCAGACAGTGCCTTTTGGCGGCAATACCAGCGGCGCCGCTGCGCCGGCCGCGACGGCTAACGGCCAGGAACTGAAGGCCATTCTCCACCGCCATATCATCGATGCCCTGGAGGAGGAAGACGATAATCTGCTGGAAGGCGCACGGCCGGCCCTGGTGCGCTTCGTCTCCGACAAAGTGGCGGATTACGTGCGCCGTCGCCAGCTGGCGGTGTCCCGCTATGAAATGGACCGGCTGGGCGAGGAGCTGGTGGATGAACTCACCGGCTTTGGTCCGCTGGAAGTCCTGTTGCGGGATGCGTCGGTGACGGAAATCCTGGTCAATGGCCCGCAGCGGATTTTTGTCGAACGCCAGGGGGTGCTCCATCACACCGATCTGCGTTTCATCGACGACCATCATCTGTTGCGGGTGATCCAGCGTATTCTTGCACCGCTGGGCCGGCGTCTCGACGAATCGTCGCCGATGGTGGATGCCCGGATGCCGGACGGCAGCCGGGTCAATGCGGTGATTCCGCCGATCGCGCTGGACGGTCCCTGCCTGTCGGTGCGCAAGTTCCGCAAGGATCTGCTGCGCGGCGTCGACCTGCTCGCGTCGCGGTCGCTGGATGCCGACATGCTCGAATTCCTGCGCACGGCGGTTGCCCAGCGCTGCAATATCCTGATCAGCGGCGGTACCGGTACCGGCAAGACCACCCTGCTGAACCTGCTCAGCCAACAGGTCGACCACCGGGAACGCATCGTGACCGTCGAAGACACCGCCGAGCTCCAGTTGCACCACGATCATGTGGTGCGTCTCGAAACGCGGCCGCCGAATGCCGACGGCCACGGCGAGGTGGCGGCGCGCGACCTGGTGCGCAACGCCCTGCGGATGCGCCCCGACCGCATCATTCTCGGCGAGATTCGCGGCGCCGAGGTGCTCGACGTGATGACGGCGATGAACACCGGCCACGACGGTTCGATGACCACGGTCCACGCCAACAATGCCCAGGATGCCCTGTTGCGGCTCGAAACCCTGGTCGGGCTGTCGGGCATCACGGTGCCGCAGCAGACCCTGAGGCAGACCCTGTGCTCGGCCATCGACATCATCATCCAGCTCACCCGACTGGCGGACGGCCACCGCTGCGTGAGCGAAATTCTCGAAGTGGTGGGCCTGCGCGAGGGTGTCTATGTGATCAATACGCTGTTCAGGCTCGACCGGCGTTCGAGTGAGGTGCGGTTCATCCGCGAATCACCGAATCCCAGCAGCGAAAAATTGCGCAGGCTCATCTAGTGTCCGTCGACGTTTCGCCGGCCGCGCAAAAGCGGGTCTGCGCCGCTACAGGGCGGGAATCGCCGGTGTTCCTCCGTCGGCAAATCCGGTGCATTCATAGGGTACAGCCGAGGCACGAGGCGCACCGCAGAGACCACAGGTATGAACATGTCCTTTTGTTTATCGATGTCCTCCATCGAAACGCCAACAGCGCCCCGGGAACCATGAGAATGCATGGCGGCGGAGCGGGCAAGGCGGAGAGCAGGCTGTGATCGATGTCTGGCTGCCGGCCTCGTTGTGCCTGGCGCTGCTCGCGCTCGGCGGCGTCATTATGCGCCGGGGCTGGCGTCGCGCGGATGCCGAGCGGGTGGTGGTGCGCCTGGTGCCCGAAGGGCGGGGCGGCGATGGCGGGCGCGCCCCCGGGGCGCTGGAGCGGCGCTTGCTGCGCGCCGGGATACGGTTGCCGCTGTGGTTTGTCGGCGGCCTGGCAGTGGCCGCGGTGCTGCTGGTGGTCTTCGTCCAGCAGTTGTTCGGCTGGCTCGCCGGACTGGCGGCGACAGCGCTGATCGCGGCGGCCACCGCGCTGTTGTACCAGTGGCGCTACCAGCGCCGTCTGCTGCGCATGGTCCACCAGATGCCGCAATTGCTGGACCATATGATCCGCAGTCTCAAGTCGGGGCGCTCCCTGGGCGATGCGCTGCTGCTCGCCATGGCCAACAGCCAGTCGCCGCTGCGCGAGGCCCTGGCGCCGACCCGGCGCAGCGTCGAGCTGGGCGTGCCCCTGGGGGATGCGTTGCGGGAGTTTTCCCAGCTCTACGAGCGCGAGGAATTCCATATCCTCGCGCTCGGCGTCCGCGTCAACCAGCGTTATGGCGGCAACGCCAGCGAACTGCTCGACACGCTGATCCTGATGATTCGCGATCGGGAGAAGGCCGGGCGGCAATTGCGGGCGCTGACCGGCGAGACCCGGATCAGTGCGCTGGTGCTGGCCGGCCTGCCGATTTCCCTCGCCGGTTATATCTTTGTGACCAACCCCGAGTTTTTCCTCGCGATGCTGGCCGAGCCGACGGGGCGCCGCCTGCTGTACTTCGCCCTCGGCCTCCAGGTGTTCGGCAGCTACCTGTTGTGGCGCATGCTGAGGAGTATCTGACATGCATCCGCTGATGCTCAGTGCCTTGCTGTTGGGTGGCGCCGGCGTGCTGCTGGTC
>JBAZCN010000241.1:0-3401 GCA_041655035.1 Porticoccaceae bacterium | reverse complement strand
ATACCGCCAGGCCCAGCCATTGTCGCCGGCTCGCGCGGGGCGGTGAGGGGATTTGTTGCGGACCGGCAGTCATAGATTGTCTCGTGTGGGCTGGTGGGCGCTCCATGGGGAGTCGGTTCGCCGGGGCTTCATCCGATGGTGCGCGATCGGCCTGCCAGGATACCGGCTGCGCCGATGCCCAGGTAGATCGTCAGACAGGTGACCAGAATGGGCAGCCAGCTGCCGGCCAGATCGTGAAGGTAACCCGTCAGCGTCGGTCCCAGGGCGGCGAGCAGATAGCCGAGGCCCTGCGCCATTGCGGACAGTGCCGCGGCCTGACTGGGTGAATTTGCGCGCAGGCCGACGAAGGATATGGCGAGGATGAACACCGCACCATTGCCCAAGCCAAACAGCAGCGTCCACAGCGTGGCCCACTGGGGCGAGAGCAGCAGGCCCAGCAGACCCGCACTCGCCAGGGCGACGGTCAGCAGGGCCGCGCCGCGCTGATCGCGCCCGTAGCGAACCAGCGCTATCACCAGCAGTCCCGCCAGTGCTGATGCCAGTTGCATCAAGCCGTGCAGCCGGCCGGCCTCGGCGGCGGAGTAGCCGTTGTCGTGCAGTATGGCGGGCAGCCAGCTGATCATCACGTAATAGACGAAGGAATTCAGGCCAAAGAACAGGGTAACCTGCCACGCCAGGGCGTAGCGCCAGATGGCGATGCGCCCCACGCCGGCGCGGGCGCCGGGCAGTGCTTGGCCGGGGCGGCCGCGCAGTTGCGGCAGCCATACCAACAGGCTGATCACCGCCACCAGGGCGGTGCTCGCCAGCGCCACGCGCCAATGACTGTGTTGCGCGAGCGGCACGGCGATGCCGGAACTGAGCGCGGCGACCGCGCCCATGATCAGCGCATAGATCGATGTCAGCATTGCCAGATGGCCGGGGAACTCCCGCTTGACCAGGCCCGGCAGCAGCACATTGCCCAGGGCGATGCCGATGGCGCTCACGATTGTGCCGGCAAAGAGCCATTCAACGCCGCCGGCGGAGCGCGCGATGACGCCGGCGGCGATCAGACAGAGACCACAGAACAATGTGCGTTCAAGGCCAAGGCGGCCGGACAACTGGGCCGAAAAGGACGAGGTCGCGGCAAACACCAGCAGCGGCAATGTCGTCAGCAGGCCGGCACTGGCAGTGCTCAGGCGGAAATGGGCCTGGATATCCGTCAGCAGTGGCGCAACCGCCGTCACCGGGGCGCGCAGGTTTGCGGCGATCAACAGAATGCCTGCAATCAGCAGCAGTGAGCGGATGGAAGGAAAGGTGTGGGATACCATGGCACTTCAGCAGCAGGGCGCTGGATTATAGTCGAACAATCCGGCATGCGGCCCGATGAGTGATCGACCGCGCCAGCTTGTCATGACGAAGTTTTCGATATTATAATGATAACAATTCCTATTTGATTGGTTCTGCCCATCTTTGGCCGGACCCCGCACATAACCGATATCGATCAATGGCAAGAACGGCAGCTCACCGCGCACTGTTGGACGGACAGCTGGAAACACTCTACAGCGATCATCACCGCTGGCTTGAAAGCTGGTTGCGGGGGCGGCTGGGCAATCAGATGGATGCCGAGGATGTGGCGCAGGATACGTTCTTGCGGGTGATCCGCTCTTCCCTCGATGGCGAGCACCTGCGGGAGCCGCGCCGCTATCTGATCACGATTGCAAGAGGGTTGACTGTCGATCTGTTCCGGCGGCGGACCCTGGAGCGGCAATATCTCGAGGCCCTTGCGGTGATGCCGGAGACAACACGGCCGTCGGAGGAGGACCAGGCCATTATCCTTGAGACCCTGCTGGAAATCGACGCCATGCTCGACGGGCTCGGCAGCCAGGTCAAACAGACATTCATCCTCTCGCGATTCGATGGCCTCACCTACCAGCAGATCGGCGATCAGCTGGGGGTTTCGCTGCGCACTGTCAACAACCATATGGCGAGGGCGATGGAGCATTGTTGCCTGTATCTGCTGGGCCTGCGGTCATGAGTGCGGCGGAGCCGAGTGCTGGGATGACCGCGCCCGCCGCCGACCTGCGCAGTGCGATAGGCGCCGCCGCCCGTTGGTATGTGGTGCTGAGCGCGGAGACCGCCGGCGAAGCCGAACGGCTTGGCTGGGAACAGTGGCTGGCGGCGTCGCCGTTACACAAAAAAGCCTGGGCCGGGGTGGAGGGCATCCAGTCGCGCCTGGCGCGGATACCTGATGGGGTGGGTGGCAAGAGCCTGCGCAACAGCGATCTCGGCCGCCGCGAAGTACTGCGACGGCTGGGGGTGCTGGCCGTTGGCGCGCCGCTCGCGGCGATTGCCTGGCGCTCGCTGCCCTGGAACGAGTGGCGTGCGGATTACAGTACCACCACCGGCGAGCGGCGCCGGGTAGCCCTGGCGGACGGCACCTCCCTGGCTCTCGACACCCGCACCGCGGTGAACGTGGCGTTCAGCGCCGGCGGCCGCGAGATTCGCCTGGTGCGCGGCGAGATCCTGGTGGAGGTGGCCGCCGCCGAGCAGGGCCCGGTGGTGGTGAAAACCGCAGAAGGCGAGGTGCTGGCCCGGGATGGCCGGTTCACGGTGCGCTCGGAATGCGCTGTCACTCAGGTCGCGGTGCTGGACAGCAGCGCGGCGGTCGCGGCCCGGGGTATTCCGCTGTGCCGCGGTGAACAGCTGCGATTCACCGCGGCCACGCGCGGCGATGTCCAGCCGGCGCCGAGCAGCGCCGGTTCCTGGCTCGATGGCAGCCTGGTGGTCGTCGACATGCCTCTCGGGCATTTACTGGAGGAACTGGGCCGCTATCGCCCGGGGCTGTTGCAGTGCGCCCCGGAGGTCGCGGGATTGCGGATTTCCGGGGCCTTTCCCCTCGACGATATCGACAAGGCCCTCGAATTGCTGACCGAGACCTTCCCCGTTCGCCAGCAAAGGGTGGGCGGATACTGGGTGCGAATGGTGTCGGCCTGACGCCCTACGCTGGGTTAGGTGAAAATTTGTCGCGCCCGGGTTGCACTTTTGTCGGCGCTCATTCGGCTTCGGGTAACAAGCCACCAAGGGCAATCCCGGAGACCGAAATCAATTATGTATACGTCAAGTCCTGGCTACGTGCCGCCTCATGTCATTTGCTCCATTCCCCGGCCGCTCGCCACCGCTGTCGGCTGTGTGCTCCTCGCCACGGCCTGCGCGGTGTTCAGTGGCCCACTGGCAGCACAGCCCGCCGCTCCCCCGGCCGGTGAGAATCGCGCACCACAGCCCGGCGAGAGGTCGTTCGACGTTGCCGCCGGGCCGCTGAGCGGAGTGCTCAGCCAGTTCGCCGGTGCTGCGGGAGTTGCGCTGTCATTCGATGCCGGCTGGCTCGAGGGGATGCGCTCCTCCGGGCTGAGCGGGCACTACAC
>JBAZCN010000240.1:0-3462 GCA_041655035.1 Porticoccaceae bacterium | reverse complement strand
GTACCACGCCCCCGGTGCGCTTCGTGCCTCAGCACACCCTATGGCAATGCCAATACATCGATGGGCCGCACATCCCATAACGACGCCAACACATCCATGGTCCGCCGTTCGCTCCCAGGCTTCACACCTATAGGGTGTGCTGAGGCACGAAGCGCACCGGGAAGCCCGCGCCACATTCCCGGCACCCTGCCTGACGTTTTTGCCGCTCCCACGCTTCAGCGTCGCAATACGCGCCAGGACAACGCCAACACGTCGATGGTCCGCCGCTCCCTTCCAGGCTTCACACCTATAGGGTGTGCTGAGGTACGAAGCGCACCGGGACGCCCGCGCCACATTCCCGGCACCCTGCCTGACGTTTTTGCCGCTCCCACGCTTCAGCGTGGCGATACAGGGCCGGCGTCGGAGCGCAAACGTCCACCCTCTGCCACGCCCCCATGCCGGCGCATGAAAGCCAGAGCAGATGCTTTCACAGGCTCTGCACTTGGCAACAAGAAACCCCTGACAAGGCCTCGCCATAACCCATGCTGAAATTCTTTCTCTCCCGGCTGCTCCAGGCCATCCCGGTGTTACTGGTGGTGATCACCGTCACCTTCTTTCTGGTGCGTCTCGCGCCCGGTGGCCCCTTCGATGCCGAAAAAGCCGTCCCTCCGGAGGTGCTCAAGGCCCTGGAAGCCAACTACCGGCTCGACCTGCCGGCCTGGCAGCAGTACACCAGCTACCTCGGCGATCTGCTGCACGGTGACTTCGGCCCGTCGTTCCGCTACCCGGGGCGCAGCGTCAACGAACTGATCATGGCCGGGCTCCCCGCCTCCGCCGAGTTGGGGCTCTACGCCTTGCTGGTGGCCCTGGTGATCGGCACCCTGGCGGGGGTGATCGCGTCGCTGCGGCCCAACACGGCGCAGGATTACATTCCCATGTCCACCGCCATGATCGGCATCTGCATGCCCTCTTTCCTGCTGGGGCCGCTGCTGGTGCTGGTGTTCGGTATCTGGCTCGACTGGCTGCCGATCTCCGGCTGGGGCGATATGCCCGGCGACAAAATCCTGCCCGCGATCACCATGGGCTCCACCTACGCCGCCTATATCGCCCGCCTGTCGCGGGGCGGGATGCTCGAGGTCATGAGCCAGGACTATATCCGCACCGCCCGCGCCAAGGGCCTGCCGGAGCGGGTGGTGGTGCTCAAGCACGCGGTGCGCGGTGGGCTGGTGCCGGTGGTCACCTACCTCGGGCCGGCCTTCGCGGGCCTGTTGAGCGGTTCTTTCGTGGTCGAGACCATTTTTCAGATTCCCGGCCTCGGGCGTTTTTTCGTCCAGGCCGCCTTCAACCGCGACTACACCATGATCATGGGTAGCGTGGTGTTTTTCGCCTTCCTGATCGTGGCGTTCAACCTGATCTCCGACCTGATCGCGGTGTGGATCAATCCCCGCCTGCGCCACCAGTTCCAGGGAGGACACTGATATGAGCACGACAGCCAACAATGTCGACGCGGTGCTCGCCAATGCCGAGCAGGGCACCTCGCTGTGGGCCGACGCCTGGGTGCGGCTGCGCCGCAACCGTCTGGCGCTGATCGGCCTCGGGATCATCCTGTTTCTCGCCCTGGTGTCGATCCTCACCCCCTGGATCGCTCCCTACGGCTACGAGCAGCAGAACCTCGCCCTCGGCGCCTCGCCGCCGTCCTGGCAGCACTGGTTCGGCACCGATATCTTCGGCCGCGACCTGTTGACCCGGGTGATGTGGGGCGGGCGCATGTCACTGATGGTGGGCTTCGTCGCCACCGGCGTGGCGCTGGCGATCGGGGTATTGTGGGGCACCATCGCCGGCTATGCCGGCGGCCGGGTGGATGCCCTGATGATGCGCATCGTGGATATTCTCTACGCCCTGCCGTTCATGATCTTCATCATCCTGCTGATGGTGGTGTTCGGCCGCAACATCATCCTGCTGTTTCTCGCCATCGGCGCGGTGGAATGGCTGACCATGGCGCGGATCGTCCGCAGCCAGGTGCAGAACCTGCGCCGCCAGGAGTTCATCGAGGCGGCGCAGTCCCTCGGCCTGTCGCGGTGGCGAATCATCCGCAAGCACCTGATCCCCAACAGCCTGGGGCCGGTGATCGTCTATACCACCCTGACGATCCCCAGCGTGATGCTGCTGGAGGCCTTTCTGAGTTTTCTCGGCCTCGGCGTGCAACCGCCGGAAAGCTCCTGGGGGCTGCTGATCAACAGCGGTGTCGAGACCATGGAAGAATATCCCTGGCTCTTGATCTTCCCGGGGCTGGCGCTGTCGATCACGCTTTTTTCCCTTAACTTCCTCGGCGACGGGTTGCGGGACGCCCTCGATCCGCGCACCTCGAAGGATTGAATCGTGGCGCCGTCTATCACACGCAAAAGCAGCCAAGACCCAGGAACTGAATAATGGCCCTACTCGAAGTCACCAATCTGAAAGTCTGGTTCCACACCCGCAACGGGGTGATCAAGGCGGTGGACGATGTAAGTTTTTCCGTGGACGCGGGCCAGACCCTGGGCATCATCGGCGAATCCGGGTCCGGTAAATCGGTGACCTGCTACAGCCTGCTCGATCTGATCCCGAAGCCGCCGGGCAGGATCGAAGGCGGCACCGCGCTGTTCAATGGCGAAGACCTGCTGAGCTGTTCCCCTGAGCGCATGGGCAGAATTCGCGGCAATGAGATCGCGGTGATCTTCCAGGACCCGATGACCTGCCTGAACCCCTATCTCACCATCGGCGAGCAGTTGATCGAACCGCTGCTCTACCATCGCGGCGCCGATCGTGCCGCGGCAAAAAAACAGGCTGTCGCCATGCTCGACGAAGTGGGCATCAAGAACCCCGAACGGCGCTACGACAGCTATCCCCATGAACTCTCCGGCGGCATGCGCCAGCGGGTGATGATCGCCATGGCGCTCATTGCCGAGCCGAAGCTGATCATCTGCGACGAGCCCACCACCGCTCTCGATGTCACCATCCAGGCGCAGATACTCAAATTGATCCGCGATCTGCAGCGCAAGCGCCAGGTGGCGGTGATCTTCATCACCCACGATCTCGCCGTGGTGTCGGAGGTGGCGGACCAGGTGCTGGTGATGAACGCCGGCAAAATGGTGGAGCGCGGCGCCACCGCGGAACTCTTCGCCAACCCCAGGAAGGACTATACCCGCAAGCTGATCGCCGCCATTCCCAAGGGCGCCAAAACCCCTGGCGAGTCCCATGGGGGAGCCGATTCGAAGGCAAGCCCCCTGGTGCGAGTGGACAACCTGTGCACCTGGTTCCGGGATTACTCCATCGGCCTGTTCAGCTCCGCCGCCCATAAGACCGAGCGCCACATCAAGGCGGTCAACGACGTTTCCCTGCGCATCGACCGCCACCAGATTCTCGGCGTGGTGGGCGAATCCGGCTCCGGCAAGTCCACCCTGGGACGCTCCATCCTCGGCCTGGTGCCGGTAACGTCCGGGCAGA
>JBAZCN010000239.1:0-3465 GCA_041655035.1 Porticoccaceae bacterium | reverse complement strand
ATACCGGACTCCTTTTGCTACGGAGTGAACTACCGTATGACGTACGCGATCCTGTACGTCAACAGAGCCTACGGAGCAAGCCATGGCGATCTCTTCCGGTGACGTGATTCCGCTGTCTCAAGCCAGGGCGAACCTGTCCGAGTTGGCCGATCAGGTGAAGGCCGGTGCTGAGAAGGTCATCACCGAGAACGGTGAAGGTTACGTTGCCATCATCGACGCCCGGCGGTTGGATTATTACCACCAACTGGAGCGCGAGCGTATCCACTTGCCGCTCATTGACGACGCCAGCCAGGGCCTGGCCGACGTGGCTGCGGGCAGGACGAAGGACGCCCACAGCACTACTGTCTGCCATCATGCGCCGCCGCGCCGCGAAGTCGGCAGACTGACCGATTCGCGCCGTGACCGCCAAACACACTGTCCAGCTCACCGCCAACTTCGAGCGCAACCTTCAAGAGGGCGAGGCATTCCTGCTGGAAGCCGAGATCCCTCGGGCATTCGATTCGCTGCTGTACGCACAGGCCAGAGGCACGGTATATCTGCTTTCCATTCGGCACCAACGGCAACTGTCGTTTGATTTCGCAAGTCACTGGCCAGTATGAGCAGTAAGCCAAAGGGAGGATTGCGATGAATCCGAGGGATCATTGAGTCGCAAGGAGCCAGCCCCATCATTCCCAGGAAATATGGCTACCGCATTCGCCCATTCAGGCCACCCGACCAATTCCGCTGTCAGTGATTCACCTGAGCCAACCTGCCCTCGGTGCACACACGACTGCCAGGGCTCCCAAGGGGCGGCAACAAAATTCCAGATAATCTATTGAGATAGTAATCGTTATTAGTTACTCTCCCTGCCGTTTTTCACCGACTTCCCGCTGATGACCCCATCGCACTGCCTCCGAAGCCGACGCAGAAACCGGCTCTCCCGGTTCGCCGCGAAAGGAGCCATCGCTCTGCTGCTGGCGGCGTTCGTCTGCCTGGCCAGCGGAGGCGGCGGGTTCGGCACCACCGATGGCTCCCCGCCGCAGCTCATTGCCCTGGAGGGCGACAATAACACGGCGGATGACACGCCCGATAGCGAACAGGCCTGCCCGGGCCAGCTGCTGCTGGCCGCCGGAGCAGCGGCCGAACTTCCTCACCGCCCCGTTTCACTCAGAGAGCGGGACGCCATTACTGCCCGAGCCCAGGGCCCTCCTGTCGTCGACCGCACCTTCACCTGACCAGCGCCCACCGTTCCCGCAACGGCGGCGCACCCGATCCACAGCGACCACCGCCATCCGGCCCAGACCGCCGGGCGGCCTGTTTCTTCTGTCAGGAGATATTCAAAATGACGACAACGAACAAGACAACGGCAATCAAAAGCCGAAAATACGCTCCGGGACCCCGTACCTCCCTCGCTCTCACCAGCGCCAGCCTGCTCACCGGTTTCGCCATGGTGCTGCCGCCGGGCGCCAGCGCCGCCGAAGAGGCCACCACCACGCTGGCGCCGGTGCAGGTCGAGGCCAGCACCATCGGCGGCTACAAGACCGATACCGCCAGTTCGCCCAAGTTCACCGCCGATCTGCTGGACACGCCCAAGTCGGTGTCGATCGTGCCCGAGAAGTTGCTTCAGGAAACCGGTGTCACCAATCTGCAGGACGCCTTGCGCATGGTGCCGGGCATCACCTTCGGTGCCGGCGAAGGCGGCAACCCGACTGGCGATCGCCCCTTCATCCGCGGGTTCGATTCCCAGAGCAGCATGTTCGTGGATGGCCTGCGCGACGTCGGTACGCAGACCCGGGAGGTGTTCAACCTGGAGCAGGTCGAAGTGGTCAAGGGGCCCAGCTCGGCCTACGGGGGCCGCGATTCCGGCGGCGGCAGCCTGAACCTGGTCAGCAAGACGCCGACATTGGGGAATGAAACCGCGATCAGCCTCGGTGCCGGCACCGACAGCTACCTGCGCGGCACCGTGGATGCCAACTACGTGCTGGGCGACGGCATTGCCGCACGTCTGAACCTGATGAGGCACGATTCGGATATTCCCGGTCGCGATGCGGCCAACGTCGAGCGCTGGGGCGTCGCACCGTCGCTCGCGTTCGGCCTGGATGGCCCGGCGCAGTTGATCGTCAGCCACTACCATATGGAAACCGACGACCTCCCCGACGCCGGAGGTTTCCCCTACAACAATCCACTCAGCGGCGCCAATGCCGGGCTCAATGGCGATGGCAGGCCGCTGGTGCCGGATCGCGAAAATTACTATGGCCTGAAGGATCGCGACTTCCAGCGCAGCCGCGCCGACATCAGCACCATCGACGCCAGCTACTCGTTCGGCGAGCAGAAGGTTCGCAACATCATTCGCATCGGCAATACCGATAACGACTACCTGTGGACCCAACCGGACGACAGCAAGGGCAACCCCCAGTTGTATGGCACTCTGTGGCGGCGTACCAACAGCCGCGCCGCCGAGACCCAGAGCTTCGTCGACCAGTTGAGCCTCGCCGGTCTCTTCCAGACAGGTGCGCTCAAACACAGCTACAATGCCGGCATCGAGTACAGCCATGAAGAAACCTCGCGCGGCAGCTACCAGCTCAGCCCCGGCACCAACAACCCCCTGACCGGCAGCACGGACTGCCCGACCAGCGGCGCGGCCACCGGCTACAACTGTACCGATTTCTACCATCCGAACCCGAGCGACCCCTGGGCCGTTGGACAGTCGGTCACCCGCAGCGACAAGGCGCTGGACGCCGAGCAGACGACCAAGACCCTGTCGGCATACCTGTTCGACACCATCGAACTGACTCCGCAGTGGCTGATCAACCTGGGACTGCGCTGGGATGATTACCAGGCCGTCCTGGTCACGCCCTCGGCCACCGCCGCGCCGACGCGGTTGAGCAACGACAGCGACTTCGTCAACTACCAGGCCGGCGTCGTCTACAAGCCGGTCGAGAATGGCAGTTTCTATCTTTCGTACGGTACCTCCTCCACGCCGCCGGGCATGGACGGCGGCGACGGCGCCGATGGCATCAGCGCCGCCATCGAGGACCTGAAGCCGCAGGAGACCACCAACGTCGAACTGGGCGTGAAATGGGACCTGTTCGACAAGCGGCTCAATCTGACCGGTGCGCTGTTCCACACCGTGATGGACAACGCCCGCATTACCGTCAGCGACGGCACCACCCGGAACGCCGGAGAGAAGCAAGTCGATGGTGTGGAAATCGGCTTCAACGGCAACCTCTCCGACAATTGGAGCCTGTACGGCGGCTACACCTACCTGGATGCGGAGGTCAAGGACAACGGCTACGTCTGCGCCGTGGCCGGCCGTAGCTGCCCCAGCGGCATCTATATGCCATCGCCCTACAACGGCAATGTGTTCCCGAACACCGCCAAACACAGCGCCAGCCTGTGGACGACCTACGCCTTTCCGTTCGGCCTGACCATCGGTGGCGGCGCCAGCTACATGGACAAGCAGTACGGCGACGTGGCCAACACCAA
>JBAZCN010000238.1:0-3489 GCA_041655035.1 Porticoccaceae bacterium | reverse complement strand
GTCCCGGTATTTTTCCAGATAGTCGTGCGGATACTGTGCGGCCGGAGCGGTCAGCGCCGAGAGCCTGGCCACCGTGTCGTCGTCGAGGCGGAAGTCGAGGCAACCCAGGTTGTCTTCCAGTTGGGCAAAGGTGCGCACGCCGAGCAGGGGAATGACGCCGGGCCGGGCCCTGAGCCAGTTGAGGGCGACCTGGGCCGGCGTTCTGCCGAGCTCCCGGGCGACCTGGCCCACCGCAGCGGCAACGGCAAGGCCGCGCTCGTCGACGGTTTTCAACTGGGCCTGGTCGAGGCGCCTGGCTTCCTGCCCGTCGCTGCCGTACTTGCCGCTGAGGATGCCACTGGCGAGGGGCGACCAGGCGGCGACGCCGAGACCGAAGTGCCCGGCCATCGGCAACAACTCCTGCTCGATGGCGCGTTCCAGCAGGTTGTATTCCAGCTGCAGGGCGACAAAGGGCGTCCAGCCGTTGTGCTGGGCCAGGGAGTTGCAGCGCGCGACCACCCAGGCGGGGGCGTTGGAGATACCGAGATACAGCACCTTGCCGGCGCGCACCAGGTCGTCCAGGGCACGCATCATCTCCTCGAGAGGGGTGAACCGGTCCCAGGCGTGGACCCACAGCAGGTCGACATAGTCGCAGCCGAGGCGTTGAAGGCTGGCCTCCAGCGAACGACGCAGACTCTTGCGGTGGTTGCCGCCGAGATTGGGATTGGCGCTGCCCGGCAGGGCCAGACTGTACTTGGTGGCCACCACCATGTCCTCGCGGTGGCCCGCCAGCAGGCCGCCGAGCACGTCCTCGGAGCGGCCGCCGCCGTAGAGCTCGTTGGCGGTGTCGACGAAGTTGCCGCCGAGTTCCCGGTAGCGGGCATAGATGCGTGCGGCTTCCCCCGGATCGGTGCCCCAGCCGGGAGTGCCGAAGGTCATGGTGCCGAGACAGAGCTCCGCGACCCGAAGGCCGGAATTGCCGAGCAGTTTGTAGCGCATGTGGTCTCCTGTCGATTGCTTGCCGCCAGTGGCGGCGGCTGACGCGCGATTTTCAGCGCGATCCGTGTGGTGTTGCCTCGCAACGCTCCGATTCTTCAAAAGTGACTGAGCAGGCCGCCGTCCACGGCGAGGATATGGCCGCTGACGAAGGATGCGGCGGGCGAGGCGAGATAGACCGCCGCGCCGGCGATTTCCTCGGGCCGCCCCCAGCGTCCCAGGGAGTTGCGGCGGGCGACCAGCCCCTGGCCCTCGGGGCTGCCGGCGAGGGTGGCGTTGGTCTCGGTGGCGAAGGGCCCCGGGGCGATGGCGTTCACAGTGATGCCGTGGGCGCCCAGTTCCGCCGCGAGGGCCCTGGTCAGGGAAACCAGGGCGCCCTTGGCGGTGGAGTAGGCGGGATCGCCCGCCGAGGCGAGGAACGCGGAGATCGATACCAGGTTGATGATCCGCCCCTCGCCCTTGGCGATCATCTGCGGGGCGGCAAGCCGCGCCAGGCCGAAGGTGGCCACGACATGGTTGTCGAGCATCCGGCGCAGGTCGGTGACGTCCAACTCGAACAGGCCGCGGCGGTCGCGAATACCGACGTTGTTGATGAGGATGTCGATGCCGCCATCCTGCTGCAACTCGTCCAGGGCATTCCTGCAGGCTTCTTCGTCCTCGACATCGAAGGGCAGGATATCGACGGCAATACCCTCGCTGGCCAGCTGTTCCTGGGCGGTGGCGAGTTGCGCGGGGTCGCGGCCATTGAGCCGGACCCGGGCACCGGCGAGGGCCAGGCCCCGGGCCATCGCCAAGCCGAGGCCGCGCCCCGAGCCGGTCACCAGGGCCACCTTGCCGTCCAGCGCCAGGCCGAGGGCATTCAGTGCTGTGTTGTCGTTCATCGCCGCTCCTTCATGGCCGCTATCGTGGCTGTTCTCGTGCCGGGTTTGCCCGTCGCACCAGATCAGCCTTCGTCGTTGAGCCAGCGTACCAGCCGCGACAGGGGCAGGAAACCGTCGTGGGCCAGGCCGCCCTCCATGCCGCCGGCGCCGCCGATGGCGGTCACCCGCTGGGCGCCGAGTGAGGACAATCTGTCGCGCAGCGCCGTCTTGCGTTCGGTGGGGAAAATAGTGACCGTCTGGGTCGCGACATTGACGAACGGCAGCGCTTCTTCGAGGTCGTCGACCCGCACCACGTTGACCACCCGGTACTCGGGGTTGAAATCCACCGGCTCGTCGGAGCGGATCACCAGACCGGATCCGGAGTAATTGCCCCATATCCGGTAGTAATCGGGCATGCCGCGCAGGCCGTCGATTTCCTCGCGCAGGGCCGAGGGCACCGGCACGCCCTCGGCGGAGGCGTAATCCCGCTCGATGCCCATGCGTTGTTGCAGTATTTCGCAGAACTGGTCGACCTGGTCCGGTGTTCCCTCGACGAACTGGAAACGGCTCGAGGCGCAGGCGAACTGGTCCACCAGGGTGGCGTCGGCGGCGGCGCCATCGGCGACCCGCTCGAGGGTTTCGCGGGACGCGAAGGCTTCCCGGCCGACCATCGAGATCGAGGTCTTGGGATCGAAGGACACCAGTTCGAAACCCGGGGAGATATAGTTCTTGGCGCTGCGCAGTGTGCTGTCGCCACCCCAGGCCGCCAGTTTGTCGAAAAACTGCGGGCGCATCAGCAGGCCTTCGACCTTGTCGTCGCCACCGCGCCAGTAGGCCGCGGAGAACGAGCGGGTCACCGGATGATTGGGGGCCACCGCGGCGAGGCCGCGAAGAATCGCCGTCGCGGTGAACAGGTCGTTGGAGGGCAGCTTGATCAGGTTGACGCCCTTGGTGATCGCGCCGCGGGCAATGGACACCGCGGCCACCGCCGGCGCATTGCCGGCGATGATGTGGAGGATGCGCGAGGGAAAGGCGCGCATCCGCGCCGGGCGCCCGCTCACCAGGTTGTCCACCGGGTACCAGCCCTCCAGTGTCTTGGTGCCACCGAGCTCATTCTCGATCTGCGTCAGGAGCAGATCGCGATTGAAGATGTGCGGCAGCAACTGGTAGGACTTGCGCATCAGCCCCGGATTCATCGGGTTGTTCCTGATGGCGTTGTCGAGCGCCGCCGCCACCAGTCCTTCCGGATCGAGGGTCAGCCAGCGGGCGGTTTCCTCGAGGATCTCGAGGATATCCTCGAGGGGCGTGTCAAAATTGGGGCCGGGTTCTTCGCGGGTCCACACCAGGTCGGTGAGATTGAGCGCCGGGGTGGCGAACCGCGCGTGGGCGGGGCCGTACTCCAGGTCCATGCCTTCCACCAGCTGGCCCTTGGCGATATGGCAGACGGCCTGGATCGGCTGTTGGCTGAGACTGTTCATTCCACACGTCCCCGGATGTAGGCGTCGATGGTGCCGGCGCAGCTGATCTTGTCATCCTCGCCCGGCTGAACGTAGCGGGCGATGGTGTCGAGGATCACCGGGCCGGGCCGGCCGCAGCCGCAGGTGGGCGAGAAGTCCGCTGTGACCTTGTCACCGGTGATCAGCCCACCCCAGCG
>JBAZCN010000237.1:0-3541 GCA_041655035.1 Porticoccaceae bacterium | reverse complement strand
CTCCATCTATCGGATTGTAGCGGACCTCCATGTATCAGTATGACGCCATCGACCAGCAGCTCGTTGATCAACGGGTTGCCCAGTTCCGGGATCAAACCCGACGCTACCTGAACGGTGAGATCACCGACCAGGAATTTTTGCCTCTACGCCTGCAGAACGGCCTTTATATCCAGCGCCTCGCGCCCATGCTGCGCATCGCGGTACCCTATGGGCTGCTGTCATCCCGCCAGGTACGCAAGTTGGCCCATATCACCCGCACCTATGACAAGGGCTATGCCCACGTCACCACGCGGCAGAATATCCAGCTCAACTGGCCCAGCCTGGAAGAGGTCCCCGATATCCTCGCGGAACTGGCAGAAGTGCAGATGCACTCCATCCAGACCAGTGGCAACTGTATCCGCAACGTCACCTCCGATCAGTTCGCCGGTATCGCCCCCGATGAGATTGAAGACCCCCGCCCCTGGTGTGAAATTATCCGCCAGTGGTCCACTTTTCACCCCGAGTTCGCCTTTTTGCCGCGTAAATTCAAGATTGCGGTAAGCGGCTCTCAGCAGGACCGTGCCGCCATCCAGGTGCACGATATTGGCTTGCAGATCGTCAAGAACGCCGAGGGCGAAACAGGTTTTCAAGTCTATGTCGGTGGCGGCCTCGGTCGCACTCCCATCATCGGCAGTGTCATCCGCGAATTCCTGCCCTGGCAGCACCTGCTCACCTACCTTGAGGCCATCTTGCGGGTCTATAACCGTTACGGTCGCCGCGACAACAAGTTCAAGGCGCGCATCAAGATCCTGGTCAAGGCCTGGACTCCCGAGGCCTTCGCGGCCAAAGTGGAAGAGGAGTGGCAACACTTCAAGGACACGCCCACCACTCTCACCCACGAGGAAGTGGAGCGCACCCGCAGCTTTTTCACTCAGCCTCCCTACCGGGAGCTGGACGACGCCGCAGCCGAGCAAACACTGGCCAGTCACAAGGCCGAGCATTTGGCTTTTGCCCGCTGGCTGGAGCGCAATGTCACGGCCCACAAACAGCCTGGCTACGCCGCCATCACCCTGTCCCTCAAGCCCACTGGCGTGCCCCCTGGCGATGTCACCGCCGCCCAGCTTGAGGCGATTGCCGACCTGGCCGACAAATACAGCTTTGGCGAGATCCGCACCACCCACCACCAAAACGTAGTGCTGGCAGATGTGGAAAAAGCGCAGCTCTTCGAGTTCTGGCAGGAAGCCAAACCCCTCGGCTTTGCCACCCCCAATGTCGGCACCCTGACCGATATGATCTGCTGCCCAGGCGGTGATTACTGCTCGCTGGCCAACGCCAAGTCGATCCCGGTTGCCGAAGCTATTCAGCGCCGCTTCGACGATCTCGATTACCTCTATGATCTCGGCGATATGACCCTCAATATCTCCGGCTGCATGAATGCCTGCGGGCACCATCACGTGGGCAATATCGGTATCCTCGGCGTCGACAAGAAGGGCGAAGAGTTCTACCAGATTCAGCTCGGCGGCAGCTCTGAGCGCGACTCCGCTCTTGGCGCCGTGTTGGGCCCGTCTTTCAAGCAGGACGAAGTACCCGACGTCATCGAAAAAATCCTCACCCTGTTTGGTGAAAAACGCGAAGGTGACGAATCCTTCAATGACACTTTTTCCCGCATCGGCCTCGAACCCTTCAAGGAGCGTATTTATGCCAAGGCTCATTAAGGACAATCAGGTCATCGACAACGAATGGCAGGTAATCCCCGCCGATTTCGATGCTGAGCTGCCAACAGGGAAGCTGATCGTGCCTCTCTCCCGCTGGCTCGACAACAGTGACAATGCAGCCCTCGCGCCCTGGCTGGGCAGCGAGGACGAGGTGGAAAAAGTCGCCGAGCAGTTGGTACAGGCACCCCTGATCGCCATCAACTTTCCCACCTTTATGGATGGTCGCGGCTTTTCCAGTGCTCGCCTGCTGCGCGAGCGCTATGGCTATCGCGGCGAGCTGCGCGCCATCGGCAACGTTATTCAGGACCAGCTGTTCTACTTGAAGCGCTGCGGCTTCGATGCCTACGATCTCCGCGAAGGCACCGACCTGGAAGCTGCAATAGCATCCCTCAACGACTTCTCTGTCAGCTATCAGGCCGCCACTGACACTGCCGAGCCGCTGTTCCGCAAGCGCGATTAATCCGCCACAACTACAATGCGTTAATACGTTTCACGCCGCTGCACAGGCCCAAGCACCTGCCAGCGGCGTGAAACCTACTATCTATTCAAAGAAGACATTCTTCAAAGACGGCGCGGCCCTGTCAGGCGCCGCACCCAGCGCAACAATAAATTATCGACACTTTCCTCAGCCGCAAAGCCCACCTTCTCCGGCAGGGAGCGCCGATGGCGATAGTTCACGGAAAAGACCCCGGCGCTGTCCATCTGGCCGATGATATATTCATCGCTGGTGATCACCTCATCCACCAGCCCCAAGCTCTGGGCGCGACTTCCCAGCCACACCTCACCGGTAGCGATGCTGTCGACATCCACCTGCGGCCTGTGCTGTGCGACGAACTGCTTGAACAGAACATGGGTTTCTTCTAAATCCTCAACAAACTTTTCACGGTCCTTATCGGTATTTTCACCAAACACGGTCATTGTCCGCTTGTGCTCTCCAGCGGTCAGCACTTCATAATCGATATCATGTTTTTTCAATAGTCGATAAAAATTAGGCAGCTGGGCGACAACCCCGATGGAACCCACAAAAGCAAAAGGTGCGGCGATAATTTTATTGGCCACACAGGCCATCATATAGCCGCCGCTGGCCGCCACCTTGTCGATACAGACAGTGAGTGGGACTCCGGCCTTGCGGATGCGGTCGAGCTGGCTGGCGGCCAGACCGTAGCCGTGTACCATGCCACCACCACTTTCCAGCCGCACCACCACCTCGTCAGCCGCCGTGGCCTCGGCAAGAACGGCGGTGACTTCCTCCCGCAGAGAGCGCGTCGCCGACGCTTTCAAATCGCCGTGAAAGTCCATTACGAACACGCGCTTGCCGGCTTTGCCGCGCCCCGCCTTTAAGCGCTTCTTCTCCTCGCGCCGACGGGCTTTGAGCGCCGCCTTTCTCTCCTCCGCCGACAGCAGGCCGCTGGTCACAATATCGCGCAGGCGATCGTACTGTTTGTTGAGAGAGCGGATCTCGAGTTGCCCCGGTTCACCGCGGCGCCCGCGAGTGCCAACTGCGGTGACCATCGCCACAACAATAAGCAGCATCACCAGCAACGTCATGCTTTTAGCAAAAAAAAGCCCGTAATCAGCTAGAAATTGCACGGGTTATTACCTCAGTCAATAAAATTGGAATGGCGCCTTGCCTTGCGATGGTGCGCTCAGTCGCCATTGCGGGTCCGACAGCGCTCAACAAAGGTACGAATCAGATGCCCCGCCAGGGAAAAACTGCCCGGGATTTCCGGCAGGTTGCGATAGTGAAACCAGTGGGCTTCGGCAATTTCGACATCGTCGACCACGATATTACCATCCGCGTAATCGGCAAAAAAACCGATCATTAGCTGCCCCGGAAAAGGCCAGGG
>JBAZCN010000236.1:0-3563 GCA_041655035.1 Porticoccaceae bacterium | reverse complement strand
TCGCTTTGTTCGAGGAAGCTGTAGTACTGCAGGCGATCGGGCAAAGGGGTGCTGGCCTGCCTGATGAAACTGCGCGCCTTCGACACCAGGGGCAGGCCGGCGGGCGCCGCCGCCAGCAGGGGCTCGACGAGGTGGGCGCGCAGCCAGCGCGGTATCCGCTGGTAGGGATCGAAGACCTTCTGCCTGGCGTAGCGCTCGTTGCCGGCAAACAGCTCGTCGCCGCCATCGCCTGCCAACAGGGTGCCGATACCGTCGGCGACCGCCATGCGCGCGCAAAAATACGCTGGCAGAGCGGATGAATTGCCGAAAGGCTCATCGTAGGCGCCGGCGATTTTCGGCAGTGCTTCGACGACATCGTCCGGGGTCACGTAGTATTCGTGGAGGCGGATGCCGAAGTGGTTGGCGGTAATCCGGGCATAGGCCATTTCGTC
The DNA here is from genome assembly GCA_041655035.1 of Porticoccaceae bacterium. Classification (GTDB taxonomy): domain Bacteria; phylum Pseudomonadota; class Gammaproteobacteria; order Pseudomonadales; family Porticoccaceae; genus NAT127. The sequence goes on along the minus strand of JBAZCN010000236.1, from coordinate 3,132 downwards.
ATAACCCTCGGCGTCGAAGCCGATGGCGTACGCGTCGCAACTGCCGCCCTGGAGTTCACTGAGCATGCCGGCGACAGTGGAGCTGTCGAGGCCGCCACTGAGAAAGGCGCCGACCCGGCCTTCGCAGCCCTCGGCACTGCGCCGCACGGCTTGGTGGAGCAGCTTCTTCAGTTGCGCGTGGCGGGCGGCCCGCGGCTGGGCGCTGGTCTCGACGAACCGCGGGGTCCAGTAGGCGGTGATCTTGTGGCCGACCTCGCTCAGTTCCAGCATCTGTGCAGGAGCGAGCTTGCAGAACCCGTCGAACACGGTGCCGGGCGCCGGCACCATGTGGAAATAAAGGTAATTGTACAGACCCTGTTCACCCAGGCGGGTGGCGCCGGCGAGCTCAGCCAGGCTGGCCAGCCTGGTGCCGGTCAGTACTGTGCGGCCCTCGACACGGTAATAAAGAGGTTCGCGACCGAGACGGTCGGTGGCGAGCAGCACGCGATGGCGCTCTGGATCGAATATGACAAAGGCCCAGCTGCCCTCCAGCTTGGCGGCACAGCCATCGCCCTCGCTCTGGTACAGGTTGAGCAGACGGTCGGGGCCTACCGGTTGCAGGTCGCCGTCAGCGACCGCCATGAACGGCTCACCGATGATGGCTGCGGCCAGGCCGGACGGCCGCTGCACCGCCTGCCGGGCGGCGATGAACGGCTGGCCGCCATAAGGCGGATTGGCGGTGCCACCACCGGTATCGAGGACCAGGTCGCCGCCATCGCCGGCGGCAACCCGCAGGCGCGCAATAAGCGTCGTCGGGAGTTCAGTTTGCACGGCTCACCTCCATTGCGAAAAAGTGATGGATCACAGACGTTGCGCTGCACATGAATCAGCCCCTCACTCTGGCCCGCAGGCCGAGATAAAAGCTGTAGAACCGCCATTTGATCGAGTAGCGAAGCGCCAGGGCCATCCTGGCGTAGATCACGGCAATCGCGTAATTGCCGTTGACCACAAATTCCCGGGCAAGCCCCTTGTACAGTACCGACAACTTGGCCACACAGTCATCCCTGATGGCCGCGGCCGTAGCTCTCACCAGGTTCTTCTGGTACACGGCGATTTGCGACAGGCGTTTTTCGATCCGGGTGACCGAGGTCGACACATTGTTCTTGAGCGCCGCCTGGGGCACGTTGTGGCGGGCGACAAAGGCCGGGTTATAGATGATCAGCCGCGCGGCGTCGAGGGTCCGCAGGTAGAGATCGACTTCGCATTCATAGCGGATGCCTTCATCCATGCCGCCGATACCGAGGTAGAGCTCGCGCCTGATGATGGTGCAATTGAGGTGGGGAAAACCGTTGCAGCCGAGCAGGAATTCCGGCGTCACCGGGTAGACGCCGTGCTCGCCGCCCTGCCCCTCCGGCAGCCTGGAGGCGAGCACCGCAAGCCACAGGCGCTTGGCAATGACCTCGCCGTCGGCACTGTAGGCGCGCTGGTTACTGTAGTAAGCGTCGACAGTCGCCGCCGAGGCGGTGATCACACGGTGGGCCTTTTGCAGGTGGTCCACCGCCTCCCAGCTATCGTCATCGTCGAGGATACAAAGGTACCGCCCGCGCGCGGCCTGGGCGCCGGTGTTGATCGAGTAGCTGGGACCGTGGCCGTTGGCGCGCTGCGGCTGATAGTACCAGCGCACCCGGGCATCGTAGTCCGCCTCCATAGCCCGGTATTCGGGCAGGAATTCATCCGCCGAGCCATCGTTGACGACAAGCACCTCGATATCATCGAATGCCTGGGCGAGTACCGAGTCCAGCGCCCGCCGGAACAGCTGCGGACGGTTGCGGGTCGGCATGATGACCGAGAAAAAAGGCGTCTCGCCGTCACTCATAGATTGCTCGTGGCTGTCACTCATACCCACTGCGCCGGCCCCTCCGCCATGATCGCCATTATCTTTCATGATTTGCCGCCTGCCGCCGCTGAATTCCTCATGACGCTGCCTTCCCTGGAACTGCCTTCCCCGGACACCTCCCCCCCGGCACTATCGGTCACGCGATCATCATAGCCGGCGCGAAGATAGTCGCCGCGAAGCATGTCGGCGAGCGCTAGCACCGCTCGATGAATCCGGGCAAAACAGGCCCGGTAGACCGCTTCGTGGCGGTTATAGGGGTCGGGAATCTCCCCCGGGCCACCGTCTTGTTGCCCGGCTCCCGGGCCGAGCAGAAACACCCTGCCGGCAGCGTCGGGAGCGATGGCCAGCAAGTCGTCATGATGCTTTTTTTCCATGACGAAAATAATCTCGCTACGACCTATCAGGTCGGTACTGAGACAGGTGGAGCGACTGGGCGACAGATCGAAGCCATGCTCCACCGCGATCTGCTGCATCCGCGGATCGGCGGGCCGCGCCACTTCGCCGTGAAACCCCGCAGACAGCACCTGTTTGTCACAGGTCGGGGGCAGCATCGCTGTCATCATCGCCTCGGCGAGCGCGCTGCGGTTGATATTGCCGTAGCAGACGAACAAAACCGTGTTCGCCGCGCGGATTTTTTCACGTACGGTGCCGTTGCGCCACAACAGCCGCTGATGGCGGGCAAAGCGCCGTTCATCGATGAGCCCGGCCAGCCGGCCGCCATAACCTTTGAGCAGCCGCCAGATCTCGACCAGGCCGGGCAGTGGGTCGCGGAGGCTCTGGGTATCGAAGTAATGCCGGGGTGAAAAAGTCCGGGCGAGATCGCGCAGCACCGTTCTGCCGGCGGGCACCCGGGTGACCGCATCACTGCGACTGCGCAGCACCATCTCGTGCCACATCAGATCGCCGGCGAGGCTGCGGCAGAACACGCCGCGACGGTAGGCCGGGTAATCGCCGATCCGGCCAGTGAGGCAGAGTTCCACCAGCATCGCAGGGAAATCCGCTCCGGCGGCGGCCGCCAGGGGCAGCGAGCCCCAGAAACGGCCGTTTATCTCCATCAGGCAGTAGCTCCCGCTGTCCGGATTCCATTTGAATTCCACCATCGCGACGCCGCTCCAGTGCAACGCCGCGATCAGCCTGGCCGCAGCGTCGAGCAAGACCGGCGCCACCTCGACGCTCATCCGGAAACTGCTGCCGCCGCCGGTCAGCGGCACCTCGTGCAGCCTGATGTGCTGGAATGCATAGAGTATTTCACCCTC
>JBAZCN010000235.1:0-3573 GCA_041655035.1 Porticoccaceae bacterium | reverse complement strand
GGGCAAGGTGACGCGGCAGCGCACACCCGAGCATCAGCCGCCGATGATATTGACCAGCACGATCAGTCCGCAGATCACCAGAGCGAAATACAGCAGCGCCACGGCGAAGACATAGGGCCCGCGCGCCCGCTGGAAATCCTCCCGGCGCTTGTGGGAAGGCCTCACGCCGAGGTGGCCGCTGAGCACGATCACCAGGGTGCGCCAGAAGCCGTAAGGCTCCAGCCCTGTTTCAGCCTGGTTGTCGTCCCGCTGTTTTTCGGTCATTTGCAATCCTGTCCCGGGCAACCGCTCGGCACGCTCCGTTTCCAATCCCCGCTTCCAGCGCCCGCACTACCCGGTAGAGTTGCCATCGCGCGCGGGCTAGAATGCGGCGCCACTTCCGGTCGCCCAGGCGGCATGATACCCGCAACTCCCATAAGGATAACAGCATGCACTTCCACTACCGCTGGCACGTTCTGGCATTCGCCCTGGTCATGCAGGCCCTGACCATCGGCATAGGCGTCTATTGCTTTACTTTTTTTGTCGTCCACTGGGTGGCTGAGTTCAACACGCCGCGCAGTGAATTGATGCTCGCCTACATGGGCATGACGCTGGTCACCGGACTGCTCGCCCCGTTCTACGGGATTCTGATCGACCGCGCTCCGAGCCGCTGGGTCATCACCGGCGGCGTGGTGGCCTTCAGCCTCGGGTTGCTGGCGGTGGCAGCGGCGCCCAACGCCATCGCCATCATCCTCTGCTTCTGGCTGGTGCTGCCCCTCGGCATAGGCCTCGCCGGGCCCCTGATGGCCCAAACGCTGGTGGCCCAGGCGTTCGCCACCCGCCGGGGCATGGCCTTGGGGATCTGTGCACTGGGCACCTCCATCGGCGGGCTGGTGATGCCTGTGGTCACCACCACCCTGTTGACCCATCTGGCCTGGCGTCCGGTGATCGCCACGCTGGCCATCGTCATCGCCGTACTGGTCCTGCCGCTGACCTTCCTGATCGTCAAAAACCGCGCGCCCAACGCCAAGCCCGGTGACGACAAACCGGCAATCACCACCAGGGAACTGCTCAGGAACAAGGAGCTGGTGCTGCTCGGTATCGCCTATTTCGCGCCCTCCAGCCTGTTTATCGCCGTGTTGCAAAACATGGGACTCTACGCCAAGGATCTGGATATTTCCCAGCAGCAGGCGGGAGTGATCGTCGCCGCGGCAGCGCTGTTGATGGCTGGTGGCAAATTCATTACCGGCGTCCTGGCCGACCGGTTCGATTACCACCGTATTTACTACTGCCTGCTGGGGCTGGCGGGGACCGGGCTGGTCGTCGCCGCGACCTCCAACAGCTTCGCGCCGGTCGCCGCCGGCGTGTTACTGCTCGGCGCCACCGCTGGCGGCGTCCTGCCGCTGGTGAGCGTCATGGTGGCGCAACGCTTTGGCGTCGCCAATTTCGGGCGGGCCATGGGCGTGATCATGGTGTTTGGCGCCTTCTCCGGCGTAGCTCCGCTGGCGGCGGGCTGGATCCGGGACTTTTCCGGCAGCTATGAAATTTCGTTCCTTGTCCTCACACCGCTGATGTTGCCGGCGCTGTTCTGCTTCAGCCGGCTCAAAAAACAGTGACCGCCGGAGGGCGTCAGCACCCCGGTCTCTCCATGGCAAGGGGCCGGTCGCGCCGGCGCCGGACCGTGAAGCGGTAACAAAGGTCCGGCCCGCCATGAGGGAGGGGTCTCCAATGGCGGGCCGGCTTTCGCCGCCACGGGCGGCAGAGCATCTACAGGCCCGGCGGCGGCCTGCGCCCCATGATGAGCGACACCACGAACAGCACCAAAAACACGATGAAAAGAATCTTTGCGATGCCTGTCGCAGCCCCGGCGATACCACCAAAACCCAGTACCGCAGCAATGATGGCGATTATCAGAAATGTAATTGCCCAACTTAACATGGTCTTCTCCTCCAGTTGTTCTGCGCGATGTTCCACAGATCCCGTGGGGGCTTCGTAAAACACCTTCATTGACGTCGACGAAATTCCGGCAACGCCGTCGTCACTTGATGGTTTGCTTGACACTGCGCATACGGTCATGACAGGCGCGCACCTTTGGCATTTCCATCACCAGCAGTGCGCGCACATCCGGCTCGGCGCTCTCCAGAGCATCCTGAAAAGCATGGAGGATCCGGTCTTCGGCCTCTTCGAGCTGGATCACGTAGGCCGCCTCCTCATCACTGGACAGCGCCGCGCGCACGTTGGCATAAGCCTGTCGCATCTTGCCCACAAAGGTACCACTTGCAGATGGTTGTTCATGATCGGCGATCACTTTTGCCGCCAAGGCCTGAATGACTTCGTTCTTGGCCTGCGACATGTCGGCAAACAGCGCCTTGAAGCGAACATCCTTCACCTCATCCCGGGCGTGGTCATAGAACTCCTTGCCGTCGCGAGTGATTTCGATCAATTCGTTGAGCTGTGCTGTTGAGCTGGTCATAAATGACTCCTGATATTTCGGGCAAAACCTTGCCACCTTGTGATCGCCGCCTGCAAACCTCGCGACGGCGAATTGTGCTGCAGCCGGCTGTCAGCCGCCGACCCGCAGCCTTTCGGCATCGACACCTTTTACACCGCGGATGTTTTCTACCGTCTCTTTGGCCAAAGCCTTTTCCTCGCTGCTGTGTACGGTACCCGACAGCGTCACCTTGCCGTTTTCGGTTGCGACTGAAATATCCAGACTACTGAGATTGCTGCTGAACAAAAAACTGGATTTGACCTTACTGGTGATCCAGGCATCGCTGAGCGTGGTTCCGACATCGTCGGCGGCACCCTGGACCTTTGCCGCAGCCGTCGTCGTCCCGCTCACCTTGATGTCATTGCGCACACTGCGCACCCCGTCGGTATCCTCGGCGAGTCGCCCTGCCAGTTCCCGGGCCGCGGAGTTATCGGCCTCGCCACTCAGCGTCACCACCCCGCCTTCAGTCTCAACCTTGATATCGAGACCTTCGGTGTTGCGGTTCCACAGCAATTTTGATTTGACCGTTGCCGTCAGGGTGGCATCACCCAGGCGGTCGGCGAGAGTCGGCTCGCCCGCCTCGCGGCGCTCGACGTTGCTGTCGACCTGCAGCCGGTTATCGACGCTCTCCACACCCTCGATCCCGAGCGCCACCTGTTCCGCCAGGTCGCGATCGATATCGCTCTCTACCGTACCGGTGAGAACGGCGGTACCGTTTTCCACGTCGATATCGATCTTGAATGGGTTGAGATGACGATTGAGTGCAATCGCCGTCCAGATCGAACCCTCCTGCCTGGCCTCGGTCAACTGCCGGCCCATATCGTCGCCAATAACCATTGCCGGCGAGACTGCGGCCAGACCGGTAGCAGTGGCCAGAAACAATATTCTTAATCTGTTCATAATCGCCCTCCGATGATTTTTTTGCCGGGCAGCTATTTCAGGCTCGGCAAGAAATAACTCAGCAAGTGGCATGCCATGATTTTTTATTCAATCTATTGCTTCAAAAACAATGGCTTGAAAAATACATCTCAGATCAAGCGTACTTCACAATGCATGACCCACGCGATTAGGCCGTGCAACTTACCCGATCTTTTATGGACTAA
>JBAZCN010000234.1:0-3635 GCA_041655035.1 Porticoccaceae bacterium | reverse complement strand
AACGGTTCCAGGGTTCGACCAACAGCGCGCTCAACTGGTCGAACAGCGCCCGCACCTGATAGGCGGGCGCTGGACCATTATAGAGAAAGGCGAAGGTGATCCGCTCGCCGCTGCTGCGGCCACCGACGCCAGCGAGGCTCACCGCGCCGTCTATATAGCCGGTCTTGGCCCGCACCCAGCCCTGTGCCGGCGACTGCGCCATGCGGTGCTGGAGCGTGCCGTCGATGCCGGCGATGGGCAGCGACGCCAGGAACTCATTGGCCACCCTGAAATCACCGGCCATGTCGTCCAGGACCCTCACCAGGGCATTGGCGGACAGGCGGTTGATGCGGGTCAACCCCGAGGGATTGGCGAGGTGGTATTCGCCGGCGTCGAGCCCGAGGCCGGCCATGTATTCGTCCAGCACCGCCATGCCCCCGGCCATGGTGCCGGGAGGGGCGCGGCGGGCGGCGAGATTCTTGGTGAGCATTTCGGCGATGAAGTTGCTGGATACCTTGTTCATGTCCACCACCAGTTGTTCCACTGGGCGGCCCTCGACCCTGGCCAGCAGCCGGCTGTTGGCGGCCGCGGTGCCGGGGCGCACGGTGCCGGCGACCCTGATGCCACGGTAACCGAGGTAGAGCTTGAAGTTGGCCCCGGTCCACAGCGCCGGCCGGGTGATGTTGCGGTAGCCGTCGAAGGTGCCGGCATTGACGCCGATTTCGCCGCTGACCACCAGGGTGTCGCCGGGGTGGCTGGTGCCTGCCCGGCGGGCTGCCGCCAGGCGGTCGATGGAATGCCCGGCGACGGTGCGGGCGCGGTTGTCGATCTGGACGTAGTCGCTCGGCGGTTCGACGGCAACGGTGGCCGCGTCCCCCGGTTTGGCGCCGGGGGCAACGGCGAGCGCCAGCGCGTTCCAGTTGAACGACAAGGCGCTGATCGGGGCGTCGTAGGCCATCTCCGAGCGCCGGGTGTCGCGGCTCGGGTCGAGCAGGATGTCGTCGAAGTAGCTGTCGTCCACCAGGATGTCGCCGGCGATTTCCCCGATGCCGGTCTGGGCCAGGCGGTTGACCAGCAACCACAGGGTTTCGCTGACCAGCGACGGGTCGCCACCACCGCGCAACACCAGGTCGCCGGCGAGGGTGGCGCCCTGCCGGGGCGCCGCGCTCAGCAGCCGGGTTTCGAAGCGGGTGCCGAAGGGTATGTCCCGCAATACCGCGGCGGCGGTGATGAGCTTGGTCACGGAGGCGGGAATCCGCGGCGCCTGGGCATTGACCGCCAGCAGTTCGCGGTCGGCGCCCCGGCCGTGTTCGACCGCCAGCAGCGAGAGGCTGTCGACCGGTAGCCCCGACCGCGCTACCGCCGCCTGCAGCGCCGCCTGGTCGGCGGCCACGGCGGGCAGCGACCAGGGCAGAAGCAGCAGGACGAGGGCGAGTATTTTCACCACGGGCGGGGCCGTCAGGCGAGGCTGGCGAATACCCGCTCCGCCGCGTCGAGGGTGAGATCGATCTCGGCGTCGCCGTGGGCGGCGGAGATGAACCCGGCCTCGTAGGCCGCCGGCGCCAGGTAGACGCCCTCGGCCAGCATGGCGTGAAAAAAACGGCCGAAGCGCGCGGTGTCGCAGGCCATCACCTGGGCGTAGTTGCCGACGCTGGCCGCCGCGGTGAAGAAAAGGCCGAACATCGAGCCGACGTGGTTGGTGGTGAGGGCGATGCCGGCGTTGCTGGCGCGCTCTTCGAGGCCCTGCACCAGACGGGTCGTCCGCTCGAACAGGGGGCGATGAAAGCCCGCTTGCGACACCCGCTCGAGGGTGGCGAGGCCGGCGCTCATGGCCACCGGATTGCCGGACAGGGTGCCGGCCTGGTACACCGGGCCCAGCGGGGCGATCTGTTCCATGATATCGCGGCGGCCGCCGAAGGCGCCCACCGGCATGCCGCCGCCGATTACCTTGCCCAGGGTGATCAGGTCGGCGCGCAGTTTGTAGAGACCCACCGCGCAGTCGGGGGCGACGCGAAAGCCGGTCATCACCTCGTCGACGATCAGCAGCGCGCCGTGTTGGTCGCAACATTCCCGGAGTGTTTCAAGAAAACCCGGTTGCGGGGGGATACAGCTCATGTTGCCCGCCACCGGCTCGACGATGACGCAGGCCACCTGGTCGCCGATCCGGCGGAAGGCCTCGCGCACGCCGTCGCTGTCGTTGTAGGCAAGGGTGATGGTGTGATCCGCCAGCGCCGCCGGTACCCCCGGAGAGCTGGGCACCCCCAGGGTCAGCGCGCCCGAGCCGGCCTTGACCAGCAGGGAGTCGGAATGGCCGTGGTAGCAGCCCTCGAACTTGATGATCCGGTCGCGCCCGGTATAACCCCGGGCGAGGCGGATGGCGCTCATGGTGGCCTCGGTGCCGGAATTCACCATGCGCACCATGTCGAGGCCCGGGACCAACTCGCACAGGCGGTCGGCGAGACGGGTTTCCAGTTCGGTGGGAGCGCCGAAAGTCAGGCCCTTGGCCAGCTGTGCGCGAATGGCGTCAAGCACCGCGGGGTGGCCGTGGCCGAGAATCATCGGCCCCCAGGACTGGACATAGTCCAGGTAGCGCTTGCCGTCGGCATCGTAGATCCATGGGCCTTCGGCCCGCTCGAAAAACAGCGGAGTGCCACCCACCGCGCGAAACGCCCGCACCGGTGAATTGACGCCGCCGGGGATGTGGCGCTGTGCTTCATTGAACAGGTCTTCGGATCGGGACATGGAATCACCGCTGTCAGTGCCGCGCGGGCGGCGGGTCAGAAAGGCTTCACCACCACCAGGATGACGATACCCACCAGCATGATGATCGGTACCTCATTGAACCAACGGAAGTACTTGTGGGTTCTGGTATTGGTGTCGTCGCGGAAACGTTTCATATGGTAGAGACACAGGTGGTGGTAGATGACGAGGGCCAGCACCAGGGTCAACTTGGCGTGAAACCAGCCGGCGGAGAGAAAGTAGTCCCACGATCTGCCAGCCATCGCCGCCCCGAACAGCAACGTGGCGACCATCGCCGGGGTGGCGATCCCGCGATACAGCTTGCGCTCCATGACCTTGAAGCGCTCGTTGCTGATCTCGTCCTCCACCATGGCGTGATAGACGAACAGCCGGGGAAGGTAAAACAATGCGGCAAACCAGCAGACGACACTGATAATGTGGAAGGCTTGGAACCAGACGTACATGCCGAGGTCTCTTGAGCGTGTTTGGCGGGCATCCTAAACCAAACGGGGGTCAAATCGAAGGTGCCGACGGCGCTGCAGGGGAGCGCGCAGGGCAGGCAAGGGAGTATGATAACGTTCTTTTCGGGCTAGTGCCTTTGCGAGGAGGTAATCGTGATCAAGGTGGGTATCGTTGGTGGCACGGGTTATACCGGCGTCGAGTTGTTGCGCCTGCTGCTGGGCCATCCGCAGGTGACGCTGCGGGTGATTACGTCGCGGGGCGAGGCCGGGACGCCGGTGGCCGACCTGTTTCCCAGCCTCCGCGGACATCTCGACTTGTGCTTCTCGAGCCCCGATATCGATGCCCTGGCGGATTGTGACCTGGTGTTTTTCGCTACACCTCACGGCGTGGCGCAAAGCCAGGTCCCGGAGCTGCTCGCCCGCGGTGTGCGGGTGATCGACCTGTCGGCGGACTTC
>JBAZCN010000233.1:0-3657 GCA_041655035.1 Porticoccaceae bacterium | reverse complement strand
GGTGCGGGAGATATTGGCGCTGAAGCTCAACGCATGGTTGTCGAATTTACGCAGGTATTCCACTGACAGGCCCTTGTAGCGGCCCTTGCCGTCGTTGGTGGGCGTATGCACACGGCGTGTGGCGGTGCCGCCGGACTCCCTGTCGTATTGCTCGCTCACCGCCTCGGAGCTCGAAATCTGGTCGCGATACTCGCGAACGATGGCCTTGATCCGGTATTCGCCACCGACCCCGGCGACCTCGCCCTGAAGCGCGAAGGCCACTTCATCGGAGTAGGGTGTGTCCAGGTCGGCGTCGGAGTAGCGGGTGGTGTCGAGATGTGAATACAGATACCAGTTGTCGGACCAGATCTGCTTGCCATCCACCAGTGTGGGGTCGCGGCGGTGAATATAGGAAAGGGGCGGATAGGTTTCCCGCAGCGCATAACCGAGGAAATCCCGGGTGTAGTAGCGATTGAGGCCCAGGGTGGCGTCGATGCCCCAGGGCAGGCCGTGGGAGATCGACAGCCGCGGTGCGAAGTTGTGGTTTTCCAGGAGGGTTTCATGGTCGTAGCGCAGGCCTGAGCGGACCAGGAAGGTGGCCAGGTCGAAGCGGTATTCGCCCCACAGGCCGTAGGACTGCAGGTCGGCCTCGCTGTCGAAGGCCAGCGCCGAGTTGCGTTGCGCCAGCCCGTACTGGCCATCCACGCAGCTCAGGCCCTCGTTGGGGTCGGCGCAGACGGTACCGGGGCCCACTTCCTGGGCCGGCGTCTGCCCGTGGCGGAAAGCGTAGACGGTCTCGGGGCGGCTTTTTTCGCCTTCCACATGGGCGATATCGAAGCCGAGGCGCGCCTCGCCCCTGCCCAGGGGCTGTTCCCAGCTGCCCTTGAGCGCGGTTTCCCACTGGCGCTGCTCCAGCGGGTCGGTGCCGCCCCTGGTGCAGGAACTGCCGAAGCACCAATCGATGCCGCTGTTGGCGGTGTTCACGGTGAACATGCCGGGGCTGTCGACATCGCGGTCGGTCTCGCTGTAGGCATGGCTCAGGTCCAGTTGCCAGGACGCCGGCCCGGTGGAGCCGGAAAGACCGAACTTGGCCGCCAGGCCGCCGCCGGTCAGGGTCAGCCGGTTGTCGATGCCATTGCCGGAACCAAACTCGGTTTCATAGGGGGTCCAGCTCAACTGCCCGGTCATCAGGATACCGTCGGCCAGGTCGATCTCGCTCTTGACCAGCAGCGACTGGTGCACCGCCGTCTGGCCATAGTCGGGATAGGCCGTGTAGGCCGCGTTGCGGCTCTGCTGGGTCGTCACCTCGTTGCGGCTGTAGGCGGCGAGCATCCGTACCCGATCGTTGAGGGGCAGATCCATGGTCAGTCCGTAGCGTTTTTTGCTGTAGTCCGGCTCGTCGGGCAGTGCTGTGTTGCCCCACAGTTTTTTGCCCTGGTCCGAAACCGGGAATTCCGTGAGGCCGCTGCCGGTTTCGCCGTAATGGCTGGTGATGCCAAAGGTCTGCCCCGGGCTGCGGGTCTTGACCTCCACCACGCCGCCGGTGAACTGCCCGTACTGGGCGGACACATTGGAGTCGCGGACAGTGATGGAGTCCACCAGGCTGGAATCCACCCAGTGGGTCTGGGCCGAGGCGGCGGCATTGCCTTCGATGAAATGGTTGGGATTGGTGCTCGAGACATCGAGACGCGAGTTGGTACCGATACCGTCGAGCAGGAACAGGTTCTCGGTATGGATGCCGCCGGAGATGGACAGGTTTTCGGGGCGCAGATCCTGGATATCGTAACTCCCCCCGCGCCCCGACCGGCTGCTGAACTGCACCGTGGGCAGGGCCTTGAGCGCCTGGTTGGCGTCGCCAGCGGCGGAACTGCGGGTTGCGATGGCCTCCTGTTCCAGCTCGCTGGTGCCGGAATCCAGCGCGTCGCCGAAACGGTGGCTGAGGGTGGCCCTGATGTTGCCCTTGACCATGACCTTGGGCAGTGGTTCGAGGTCGTTGTCGAGGGGCGCGACCGCCTCCTCCGAGGCCAGGGAGTGGGTACAGACAATGGATGTCAGCACCAGCAGTCCACTGACACCGGTGCGGTAAAAGCCTGGAAATCGCATGTGGGTCGGTCCATAAAGTTCCGGGCGGGGTATGATAAGAACAGAGAACAGATAATACAATTGGTTATCGTTTGTATTGTTTTTTCTTTCCAGCCGCCTTTCGCTGGCAGCGATCGAGCGTGCGCCACTGGGGATTTTTTGCGAAGGCAAGTGGTCGAGGGTATCGCCCGCATTCCGGCACTGATGAACCAGAAGCAGCGGCTTCTGGCTCTGCCGGACGGTATGCGGCGCGGCGACTTCGACGACGGTGCGATGTTGCTGATTACCGCCGATGACAGGGTGTTGAAGACGCACTTGGAATCGCCCGTCTGAGATGAATCGTCAGGACTCCTTCGGCGAGAGCAGCCCCGTCAGGTTCCGCGGCTGAGCACCAGCGAGGTGTTGATGCCGCCGAAGGCGAAGTTGTTGCTCATCACGCAGTCGACTTTCAGGTTGCGACCTTCACCGGTCAGGTGCTCCAGGGGGGCACAGGCAGTGTCTGGGTTGTCCAGATTGAGGGTTCCGTGGAACCAGCCCCGGTTCATCATCTCGATGGCGACCAGCGCTTCCAAGGCGCCGCAGGCACCGAGGGTGTGTCCGGTAAAGCTTTTCAGGGCGCTGATGGGGGTGCCGGCGCCGAACATCCGATGTGTGGCCCGGCTTTCGGCGATGTCTCCGCGCTCGGTGGCGGTGCCGTGGGCGCTGATATAGCCAATGTCATCCGGTGCCAGGGCCGCACTGCGCAGTGCCAGCTCCATGGCCTGGTACATGGTCTCGGTTTCCGGCTGGGTGACGTGACTGCCGTCGGAGTTGGTGCCGAAGCCGAGGATTTCGGCATGGATGCGCGCGCCCCGCGCCAGGGCGTGGTCGCGCTCTTCCAGAATCAGGGTGCAGGCACCCTCGCCTATCACCAGGCCGTCCCGGTCGCGGTCGAAGGGGCGGGGGGTCAGATGCGCTTCGTCGTTGCGGATACTGGTGGCATACAGAGTGTCGAACACCGCCGCCTCGGTGGCGCAGAGTTCCTCCGCGCCACCGGCGGCCATCAGCTCCTGATGGCCGTACTTGATGGCCTCGTAAGCGTAGCCGATGCCCTGGCTGCCGGAGGTGCAGGCGCTGGAAGTGGGAATGACGCGGCCTTTGAGATTGAAAAACACCCCGATATTGACCGCCGCGGTATGGCTCATCATTTTCAGGTAGGAGTTGGCGTTGATACCGGCGCTGGCATGGTTGAGCAACATGTTGCCGAAATCGGCGACGGCGTCGGGGCTGCCGGTGGATGAGCCGTAACTCACGCCCATGCGACCGTCCTGGATCCGGGGGTCGTCCAGCAGTCCGGCGTCTTCGAGCGCCAGTTCCGTGGCGCGGGTGCTCATCAGCGCCACCCGGCCCATGCTGCGCACCAGTTTGCGGGAGTAATTCGCGGGGCGATCGAACTCGACGGGTGCGCCGAGCCGGGTGTTGAGGTCCGGGTATTTGTCCCAGTCTGCCATCCGGCGGATGCCGCTCCGCCCTATACGCAGCGCCTGTTCGATGGTCGCCCAGTCATTGCCGATCGGGGAAAAGCCGGCCATGCCGGTAACCACGACCCGCCGCATC
>JBAZCN010000232.1:0-3668 GCA_041655035.1 Porticoccaceae bacterium | reverse complement strand
GCCGTCCTCGCCGGGCAGGTTGAGATCGAGCACGATCAGGTCGATGTGCTCGCGAGCCAGAACCTGGCGCATCTGGGCGCCGTCCGCCGCGGTGCTGACCCCGTAACCGGCGCGATCGAGTTGTTCCGCCAGCAGCGTGCGGATATCGGCGTCGTCATCGACCACCAGCAGACGGTGCATCCTGTATCCTCCTCCGGTTATCTCTCGGTGGCGATGATGATCCATTATAGCGGAGCCCGGTGCGCGGTCCATTTGTAGCCCGGCGTATCGAAGCCGGTGCTTGATACGCAGAGATACAAAATCCTCAGCGATTGATACCGGGGGCGACATTCTGTGCGTTGAGTGGCCGCCGATAAACGCCGACACTGGGCGCGATGCCGTGATCGACGGCTTGCCGCTGGCGGCCAACCCATTGCTCGGGAGAATATAGCGAAAAGTATGCTGAAGCCTGGATTACCGAAAACAACCCGTGGATATCTGGCGCTCGCCGGCGCAGTCCTGGCGCTGGTCGCCGTGGTGTGGTGGCTGTGGCCGCAACCGGCGCCCAGACTGATCCTCGCGCCTGTGGTGCGCGGCGATATCGAGCAGACCGTGGAAGCCACCGGCACCATCCAGGCTTCCAAGCTGGTCAGCGTCGGCGCCCAGGTATCGGGGCAGATCGAGTCGCTGAGGGTAGCGCTCGGCGATATCGTCAAGGCCGGTGAACTGATCGCCGAAATCGACTCGATCACCCAGGTCAACAGTCTGCGCAATGCCGAGGCGGCGCTGGAAAGCACCCGTGCCCAGCAGGCGGTGCAGCAGGCCGCGCTCAAGGAGACCCGCCTGGCCTTTGCCCGCCAGGAACAGATGCTCGCCGCCCAGGCGACGTCGCGGGCCGACTACGAGAGCGCCGAGGCGTCGCTGGCGTCCATCCAGGCCCAGATCAAGGCCCTCGAGGCCCAGGTCGTCCAGCAGCAGACCGAAGTGGACACCGCCAGGGCCAATCTCGGCTACACCAAGATCACCGCGCCGATGGATGGCACCGTGGTGGCGATTCTCGCCGAGGAGGGCCAGACGGTGAACGCCAACCAATCGACGCCGACCATCGTCAAGCTGGCGAAGCTCGATATCATGACCGTCGAGGCGGAAATTTCCGAGGCGGATGTGGTCAAGGTCAGGCCCGGACAGCAGGTCTACTTCACTATTCTCGGGGCGCCGCGCAAGAAGTATCACGCCCGGCTGCGCACCGTGGAGCCGGCGCCGTCGTCCATCGAGAATGAGGCCGGCAGCTCGGCGGCGTCCGGTACCTCCAGCTCGGCGATCTACTACAACGCCCTGTTCGACGTCGAAAACCCGGACGGTATCCTGCGTATCGACATGACCGCCCAGGTCTCGGTGATCCTCGACAGTGCCCGCAATGTGCTGACCATTCCCGCCGCGGCCCTCGGGACCAGGGGGCCGGACGGCGGCCAGGTGGTGTCGGTGCTCGGCAGTGACGGCCGCCGCGAGCCGCGCCCGATCACCGTCGGCCTGACCAACAACGCGCGCAGTGAGGTGCTGGGCGGTCTCGCGGAAGGCGAGCAGGTGGTCATCGGCGAAGCCGGCGACGACGAGGCGGCGACCGCCCAGAACCAGCGCCGGATGAGCCCCGGTGGCATGATGCGGATGCGCTGATGAATACGCCCTTGCTGCGTCTGCGCAACCTGCGCAGGGAATTTCCCGCTGGTGACGAAACCATCGCCGTGCTCAAGGATATCGACCTGGATATCGCCGCCGGGGAGATGGTGGCCATCGTCGGCCAGTCCGGCTCCGGCAAGTCGACGCTGATGAATATTCTCGGCTGCCTGGACCGTCCCACCACCGGCAGCTACCGCGTCGCCGGCCGCGAAACCGGCACCATGGCGGCGGATGAACTGGCCGAGCTGCGCCGCGAACATTTCGGGTTCATCTTCCAGCGCTACCATCTGCTGGGCGATCTCCGCGCCCAGGGCAACGTCGAGGTGCCGGCGGTCTACGCCGGCGTGCCGGGCCCGGAGCGCGGCAGCCGGGCGGCGGCGCTGCTGCTGCGGCTCGGCCTTGAGGATCGTATCGGCCACAGGCCCGGCCAGCTGTCCGGCGGCCAGCAGCAGCGGGTCAGTATCGCCCGGGCGCTGATCAACGGCGGCGAGGTGATTCTCGCCGACGAGCCCACCGGCGCGCTGGACAGCCACTCCGGCGAACAGGTACTGGAAATCCTTGGCGAGCTGCACCGCGAAGGCCACACCATCATCATCGTCACCCACGATATGACGGTGGCGAGCCACGCCCAGCGCATCATCGAGATTCACGACGGCGAGATCGTCGGCGACCGCATCAACCCCGAGGTGTCACAGCAGGTGCGCCCCGGCACCGCCGCGCGCGCCGCCGCGACCCACCACGGCTGGCGCGCCGCCCGGGGGCGCTTTGCCGAAGCCTTCCGCATGGCGCTGCTGGCGATGAACGCCCATCGCATGCGCACTTTCCTGACCATGCTCGGCATCATCATCGGCATCGCCTCGGTGGTCTCGGTGGTGGCGCTCGGCAACGGCTCCCAGCGCGAGATCATGAACCGCATCAGCGCCCTCGGCACCAATACCATCGATGTCTACCCCGGCAGCGGCTTCGGCGATTTGCGCTCCGGTCGGGTGCAGACCCTGCGCGCCGCCGATGCCGAGGCACTGGCGCAGCAAAGCTACGTCGACAGCGCCACGCCGAATGTCTCGACGTCGGTGACCGCGCGCCACGGCAACCGCTCGGCGACGGCCCAGGTCAGCGGCGTCGGCGAACAGTTTTTCCGCGTCAAGGGGCTCCAGCTGGCGCAGGGAACCTTTTTCGACAGGGAGGCGGTGGAGGATATCCGCCAGGTGGTGGTGATCGACCAGAATACCCTGACCGAACTGTTCGGCGGCGATACCGATCCCGTCGGCCAGGTGATCCTGCTCGGCAATGTGCCGGCCCGGATCGTCGGCGTCACCCGCAGGCAGACCGGCGGTTTTGGCAGCAGCAACAACCTGAGCGTATGGGTGCCCTACACCACCGCCATGGCGCGCATGCTCGGGCAGAGCTATGTGTCGAGCATTACGGTGCGGGTCGACGATGACACCGCGATGGCGGCGGCGGAGTCGGCGATCACCCGGCTGCTCACCCAGCGCCACGGCACCAGGGACTTTTTCCTCAACAATACCGCGGAAATCCGCGAAACCATCGAGCAGACGAGCCGCACCATGACGTTGATGATCGGTTCCATCGCCGCCATCGCCCTGGTGGTGGGCGGCATCGGGGTGATGAACATCATGCTGGTCTCGGTCACCGAGCGGACCCGGGAGATCGGGGTGCGCATGGCGGTGGGCGCGAGGCAGAGCGACATCATGCAGCAGTTCCTCATCGAGGCGGTGCTGGTGTGCCTGCTCGGCGGTGTGCTGGGGGTGATTCTGGCGCTGTCTCTCGGCTGGGTGTTCGCGGCCGCCGGCGCCGGGTTCGACATGGTGTTCTCGACGATGTCGATCGTCGCGGCCTTCGCCTGCTCGACCCTGATCGGCGTGGCCTTTGGCTTCCTGCCGGCGCGCAATGCCGCCCGGCTGGATCCGGTGGAGGCGCTGGCGCGGGAGTGACCGATATGACCGGAATGATACTCAGGAAACCGCTACCCCTGGTCTTCGCCCTGGCCCTGG
>JBAZCN010000231.1:0-3668 GCA_041655035.1 Porticoccaceae bacterium | reverse complement strand
GAGCAGGACCTACGCGACATCAGCGGCGAGATGCGTGCGCGGATGAAGGGCCTGCAACATTTCGACGACCTGCCGATCTCGGGCCTGCCGACACCGACCGTGCCGGCGCCGATTCCATCGCCAGGCGCCCCTGTCGAAGCTCTGCCCGGCGCAGCTGACAACGACTGACCGCGACCAAGCTTGTACGGCTTTCTCCCTGTTGCCAGCAGAGTTGTGGCCCATTGCAGCACGGTCGAAAGATAGGTCAGCGCAGGACTCTGGGGCTGGAAAGTTCTATCAATTTGAACCGGCCGTTATTCAGAACCACTTTGCCCTGCGCAAAGTGTGTATCGGCCAAGGACTCCAGTGGCACAAAGACGTTGACGACAAAGAGTGCGCGTCCCCGCCGATCGAGCAGCCGATGGCAGTTGGCGACGAATGTTTCGGTGAGCCGGCGATCCGCCTGAAAGCCCTGGTGGAAGGGGGGGTTGCAGAGAATGACGTCGTAGCCCGGTGGCAGCGTCTCGCCACTGTCGTCCGCTACCACGGTGCCGGTTATCCCGTGCCGCTCGAAATTGTGCTGACAGGCACGGATGGCGGCAGCACAGTTGTCGGTCGCGGTGATATGAAAATGACCGAGCCGCGAAGCGGCCAGCGCCAGGTAGCCGTACCCGCAGCCGAGGTCCAGCAGGCGCTGTGGCGCCGTTGGCAGGGTGGCGAAAAAATCCGCCAAATGGTCCGCCAGCAGGGCGCTGCCCTGGTCGACTCTGTCCCAGCCGAAGAGTCCGGGCTTGCTGCACACCGGCTTGCCGTCGACACTGAAGATAGTGCGCAGACGGCTGTAGTCGTGGTCGTCCAGCGGCCCGGCATCGGCATTGCCCCGGGTGATCACTGCGCGATAGACAGTGCCGTGCTTTTCGAGGATGGCGGCGGAGCCCAGCGCCTTGCCCAGGGTTTTGGCAAAGGTCTTGATGCCTTCCTGCTTGCCCCCCACCAATACCAGCGTGCCGCCGGCGGCCAGCAGGCTCCGCGCCTGATTGGCGATATGGTGTACCACGGCCTTTTCCTTTGAAAGCCGATAGGCGAGGCATGCCACGGACCGGGCAGCGCAGTGTGAAAAGTCGAAATCGGAGAAGTGGGTGGCTGTGCCGGCGCGTTCGGCCAGCCGGGCGATATCCACGCGGTTGGTGAATACCTGCACCGCGTCCGGCAACTGGTCGAAGGGAAAGTCCCGGCAGTTTTCATCCGCCACCAGCAGCCGGTTGCCCGAGCCTTGCCGCAGGGTGTCGAGCAGCAGTGTGTTTGGGTCATGCATCGCCGTCTGCTGACCTCAGCCCTTCAGCAGTTGTGCCGCATCGACGGCAAAATAGGTGAGGATGGCGTCGGCGCCGGCGCGCTTGAAGGCGAGCAGGGATTCCATCATGACCGTCTCCCGGTCGAGCCAGCCTTGCTCGAAGGCCGCCACATGCATCGCGTATTCGCCGCTCACCTGATAGACGAAAGTGGGCGCGCCCAGTTCCCGCTTGACCCGGTGGAGAATGTCCAGGTAGGGCATGCCGGGTTTGACCATCAGCATATCGGCGCCTTCGGCAAGGTCGAGCGCGCACTCGTGAAGGGCCTCGTCGCTGTTGGCCGGGTCCATCTGATAGGTGACCTTGTTGCCGCCCTTGAGGTTGCCCGCCGAGCCCACCGCGTCGCGAAACGGCCCGTAGTAACTGGAGGCGTACTTGGCGGAGTAGGCGAGGATCTTGCAGTTGAGGTGTCCGGCGTCTTCCAGGGCCTGGCGGATGGCCCCGATCCTGCCGTCCATCATGTCGGAAGGGGCGACGATATCGGCCCCGGCTGCGGCGTGGGACAGCGCCTGTCTGACCAGGGTGTCGACGGTGATGTCGTTGAGCACGTAGCCATGATCATCGATGATGCCGTCCTGGCCGTGGCTGGTGAAGGGGTCGAGGGCCACGTCGGTGATCACTCCGAGCTCCGGCAGCGCGGCTTTTAGCGCCCGGGTGGCCCGCTGGGCCAGCCCATCGGGATTGTGGGCCTCTTCGGCATCGAGGGATTTGCGTTCGCCCGGGGTGACGGGGAAGAGCGCCAGTGCCGGAATGCCCAGGGCAGCCCAGTGCCGGGCTTCCGCCACCAGCAGGTCGATGGACAGCCGGTCGATGCCCGGCATGGAAGGAATCGGTTCGCGGCGGCGCTCGCCCTCCAGCACGAACACAGGATAGATCAGATCGTCCACGCTCAGACGGGTTTCCCGCACCAGGCGGCGGACGAAATCGGCGCTGCGGTTGCGGCGCGGGCGCGACAGCGGATAGGGACCGCGATGGCTTGAAAAGGTCATGAGTGCTCCGGGAAAGGGATGGTGCTATTCTGGCCGTGCCGACAATGATACGAAAAAAAGGAGCACCTCACATGACCCTCGCTTACGGCTGTGTGCTGATCGCCATCGTCCTGCCCTACATCTGGGCGAGTATTGCCAAGACACCCTACTTCAAGGCGAAAAACTACGACAACAACCATCCCCGCTTGATGCTGGAAAAGCTCGAGGGCGCCCACCAGCGGGCCAACTGGGCACAGCAGAACGCCTTTGAGGCGCTGCCGGGCTTCATCGGTGCGGTGATCATCGCCCAATTGGCGGGGGTGGCGCAGGGCACCATCGACCTCTTGGCGGTGATCTTCATCCTCGCCCGTATCGCCCACGGTATTTTTTACATCAAGGATCTCGCCACGCTGCGCAGCACGGTGTGGACCATCGGCCTGATTTGTGTGATCGGCCTGATCGTCGCCGCCATGCGTTGACGACCGGCTGTGGCGTTCAGAGGGTGGTGGCGAAACGCAGCCGCCAGCCCGTCAGCCGCCACAGATTGGCGGTCAGCAGCACATGGCTGCACAGCAGCAGGGTGAAGTTCCAGGCCACGGCGTCATCGGTGCGCTTGTAGAGTTCCGGATCCAGATAGCCGAGCACGACACTGGCCAGGCCCAGTAGCCAGATCAGGGCGGTATCGATTCGCAACCAGCGCAGGCTGCTGCGGAAGCGCTGCTCGACCATCGGCAACTGCGCCAGCAGCCAGGTGACCACCAACTGGGCGAAAAAACTGAAGCCGAAGAATGCCGACACGCCGATATGGCGGTGCAACCGGTAGACGTCGCCGATCCAGCCAAGCATCAAACTGTAGAAGATCAGCCCCGATCCCGCCACCAGGCCGAGCGCCACCACCAGCGCCCGCCAGCGGTGGCGCCGGCAGCCGAGGGTGCGCAGCCAGGCGGCACACAGCAGCCAATAGAACATCAGCAGCACTGCGGCGGGGATCATCACCCCCTTGAACACGAAGTAGGCGGGCGGCTCCCGGCCGGTGGCGCTGATCGACGTGCAACTGTGAAGATAGGGGATACACCAGGCCACCTGGTCGTGGCTCGCCGCCAGCAGGTAGGTGAGGTTGATGCCGGCCAGCGGCAGCAGGGCGGCCAGCACGGCGAGGGGATAGAGTCGCATGGTGACGCCTCCCGGGTGGTTCTGGATCAACGGTTCTGAATCAACGGTTCCAGGGTTCGACCAACAGCGTGCTCAACTGGTCGAACAGCGCCCGCACCTGATAGGCGGGCGCTGGACCATTATAGAGAAAGGCGAAGGTGATCCGCTCGCCGCTGCTGCGGCCACCGACGCCAGCGAGGCTCACCGCGCCGTCTAT
>JBAZCN010000230.1:0-3669 GCA_041655035.1 Porticoccaceae bacterium | reverse complement strand
CGGGATCTGGCGGCGCTGCGCCCTGCGGGCCGGGTCGCGTCAGAATTCATTGGCGGGCGCCGTCTGGGGCACGATGGTGGTGAGTTTCACGGTGCGCGCTTTGCCGCCGCCATCGTCCCAGCTGACGTCGACGTCGAGCTGGTGCAGGGCAACCGCGGGCAGGTTCTCGGGCGGCGGGAGGGCGGTGGTGGCCAGCCGCCAGCGGTAGTCCTCGATGGCGCCGCCGGTGCGAATGCCTTCCGGGGGCGCGGTGGCATGCTGTGCCAGCAGCGATTGGGCGAGGAGAATGGCGTAGCTATAGCGCTCGTCGACCCGCACGTTGCGGGTGGCGCCGGCCGTCGCCTGGTAGAGCATGCCCAGCGACAGCGAGAGGATGACCAGGGCGACGATCATCTCGATCAGGGAAAACCCGGACTGGGGGCGGGCGGGGCTGGCGATAAGGGCTGATGTCATCAGAGCTCGGGCCTTTCCTGGGTGATTCGCCCCAGCAGCCAGTCGACCCGCAGGCGCAGGCCGTCGCCGTTGGTGCGCCACAGGGTGATGCTGCCGCCGGTGGAGCTGCCGTCCGGATAGAAGCGGATCACCCCGACCCCGGCCTGGGAGCTCAACTGGCGCGCCGAGACCATCTGGACACGCAGGTCAGCGGCGATGTTGTTGATCTTGCCCTTGTCGAAGGCGGTCTGTGCAGGCACCACGGTGTAGCGGGAGGCATCGGCCTCGACCATCAGGTCGAAGGCGCGGCCCGAGGTGATGGCGCGATAGCGGGCGCCGGAGGCGGCGGTGCTGAGGCCGCGCAGGGCTTCGCGGTACTGCATGCTGTCGTACATGCGCACCGCCATCGGCGTGGCGACACCGGCCAGCAGGGCGGCCACCCCGAGGGCGACCACCAGCTCGATCAGGGTGAAGCCGGCGGCCCTCCGCCCCGCCGGAACGCCGCCGGGGATGGTGGGGGATGCGAGGGGCTTGGACGGCAAGGCTGGCTCCGGGCGAGGGCCTGCTGACGGGCTGGCCATTGCTGTCGACCGTTGTTATTGGCCGCCCCAGTTGGTGATGTCGGCATTTTCGCCGTCACCGCCGGGCGTGCCGTCGAGGCCGTAGGAGACCAGGTCGAACTCGGCGTTCTGGCCTGGGTAGCGATAGTTGTAGTCGCCGCCCCAGGGATCGCGGGGCACGGCCGAGCCTTTCAGGTAGGGGCCGTTCCAGCCGGGCACGCCGGAGGGCTGGCGCACCAGGGCGTCGAGCCCCTGGTCGCTGGTGGGGAAGCGACCGACATCGAGCTTGTACATTTCGAGGGCTTGCTCCAGGTCGCGGATCTGCACGGTGGCGGTTTTGCTTTTGGCGCCGCCCAGTTGCTTGAGCACTTGCGGGCCGACCAGCCCGGCGAGTAACGCGAGGATGGCGAGCACCACCAGCAATTCGACCAGGGTAAAGCCGGCGTTGCGTCGTTTCGTGTTTGTTGACATTGGCTGCTCCATAACGATTCAGGGTTGCATATTACAGGTTTTATGGAGGCGGTCTATATCTGCGCGTTGCCCGGTACTGAGCCGCTGGAGGCAACTGCCGTGGGGTGGTGATTCACTGCGAATACTATTTTCGGTTGAATCAAGGTGCGAATGGATTTCCGCAACAGCGACAAAAAAGCGCCGGGAGAGGTGCCGCCAGGCCTGTCTGTATGCGGCTTACAGCGTGATGAGGAACACCCCGATAACAGCTGTAACCGCCCAGATAGGAGTATAAACGGCAGAGAGGCCCGGATGAGTTGCAGTTGAACTCCTTTTTTTGATGTGTTTACTATAAAAGTGTACTTGGAGCTAAGTATCAAAATTTACTATTTATTTTTCCACTTTCCGCCACTGATCGGTCGCGCGGTGTACGACGGGAAGGGTGTACCCGTTGCTCTGGACACCCGCACCAATAATAGGAGTAACAATGAGTCGCACGCAAGCAGATCTCTATCCCTCACGACAGCACAACCATCCGCGCTGGCAGGACCGGCTGGACCCGGTTATCTACCGCCAGGATGCTGATAATACGCCCTTGAGTGCGGAACAGTTGGCGTGCTTCGAGCGCGACGGCTACCTCGTTCTCGAAAATCTGTTCAGTGCCGAGGAGGTGATGGTTTTCAAGGGTGAGCTTGAGCGCATGCGCAACAAGCCGGAGGTGCTGCAATCCCCCGCCGCGATCCGCGAGCCGGACAGCGGTGCGCTGCGCTCGGTTTTCGCGATTCACCGCAGCAATCCGTTGTTCGCCCGGGTCGCCCGGGATGAGCGCACCGCTGGCCTGATTCGCTATCTGCTGGATGGCGATATTTATGTGCATCAGTCCCGGCTGAACCTCAAGCCGGGCTTCAAGGGCAAGGAGTTCTACTGGCATTCAGACTTCGAGACTTGGCACACCGAGGATGGGCTGCCGCGCATGCGCACCATCAGTTGCTCGATCCTGTTGACCGACAACCACCCATGGAATGGGCCGCTGATGCTGATTCCTGGCTCCCACCGGCATTACATCGGTTGTGTCGGCAGAACGCCGGAGAACCATTACCAAAAATCCTTGCGCCGCCAGGAGTTCGGCATTCCGGATGATGACAGCCTGACGACGATGGTCGAACGTTACGGTATCGCGCAAGCCACAGGCATGGCGGGCAGTGTGGTGTTATTCGATTGCAACACGCTCCACGGTTCCAATAGTAATATCGCCCCCAGCCCGCGCAGCAATCTGTTTTTTGTCTACAACCACGTCGACAATCGGCCGACTGAGCCCTTCGACGGCATGCCGCCCCGCCCCGAGTTCGTGGCTGAGCGCGGTTTTGTCGAGCCGCTTGAAATCGGCCCTCAACGGTATGGTGAGAGCGGCTGACGTCGCCAGTGTCTGCTTGGTCGGTGAAGTGGTTTGGTTGGCCTATGACCACGTCGACGGAGGGTTTACATCGCCATGTCGTTGACCGAGAGAATGCCCATCAGAATGGAGATGATGATCAGCGCGATCATGCCGCCCATGCCGAGGATCAGCAGCGGCTCCAGCAGGGTGAGGCCGCGTTTGATGCCGGCCTGGACGTCGTGTTCGTAAACGCGGGCGAGTTCGAGCAGCATCTCGTCGAGGCGCCCGGACTCTTCACCGACGCGCACCATCTGGATCACCATGGGGGTGAAGTCGCCGCTCTCGGCGAGGGCCTCGGACATTCGCCGCCCGGCTTTGACGGCCGGAGGAAGTATTTGGAAGGATTGGCGGACGATGCCGTTCTCGACCGTGCTGAGGGCGATGTTGATGGCCTGGAGCATGGACACGCCATTGCCGAGCAGGGTGCCCATGGTGCGGGAGAAGCGCGCCACTTCGTATTTGAACAGCACCGCGCCGAATAGCGGCAGGCTGAGGAGGGTGCGATCTTTCCAGCTCTGGCCGGCGGGCTGGCGCAGCCAGCGGCGAATGCCGTAACCGCCGAGTACCAGTGCGATCAGCATCAGCCAGCCGTAGGCCTTGATGCCGTCGCCAAGGGCGATTACCGCGCGGGTGAGGGCCGGCAGAGCGTCGCCCATGTCGGCGAACAGCGCTTCGAACTGGGGCACCACGAAACCGAGCATGACGGCGATCGAGAGCACCGCCACGGTGGCGAGGATGGCCGGATAGATCAGCGCCGAGATCACGGTGCCGCGCACTTCCCGGGAGCGCTCC
>JBAZCN010000229.1:0-3679 GCA_041655035.1 Porticoccaceae bacterium | reverse complement strand
CACACTAGATCCACCTCCGCCTTGAGCAGGCAATGGATCAGCCGGGCCGGCGTCAGGCTGTCCTCGTCGACAGCCAGCAGCGCCTTGAGCTCGGCAGACAGGGCAATGGACTTGGCCGCCCGCGAGAACACCCCGCCACCCCTGGAGATCCGGGCCCGGTCGTAATCTTCCCAGGAAGAGCGCGGCAGATCGAACAACCGCTTGCGTTCTTCGAAGCTGGCTTCGGGATCGGGATCGGGATCGAGGAAAATCGACTGATGGTTGAACGCCGCCACCAGCCGGATATGCCTGGACCGCAACATGCCGTTGCCAAATACATCCCCCGACATGTCGCCAATACCCACCACGGTGAAGTCATCCTCGTCGGGGTTGAGGCCGAGCTCGCGGAAGTGGCGCCGCACCGCCACCCAGGCGCCGCGCGCCGTGATGCCGATTTTCTTGTGGTCGTACCCGTGGCTGCCGCCGGACGCGAAGGCATCCCCCAGCCAGAAGTCGTGATCGGCCGAAATGCTATTGGCGATATCGGAAAACGATGCCGTCCCCTTGTCGGCGGCCACCACCAGATAGGCGTCGTCGCCGTCGTGGCACACCACGTCCACCGGAGGCACGATCTGTCCGGACAGCACGTTATCAGTGATGTCCAGCAAGCCCGTGATGAACATCCGATAGCAGGCGACCCCTTCGGCCTGCACCTCATCGCGACCCGCTGTCGACGGAAGGCGTTTCACCACATAGCCACCCTTGGCGCCGGTGGGGACGATCACCGCATTCTTGACCTCCTGGGCCTTCACCAGGCCGAGGATTTCGGTGCGGTAGTCCTCCGCCCGGCCCGACCAGCGGATTCCCCCCCGCGCCACCTTGCCGACCCGCAAATGGACGCCTTCCATCCGCGGTGAATAGACGAATATTTCATATTCAGGTCTCGGTTCCGGCAACAGGGCTATCGAACGCGGCATCAGCTTGATGGACACGTAGGGCTTCGCCTCCCCCTCGGCATCCCGCTGGAAGAAATTGGTCCGCACCGTCGCCAGGATCAGCTGCAGGTAGGTGCGCAGCACTTGGTCTTGATTGAGATTGGCGACTTTGTCCAGCGACTCGATGATCTTGCTTTCGAGCCGCTGCGGCCGCTCGCCCCTCGCCCCGTCCGGGGTAGCGAGCTTGGGATCGAAGCGGGTCTTGAACAGCGCCACCAGGTTGCGGGTGATATCCAGGTTGGAGGACAGGGTCGTGGCGATGAAGTCGTGGCTGATGGCCAAGCCCAGCTGCTTCATATAACGGGCATAAAGCCGCAGCACCACCACCGACCGCCAGTCCAGCCGCGCGCCCACCACCAGGCGATTGAATGAATCATCTTCGACCTTGCGGTGCCACACGGCGGCGAAGGCTTCCTGGAAATTATTCCTCACCCCCGGCACATCGATGGCGATATCCAGCGTGAAGCGCAGGATGAACTCGTGGAGCATGACCAGCTGCTCGCCTTCCGCTGCGATCCGGTAGGGGTGCTCGCCGATCACCAGGAACCCCAGGTTCTCCAGCATCGGCACGATAGCCGACAACGACAGCACTTCACGCAGATGAAATATCTTGAAATGCATGACACTGGGGTCGGTATTCGGCGGCTGGTAGAAACGCATGGCGATATTGCCGTCGCCTTCCAGCCCGAGGATCAGGTCGAGATCGTGCACCGCGGTGCGAGGAACGAAGTGTTCGCGGTAGCTGACCGGGAAAGCCTCGCGGTATTTGCCCGCCAGCACCAATCCCCGCTCGGCGCCCCAATGATCGACGATGGCCGTGCGCAACTCGTCCCGCCAATCCTGCGTCAGGGCGCTGATCGACCTTTCCAGCTCCCCGGCATCGACCTGGCGGTAGCGGTCCGAAGCCACGCGCAGCACGAAATGGGTACGCACCAGCAGGGATTCGGTAAAGTAGGTGGTGAACTGGCTCTCCACCGCGTCGAGCTGCTCTTTGAGCAGAGCCTCCGCCTGCTCGCGAATTTCAGTGCGGTAACTGTCGCGCGGTAGGTACAACAAGCAGCTGACAAACTCCCCGTAGGGGTCGGGGCGGAGGAACAGCCGGACCCTGCGCCGCTCCTGGATCTGCCAGATACCGATAAGGATCTCGAACAATTGTTGCTCGGACGCGTGAAACAACTCCTCGCGCGGATGGCTTTCCATGATCTTGCGCAATGCCTTGCCGTCATGACTTGACATCGACAATCCGGAACGCGCTATCACCCGCTGCAATTTTTCTCGGATCAGGGGAATGCCGAACGGGCTTTGCGAATGGACCAGCGACGTGTAGAGCCCCAGAAACCGGTGCTCGCCGACCATGTGGCCGCGCTCGTCGTAATCCTTGATCACCAGGTATTCGCAGTACGTGTCCCGGTGGATGCGCGAGCGCAACGGCGACTTGGCGAGGGTCAAAAGCTGCTCGCCCTGGTGAAAATCGTGAAATTCCGACGCCAGTTCCGACAGCTGCACCGAGGCGGTGTCACAGCCGTTGGCGCGAAACAGTCCGAGTTGCCCCTGTTCGGCAGCGACGACCTGGACGCCACTATCGGGGAGCTGGCCGTAACTGTAGGCCAGGAACGTGAAATGGTTGTCGTGCACCCAATCCAGAAAGGCCAGGTACTCCGCCTGCACCTCCGCTTCGAGCCGCGCGGGGTTGCGTCGGACATCAGCGATTATCGCGGCCAGCCTGTCCAGCATCGGCTGGAAGTCATCGGTCACCGCTTCGAGGCAACCCAGCACCGCGGCCAGCTCCGCGACCACCCGCCCGAACTCGTCGGGGTCCGTGAACCGGTCGACCTGCAGATAGATCAACGCCTCCTTGCCAGCGCGGTCATCCTCACTGACGGCAAGCGCGCGCAATGCGCCGTCGTCATCCCGCTGCACGCCCAGCACCGTGCTGTTGATGATATGAATGCCGAGCCGCAGGCGGTTGAGCGCCATCCGGATGGAATCCACCAGAAAGGGCATATCCCGCTGGAGGACAAAAATCTGGGTGTGCCGGTGCTCCCAGCCATCCTCTTCCTGGCTTGGGTTGAAGCAACTGATTTTCGGCGTCTTGCCATCGAAAATGGCGAGATAGTCCCACAGTGAGCGAACCAGGCCGGCAACGTCACTGATGCTTTCGTCCGCTACCTCGTCAGCGGGTGTCAGATCAAAAATTCGTCGCGCCAGATCTTCGAGCAGGGGGGCCTGCTCGCTGTCACCGGCCTGAAATACTTCGTCGAGAGCGACATAAAACCTGCCTTTTCCAAAGTCATCCATCCTCTTGCTCCTGCCTGTCGATGGGGGAAGCTCGAACTCAAGTATAGATAACCGCTGTGACAATTCCGGTGCGAATGGCTACCTGTGCTCATCTAGTCACCGCAGACCTCATAGGGTGCGCTGAAGAATGAAGCGCACCGAAGCCTGACGGCGCGCCTCCTACGTCGGCACACCCTATGGGAACGTGCCGATACCCGCCATCGCGCTACGCCCGCAGCCGGGTCGAGATCCATAGGGTGCGCTGAAGAATGAAGCGCACCGATGCCCAACGGTGCGCCTCCTGCGTCGGCACACCCTATATGGGAACGTGCCGATACCCGCCATCGCGCTACGCCCGCAGCCGGGTCGAGATCCATAGGGTGCGCTGAAGAATGAAGCGCACCGAAGCCTGACGGTGCGCCTCCTGC
>JBAZCN010000228.1:0-3750 GCA_041655035.1 Porticoccaceae bacterium | reverse complement strand
ATCGACGAACCACGCCGGCCGCCAGCGGATCTGGCGCTCCATGGCAATCACCTGGCCGCCGGTCAGGCGCTCGACGCAGGCGCGCAGTTTGTCTTCGTCAGTCGCCTCTTTGCCAGCCTGGATTGTCTGAATGCTCGTCATTATCGGATCACCTGCAAGTGGTTTCATATCGTGTATTTCGGTGGCCCGGCAACCTCTGTTTTTATGTGTGGTTGGCGGGCGCTGGCCGGAAACAGGCAGGAATGATAGGTCCTCGAGACAATATAAATCAAACGTCTTACGGCTGGGCGATAGCGGTTGTCATTCGGCGATATGCCCGCTGGCCAGGTGCCGGCCAAGCGGTTTACAAGTGATTAATGGCTCCGCTTCGCCCTATCTGTTATGGTAGGCCTCCCGTCCGGCCCGGCTTTGGGGCTATCTACTTCAATGGGGCTGCCTGCTTCAATCCGTCGATGACCAATAGCGGGCACGAGGGGAAGGTTCGTTCCCCGGTCGATGCCTATCGCCCTGATCAGTTGCGAGCCAATTCCAGCAGTCACTCCCCATGCCGGGGTAACGGCTGCAGATCCGGTAAATTTACACAACAAGGAAAAGCACCATGGATAAGAATCCCTGGCAGAGCTCGTCGAATTCCCGCAACCTCGAGGACGACATCAACGACTTGCTGAAGAAGCTGCCAAAGCTGCCCTCGCAATTCGCCCTCCTGCTGATACCCCTGGCGCTGGTTGTGGTTTGGGGCGTGTTCAGCAGTTTCTATACCGTGCAGCCCGAAGAACAAGTGGTGGTCAAGCGTTTTGGCGCGGTGGTGGATATCACCGATCCGGGCCTGCATTTCAAGGTTCCCTTTGGCATCGACCGTATCCAGCGGGTCGCCTCCGCCCGGGTGCTCAAGCAGGAGTTCGGCTTCCGTTCCGCCGATCAGGTCGATGACCGCACCCGCTATTCCGACCAGGATTTCACCAGCGAATCCCTGATGTTGACCGGCGACCTGAATGTGATCGAGGTAGAGTGGGTCGTCCAGTACCGGATCCATGACCCCATCAAGTACCTGTACCAGCAACGCGAGCCCGACCGCACCCTGCGCGACATCTCTGAATCGGTGATGCGACGGGTGGTGGGCAACCGGCTCGGGTCCGAGGTGCTGACCGTGGGCCGGGTGGAAATCGCCCAGGGCGCCCGCGACGAGATCCAGAACATCATGGATCTGTACGATGCCGGCATCCATGTGATTACCGTGGAATTGCAGGATGTGGTGCCCCCTAAAACAGTGCAGCCCGCCTTTAACGAAGTCAACGAGGCCCGCCAGGAGCGCGAGCGCATGATCAACGAAGCCACCAAGCGCGCCAACCAGCAAATTCCCCGCGCTGAAGGCGAAGCCCAGCGCCTGATTGCCGAAGCGCAGGGCTACGCGACAGAGCGCGTCAATCGCGCGCTGGGGGAGACCGTTCGGTTCAAGGCCATGCTCCAGGAATACACCGCGGTGCCGGAAGTGACCCGCGCCCGCCTCTATCTGGAAACCATGGCGGAAATACTGCCCGGCGTCGGCCAGGTGATCATGGTCCAGGAGGATCACATAGGTCCGCTGCCATTGATGAATATTCGTGACAAGCGTCAGGGAGAGTCCAAATGAAAAGTCTTGTAGCCGGCGCTATCGTACTTGTCGTGGTGATCATTACGCTGTCTTCCGCGGCCTTTGTGGTGGACGAGGCGGAGCAGGCGATTATCGTCCAGTTCGGCGAGCCCCGGGGCGACGTGATCAGTACTCCCGGCCTGCACTGGAAGCTGCCCTTTGTCCAGGAAGTGCGGCGCTATGATCGCCGCCTGCTGATATGGGACGGCGACGTCACCCAGATCCCCACCCTGGGCCGTGAGTTCATCCAGGTGGATACCACCGCCCGCTGGCGGATTATCGATCCCTTGCAGTTCCTGCGCAGCGTGCGCGATGAGCGCGGCGGCCGCAACCGTCTCGATGACATCATCGATTCCGTGGTGCGGGATATCGTCTCGGGCACGGAGCTGGAAGAAATCGTGCGCTCCGGCGACTGGAGCGTCGACATCGAGGAGCTGGATGAAGTCGAGCAGGAGCGTGATGATGTGGTACTCACCCAGCGCCCCAAGCTGGGCCGTGAAAAGCTCGAAGCCGAAATCCTGAAAAGCGCCTCACGGCTGATGCCCGAGCTGGGTATCGAGCTGGTCGATGTGCGTATCAAGCGCATCAACTATATCGACTCGGTGCGCCACCAGGTGGAAAACCGCATGATCTCCGAGCGTCAGGCCATCGCGGCGCGTTTCCGCGCCGAAGGCGAGGGCCGCAGCCTGGAGATCACCGGGGAGATGGAGCGGGAACTGCGCGAGATCAGTTCCGAGGCCGGGCGCCAGGCGGAGGAGATCCGCGGCCAGGCCGACGCCGAGGCGATCCGCATCTACGGTGAGGCCTTTGGCGCCGACCCGGAGTTTTACGCCTTCATCCGCACCCTGGAAACCTACAAGGCCCTTGGCGAAAACTCGACGCTGATGATCAAGGCGGATTCCGACTTCTTCCGCTATCTGGAGGACATCACCCGGCCCTGAGCACCCAGTGGGCCTCGCCTCCCTGGGGAGATCCGGGCCCGCTCTTTCCCTCCAGGGCCTGAGGTGTCTGGGCGACTCCCGGTGCCGGAACGAGGCAGACACCGCCGACCTGCCCACCGGCGTACAGGAGGGTGACATGAATCTTTACACGAGAATCTCTTCAGCAATCTTTTCAACTGCTTGCCGGCCCTCCTCAGCTGTCGTGATAATCGGCAACATGATAGCGACACGGTCGGCGCCGGCATCCTCGAAGCGGCGGACAATATCGCGGGTGATGTTGCCGACGAGGATCGCGGCAATTTCAAACCTCTTGTCCTCTCGATGGACGTCGTTTGCAAACTCCTCGATTTTGCGCCGCCCATCCACCACCCTCTGCGGCCCATGCTCCAGTTCTTCCCCGATATAGGCGGGAAACCAGCCGTCCCCCCATTCCGCGGCACGCTTGAGCACCTGATCACTGAATCCTCCCAGCAGCAGCGGTGGGTGGGGCTTTCTTGCCGGCGACGGACGGCACAGCACCGGCGGGATCTTGAAAAATTCGCCGTCATATTCGAAGCGTTCCTGAGTCCACAGCCCCTTCATGATTTCCACTGCCTCGCGAGTGTAGTCCCAACGACGCTTCCAGCGTCCACCGGAGGCTTCGATCTCCTGCTGGCTGGCCCCGCCTACCCCGATGCCGAGGATAAGCCGGCCGTTACTGTAATGGTCGATGGAGCCGACCATCTTCGCCAGTGTCACCGGGTGGTGCATGGGCACCACACACATGCCTCCAACTTCAAGTGTGGAGGTCACCGCTGTCGTACGAGCAAAGCCCACCATTTGGTCCTGAAATAATGGAACCCCGAACTTGTGTGGACCTTTCACCGGTTCATCCAGGGGACGTACGGTATGGTGGCCATAGCTGATCCAGGAAAATCCTGCATTTTCCGCAGCCATGCCAATTTGCGCCATATCCACATCGGGAATGGGATGCGGCGGCTCCATGGGTCGTGCAATACCTATAAGCATCGAGTATCTCCAGTACATTCATAAGACGCCGGTATCCGGCATTTTTTAAAGGCGGTGTGCCGATAACAACCAGAGCGATATCGACACAACCGTTCTATCGTTCGACCCCGGCCGACGCCTCGCTAACTGGCGACCAACTGTCGAGAATACTAGCAATCTTGCCAAGCTCCT
>JBAZCN010000227.1:0-3761 GCA_041655035.1 Porticoccaceae bacterium | reverse complement strand
GTCGCCAGAATGTGGTATACGTCATCCGCGGCCAGTCCAAGGCGCTTTCCGGCACCACCTCGCCGGCGGTTGTCAGCTATTTCGCCGAGGTGCCCGAGCCGGTATGGGGCAGTTCCGTACCCCAGTTCGACATGGCCAACATCCAGGTGCTGAAGGGCCCTCAGGGCACTCTGTTCGGCCGCAACACCACCGGTGGCGCCATCCTCTATACGCCCCAGGCACCGAGCCATGAGCTGAGCGGCTACGTGGGCGGCACTGTCGGTAATTACGATCAAAACAGGCTGCAGGGCGCGATCAACCTGCCGCTGATCCAGGACAAGGTGGCACTGCGTATCGCCGCTGATTTCAACCGCCGCGACGGCTATACCAAGAACATTGGCGTGGGCAGCGATCTGGACGCCGTCGACACCAATACCCTGCGTCTTTCACTGCTGGTCGAGCCCACCGACTACATCAGCAATACCACCATCTTTGATCATTTCAAAAGTGAAAACAAAGGCGTCGGGGTGGTTCTCGAAGGCGTTTTCCCGGCGGATTCCTTTCCCGGCAATACGGTTATTTCCCAGGTGGGCCTGCAGGACGCGGTCGAAGAGCAACTGGCGCTGACCAGGAAGCGCGGGCCTTTCGTCAACAGTCCCTCTTTTGATCAGTTCGAGAACAACGAGCGCAATTCGCTGATCAACCGCACGGAGGTTGACTTTGGCGCGTTCCAGGTGATCAATATCTTCGGCTACCGGCACACCGACCTGAACTACGCCATCAACGTGGACGGTATGCCCACACTTCAGGCCGACGTCGGGCTGCCTTTCACCATTCCCACCAATTTCATCAAGGCGGACAAGTTCGACCAGTCCGAGCAGTACAGCAACGAGATCCAGTTCAAGGGTACCGCCTTCGACGACAAGTTGAACTGGCTGGTGGGCGGTTTCTGGCTGAAGAATGAACCGGATGGCTATCAGGGGAACTCGGTGGCTTTTGCCGTCGAGCTGATCGGGGCCTCACCGGCGGCCTATACCTTTGTCACCGAGGAGTCGCAGGCGGTCTTTGCCCACGTCCAGTATGACCTCAGCGATCTGGTGGTCGAGGGCCTGCAGCTCGAGATGGGCGCCCGCTACACGGAAGATGAGATCGAGGCCTGTGCCGGTGTCGGTGCCACGCCGTTTGTGAATGGCATGAATGGCGCGAACGAAGCCGAGCTCAGAGATTGTGAGTCGGGCAATGCCGACCGCATCCAGGACACCAGTACCGTCAAGCTGAAATCGGACGCCACCACCTGGTCGCTCGGCCTGAACTGGCAGGTCAACGACGACCTGTTTCTCTACGCCGTCAAACGCCACGGCTATCGCGCCGGTGGTGTCAATGGGCCGGTCTTCAGCGGTCGTCTGGTACCCTTCCAGACATTCGAGCCGGAAACGGTTACCGATTACGAAGTCGGCGTGCGCGCCGACTGGAGCTTCGGCGATGTTCTGGTGCGCACCAATATTTCAGCCTTTACCGGCGAATACAAGAATGTCCAGGCGTTCCTCTCGGGGGTCCAGCAGGGCGGTGGCTGTTCGCCCACCAATAATGGCCCGGGTGTGACGCCGGACGGCGATTGCGATCCCAGCAATGATCCGGCGGGCGGCACCCTGCTGGTCAATCTCGGCAACACCGAGGTTTCCGGTGTCGATATGGAGTTTGTCGTCGCGCCGACCGATCGGCTGAGCTTCAGTGTCGCCTCCACCATCCAGGATTCCGACACCAAGAAACTGAACAAGCCGTCGGCGCTGGTGCCGTATATTCCCGGCAATGACATCGCTTTCAACTTCTTCTCGCCGAAGACCCTGCTCGCCGGGCTGCGCTACGAAATGCCCCTGGGGCAGTTCGCCAACAGCCTGGTGTTCAATGTCGATTATTACTGGACCGATGACGCCTCCAAGGGTGACGGGTTGGTCATAGAATCCTATGATGTCACCAACCTGCGGGTCGACCTGAACGGGCTGGGCGCCACCGGCATGGATCTGGGCGTCTTTGTGCGCAACGTGTTCGACGACGAATACATGGTGGCATCCGGTGCCAGTGGCGGCCGCCTCGGTTTTGAGACCGGTATTTACGGGGCTCCGAGAATGTGGGGTCTGGAGGCACGTTACAGCTTCTGATGCTCTGCGTTGACATGCTCTACAAATAACCGCTAATAAGTCACAATGATTATTAGCGGTTATTTTATAGAGAAATTTTAAGGGGATAGGCAAATGGCGTCAGCGGAAAAGATCGATCGGGCGGAATTCCGGAAAAAATACGGGCCCTGGGCCTTGATAGTGGGCGCCTCCCACGGCTTGGGGGAGGCTTTTCCACGGCAGCTGGCGGCGCTGGGGCTCAATTGCGTACTGGTGGCCAGGACCGCGGCAAAACTGGAATCGCTGAAAACAGGCCTCGAGAATGAATTTGGCGTCGAGGTGCTGGCCCTGGCGCTGGACCTGTCCCTGCCCGGGGCAACCGAACGGATGATTGCAGCAATCGGCGAGCGGGAAATGGGCCTGCTGGTCTATAACGCGGGTTCTCCACCCTATGCCAGGCAGTTCCTGCAAGGCGGTATTGGCGACTGGTCGGGACTGGTCATGAAAAATGCCCAGACCCTGATGGAGTGCTGTTTCCATTTTGGCGGGAAAATGGTGGAGCGGGGCAGGGGCGGCGTGGTGCTGGTGGGTTCCCACGCGGCTTTTGGCGGTACCAAAAAACTCAGTGTCTACACTGCCACCAAGGCCTTTGGCGCAAACTTTGGCGAGTCCCTGTGGGCCGAGTGGTCGGACAAGGGAGTGGACGTGATCAATCTGCTGATCGCCAATACCGACACGCCGACCTTGCGCGAGCACATGGCGGAACACGGCATGACGGTGACGCCGGAAATGAATATTCCCACCCCGGAGCATATCGTCAGTGTCGGCCTGGCGCAGTTGCCCAACGGCCCCAGCTTTGTATTTCCCGATGACGAAAACCCTGAGCCGGGCACCGTGACCCGCGGCCAGCAGCGCCGAGAGTATGTGGTCGAAAGCACCAGAACCACGGCCGCCTTCATCGGTGACGATTGATAAACCTGACAACAGACCGGATACGAAATGAAGAATACGGAAAGCTACCAACCGCGCAGTGAAAAACTCCCCACCGACCTCGACCAGGTCACTCCCGCCTGGCTCAACCGCACGTTGCAGCTGCGTTACCCTGATCTTGAAGTGCGGGATTTCGAGATTGTCGAGCTCAACAACACCCACACCACCAAATTGCGCCTTGTCCTCGAGTTGAATCAGGCAGCGGTGGATGCCGGCTTTCCCCGCAATGTTTGCCTGAAAGCCAACTGGTCCGGCAGCCCTCTCAGCAGCGGCTCCGGTATCTGCGAGTTGGAGGCGCGGTTCTACCGCTATTTCCGCGAACAGCTGGCCGTGCCCGCGCCTCTCAGTTACTACGCCGATTGGGATGAAGACGGCTTCAACCAGGGGCTGGTGGTTATGGAGGACCTGGCCTGCTCCGATGTGACCTTTTGCACGGCTATCGACCCCATCGATGCCGCCGAGATGGCCCGTTCACTGGAGGGAATGGCCGAACTCCATTCCAGCTGCTGGGATAATGGCGTACTCGATCAGCATCCCTGGCTGAAGATCTCCATGGGCGCGAACTCCTCCGACGCCAATATGTACCGCTCCCTTGAAGAGCACATGCTCTACAACAACAGCCTGGCCTCACGCCGCGCGGTGCTGCCCGGCTGGTTTCTCGAAGACCCCGAGCGG
>JBAZCN010000226.1:0-3822 GCA_041655035.1 Porticoccaceae bacterium | reverse complement strand
TTGCGAGAGGTCCTGGGAGGCCAGGAACAGGGCGTCGCGGCGGGCGTGGTTGCGCAGCCGCACCTGGTACCAGCTGCGCAGGGCGCGGCCGGCAAGGGCGGTGGCGAATTCCAGACTGGACACCGGGCCGAGTTGCCACTGTTCGTAGCCGGGGACCTTGGAAATCAGCTCGAAACTCAGGGGGTCGCGACCGGCGAAACCACCGGCCAGCCCGCCCAGGGTTCCCCCTACCAGGGCGCCCAGCAGCATCGATGCACCCCCGGTTGCGGCATCCGCCACCAGGCCCGACATGACCCCGGCCCCGGCGCTGAGGGACGCCAGACGCTTGCGCGACAGCCCCCAGACTCGCCATTCGTGGGCGTCGGTGAGGTCTGCTTCGCGCAGCATCTGCCATTCGCTCTCCCAGTCGAGCTGGCTGTGGCCGTAGAGCTTTGCCAGCTGCTTCTGCAGATCGTTCTCGCGCCGCCGCAATTCGCGGTTGTATTGCGCGAGGCCGGCTGCGCGGATGGCGTCCTTGCCGCCAATCACCGGCAGCTGGATGTGGAACCGCAGCGCCGACTGCAGGTATTTCACCAGGGTATCGGCGGCCCGGCGATGGCGGACCTGGCGCTGCTGCTGAAGGGCCTCGACGCCGCGCAGCAGGCCGGCGCGCCAGGGCAGATGGATTTCCGCCATGCCCCGCAACAGAGCGAGGTGTTGCTCAAAGGGCGCCAGCAGCGGGTTGAAGGTGCGCACCAGGGAAAAGTACTGCCGCAACGCCGCGCGCCACTCGCCGTCATGGCGCCCTTTTCCAGCGCCCGGGCCCATCGGATTGAGCAGGGCGAGGCGCGGCTGGGCCGTCCACGACAGCAGCGTCAGTTCGGCCTCGAACTGGGGACCGAACGGCTGGTCGGTATCCACCACATAGACGATTCCGGCACCATCGAGCACCGGCACCAGCAGGGCGCAGTCATCGGCAAAGCGCGGGTCATCCCGGTGGCGACCGACGAAATCCGCCAGCACCCGGGGCCGGTCGGCGGCTCCGTCGCTGTGGGCCGCGCACCACTCGAGCACCTGTCGCGGGCGCTGGAAGCCGGGGGTGTCCACCAATTCGTAGAGAATGTCTTGCTCCAGCATCAACTGGTAGCGGTGGGCCTCCCGGGTCGTGCCGCTGATCGGCGAGATGGCGATGTGATCGTCCTGCGCCAGGGTGGCGACCACGCTGGACTTGCCCTGGTTGGGATGGCCGACCACCGCGAAGCGGGGCTGGGTCGTCATGCCGGGTTCCCCCCCGCCACCAGAGTCACCGGCAGCAGCAGCCGATGGCGGTCGAGAAAGGCGCCCCAGCTGTGGCTCAGGTCAGCGACCCGCCGCGGATCGACGCCATCGTCGGCAAGGATGTACAGCGCCGGCGCGCCGCTCGTCGCCCGGTGCAGGCTCAGCAGGTCGGCGAGATCCCCGGTGGGTACGGTGGCGGCGGCGACATACCAGCAACCGAGTTCACCGCCCCGCGCCTCGACCAGCGCCACATCCGCCTGCTGGCTGCCTTCGCCGAGACGGACCGAGCCGCCGGGCACCGCGCCGGCCACCCCCGGCCAGACGAAACCGGGAGTTCCGGGGCGCTGCGCCCGGCGTGGAAAAACCTGACCCGACGGCTCCACCGGCGGCTGTTCCGGCGCCAGCGCGCGGTAATGGACGGCCGGTTGGCTGTGCCGTTCGAAACAGCGGCGCAGGCGGGGGTTGTGGGCCGGCCAGTTCGCCAGCCGCCTGGCCAGCAGCCACTGGCAGACGGCCAGCAGCGCCACCGCCGGCAGCAGCACCCACAGGGCGACCACCTGGGTCAGCCACAGTGCCCAGTCGCCGCTGGCGGCGAGTTGAATATTCTGCCAGCCGGTGATCGCGCCGGCTTCGGCGGCGCCCACCGGGGGCGGCTCCAGCAAGCCGAAACCGAGCGCGGCGAAGAAAGCGCCGACGGCGCGGGAAACCATCGGAATAGAGGTGCTCCAGTAAAAGATCACCTGCCGGGTGGCGAGCATCAGCCACAGCCAGCCCAACCCGCCGAGGCAGAACAATCCCTGGGCAAGCAGTGACTGGCGGCCAAACCACAGGGCGATCACCGGGTCGCAGTGCGCGGTGATCAACGGCCGCCACCAGGGGCAGCGGCCGAGGATCAGCAACAGTGTGGTCCAGACCAGCAGCGCGATCGGGGCCAGCCAGAAAGCGAGCAGAAAAAGCAGCATGTGCACGCCGCTGCGGTCGGGCCATACCGTCAGCGCGGCGACGGCGAGGGCACCATTGAGCAGCGCCAGCAGCGGCCACAGCCGCGCCCACCGGAAGCGCCGCGGCGCCGGCAGGCGGCGGCCCAGGTCGAGGAACTCCCGCCAGGTGGCGACCGGCGTGCGGGGTGCGCCATCGTCGCCGGCATCGAGCCAGCGCAACCCCAGTTCCAGTTGTCCGGAGCGCGATCGCGGCGGCATCGTGGTAGCGATTGAAGTGTCGGTCATGCCCGCCCCATTCTTTGTTTGCAATCCTTGTTTGCCGTGAGTCTAGCAGCCACTCCCCGGCGGCGGAACTTACCGGCTGCCGCAACCTGTCTTGCACAAACCGCAGGGGACTCCCTACACTCGCGGACGATCCGGCGGAAACCGCCGTCCCCAGCCAAAACAATAGCCAGCGAGGAATGCCCATGCACCAGATCGACCTGACCATCGATGTCACCGAGGCCGCCGGCCTCGGCAGCGCCGCCCACACCAAGGCAACCGTTTTCCTTCCGGAGGGCGAACTGTGCGATCCGCCGGTGGTCTGTTTCGGCTTTCCCGGCGGCGGCTATAACCGCCACTATTATTCCTTTGACATGCCCGGCTGCGACGATGGTGGCGAGGCCGGGCACCATGTGCGGCGCGGCTGGATCTTTGTTGCCTGCGACCATCTCGGCGTGGGCGAATCCACCATTCCCGAAGGCAATATCCTCGACTACGAGAATGTCGCCCGGGCCAACCTCGCCACCGTCGAAGCGGTGATGGCCAAACTCGAGAGCGGGCAGCTGAAGGACGGCTTCGCCCCGCTAACCCGGGCGGTGAAGCTGGGCATCGGCCAGTCCATGGGCGGTTGCTTCACCATCGTGCTGCAGGGCCAGCATGCGCCCTTCGACGGCATCGCCACCCTCGGCTACAGCGCCATTCACACCGTGGTGCCGTCGCGCCCCGGCGCACCGCAGGCGCAATGGCCTTGGATTCCCCGCGGCAGCAACCTGGATGCGCCGCTGATCGTCAACCGGACGGCGATGGCCGCCGCCGAGAAAACAGTGATGGGCAAGGACGACCTGGTCAGTGACCCGGCCCACAACGAGCATCCCTTCGCCTGGTCCTTCCACTACGACGACGTGCCCGCCGATATCGTCGAAATCGACCTCCACGCCAGAAATCCCGACGGCAGCCTGCCCCACTGGCGCTCGGCCACCACGCCGCCCTGCGCCATCCAGATGGTGGCGCCCGGCACGGTGGCACCCGAGGCCGCGGCAATCACCGTGCCGGTGCTGGTGGCGGTGGGCGAGCGGGATGTGGTGCCCGATCCCTGGCAGGAACCGAAAGCCTTCAAGAGCGCCAGCGACATCACCCTGTTCGTCTGCCCGAAAATGGGCCATATGCACAATTTCGCCAGCACTCGCGAAGCGTTCTGGCAACGCCTCCACCATTGGGGCGATGGGGTGGCGAGGATGCGCTCCTGACCTGCCCGGGGATTTTCGGACCAGCTAAAACTTGAGAGGATGGCTTCCTGACAAGAGAGGAAGTCATGAAGAAGGGTCGTTTCAGCGAAGAACAAATGGTCAAGCTGCTGCAGGAG
>JBAZCN010000225.1:0-3883 GCA_041655035.1 Porticoccaceae bacterium | reverse complement strand
GGCCCAATACAGCCAGTACCAGCCGCTGCCGGGAGAGTTCACCAACGGCGAGTTGACCCTGGGGGAAAACATCGGCGACCTCGGCGGCCTCAGCATGGCGCTGCGCGCCTACCAGCTCTCCCTGAACGGCGAGGAGCCGCCAGTGCTCGACGGCTATACCGGCTACCAGCGGGTCTTCCTCGGCTGGGCCCAGGGCTGGCGGGTCAAGCGCCGCGATGAGCTGGTCCGCCAGTTGCTCAAGACCGGGCCGCACTCGCAGCCGGAGTTTCGCGTCAACGGCGTGGTGGTGAATATCGACGGCTTTCACCAGGCCTTTGATACCCAGCCCGGCGATGGCCTCTACAAACCGGAGAGCGAGCGCATACGCATCTGGTGATGAGCGGCAGCCCGTCCGTGGACCCTGGCGGCCGCCGCCGGGGCCAGGCGCGGGAAAATTTCATGGCGGGTCGCGAGGTAGTGGGGCATCATGGCGACCTTACCGCCACCGGCGCGGCAGTGATGCGCGCCGCCGAGGCATACCCGGCCACCGTCAACGACAGTCGTAACCTGATTTGAAAATTCCCAAACGCTTACAACCCCTGGTGGATGACGGCCTGGTGGATGAGGTCATCCGCCACCTGCCGAGCGGCAAGGAAGCCGATGTCTATATCGTCCGCTGCGGCGCCGAGATCCGCTGCGCCAAGATTTACAAGGAAGCGGATAAACGCAGCTTTCGCCAGGCGGTGCAGTACCAGGAGGGCCGCAAGGTGCGCAGCAGCCGGCGCGCCCGGGCCATGGAGAAAGGCACCCGCTTTGGCCGCAAGCAGCAGGAAGACGCCTGGCAGAACGCCGAGGTGGATGCGCTCTATCGCCTGTCCGCCGCCGGCGTGCGGGTACCGCGGCCGCTCGGCTGCGTCGACGGCGTGTTGCTGATGGAGCTGATCACCGACAGCGATGGCGATGTGGCACCGCGGCTCAGCGAGGTGGCGATGTCCGCCGAACAGGCCGAGGACGACCACGACCTGATGATGCGGTACGTGGTGCGGATGCTCTGCGCCGGGCTGGTCCACGGCGACCTGTCGGAGTTCAACGTGCTGGTGGACGACGACGGCCCGGTGATCATCGATCTGCCCCAGGCGGTAAACGCCGCCGCCAACCCCCACGCCCGCGCCATGCTCGAGCGCGATGTGAACAATATGACCCTCTACTACGGCCAATTCGCCCCGCGATTGCTGGGCAGCCAGTACGCCAGCGAGATCTGGGGGCTGTACGAGAGCGGCGATCTGCACCCCGAGAGTGCGCTGACCGGCACCGTCGAGTACGTTGCCGAAGAGGCCGATGTGGACGCGGTGCTCGCCGCCATCAAGGAGGCCCTGGCGGAAGAGCAGATCCGCCAGCAGGGCCGGCGCGAAGCGGAAGAGGCCGACTGACCGGGTTTCAACTGCCAATCCAATCAATTGTTTTTATTGACTATTTCTGTATTTCCCTCGACGATCTGGCGGCCGGCCTGTATAGTCGCGCCCTCTGCGCTCTCTCCGTAAACTACCGGCCACTCCCAGGAATTCCCCTTGATCTCCACCGCCAATATCACCATGCAATTCGGCGCCAAGCCGTTGTTTGAAAATATCTCCGTCAAATTCGGCGACGGCAATCGCTATGGCCTGATCGGCGCCAACGGCAGTGGCAAATCCACGTTCATGAAAATCCTCGACGGCAGCCTGACGCCCACCGCCGGCAATGTCTCGATCACCCCCAACGAGCGGATCGGCAAGCTGCACCAGGATCAGTTCGCCTTCGAGCAGTATTCGGTGATCGACACGGTGATCATGGGCCATACCGAGCTGTGGGCGGTGAAGCAGGAGCGCGAGCGGATTTACGGCCTGCCGGAGATGTCCGAGGAGGACGGCATGGCGGTGGCCGAGCTGGAAACCCGCTTCGCCGAACTCGACGGTTACAGCGCCGAGAGCCGTGCCGGGGAGATCCTGCTCGGCGCCGGCATCGCCACCGAACTGCACTTTGGCCCGATGAGCGAAGTGGCGCCGGGCTGGAAACTGCGGGTGCTGCTCGCCCAGGCGCTGTTCTCCGACCCGGACATCCTGCTGCTCGACGAGCCCACCAACAACCTCGACATCAACACCATCCGCTGGCTAGAAGGCGTGCTCAACGAGCGCAAGAGCACCATGGTGATCATTTCCCACGACCGCCACTTCCTCAATGCCATCTGCACCCATATGGCCGATATCGACTACGGCGAGCTGCGGGTGTATCCCGGCAATTACGATGATTTTATGATCGCCTCCACCCAGGCGCGGGAGCGGCTGCAGGCGGAAAACGCCAAGAAATCCGCGCAGATCGCCGATCTCCAGCAGTTTGTCAGCCGTTTTTCCGCCAATGCCTCGAAGGCGCGGCAGGCCACCTCCCGCGCCAAGCAGATCGAAAAGATCAAGCTCGAGGACATCAAGGCATCCAGCAGGGTCAGCCCCTATATCCGCTTCAAGCAGGACAAGAAACTCCATCGTCAGGCCGTGATCCTCGAAAACCTCGGCCACGGTTTTGACGGCGAGCCGCTGTTCTCGGGCGGCAACCTGATCCTGGAGGCCGGCACCCGCCTGGCGGTGATCGGCGAAAACGGCGCCGGCAAAACCACCTTGCTGCGCTGCCTGACGGGTGAGCTGACACCCCGCCAAGGGGTCGTCAAATGGGCGGAAAACGCCACCGTCGGCTACTGCCCCCAGGACAGCACCGCCGATTTCGACGGCGATCTCAACCTGTTCGACTGGCTCAGCCAATGGCGCAAGCCCAGCCACGATGACCAGATCGTGCGCGCGACCCTGGGGCGCCTGCTGTTTTCGTCGGATGATTCCAAAAAGCAGGCCAGGGTCTGCTCCGGCGGTGAGAAAAACCGCCTGTTGTTCGGCAAGCTGATGATGACCGACGCCAATGTGCTGATTCTCGACGAGCCCACCAACCACCTCGACATGGAAGCCATCGAGGCGTTGAACCTGGCCCTCGAGCACTACGAAGGCACGCTGATCTTCGTCAGCCACGACCGGGAATTCGTGTCGTCGCTGGCCAACCGGATCATCGAGATCAAGGACCGGCAGCTGATCGACTTCCAGGGCACCTACGAGGAATACCTCGCCAGCCAGCAGCTCGCCTAGACCGGGCGAACGTCGCCATGGCCGAATCCACCGACCAACCCCCGCGCCAGCAGGACCCCCTCCACGGGGTGACCCTGGAGATGATCGTCACCCGACTGGCGGAGCACTACGGCTGGGAGGAACTGGGCCGGCGCATCCGCATCAACTGCTTCATCGATAACCCAAGCGTCGCCTCCAGCCTGAAATTCCTGCGCCGCACGCCCTGGGCGCGGGACAAGGTGGAGACCCTCTACCGGCAGACCACCGCCCTCCACGGCGCGGCGGCCAGGCCCAGCGTGTGGAAAACCCGGTAGGCTGATACTGTTTGCCGCGACCCCTGCGGTGCGCTTCGTTCCTCAGCGCACCCTATGCTCTTTCGCAGCTATCCCGGAAGCCCACCCCCAAGCTCATTCATGGGGCCGACTTCATAGGGTGTGCCGACGCAGGAGGCGCACCGGCGTTCTTTGCCGTGCGGCGCCACCTACTCCCTTGTCAGGCCGCTGAAACTACAACAAGCCCTTCAGATCTTCGGCCCTCACCTCAATTCAACGAACACCGGGTTCGAATAGAACCAGAGGTCGTCCCAGGGGTTTTCCCGGTCCGGATCGGGCTGCGGTTCCGGTTCGTCGGTATTGGTGCCGCGCACCCGCAGGTAGAGCGGCTTGGCCACCGCTTTCAGGCTGTGGGTCATCACCCGGTAATCGCCTTCGCGGCGCCAGTCATCACCGGTAAAGCGCGCCACTACCCGGGTGGTGGGGTTGCTG
>JBAZCN010000224.1:0-3899 GCA_041655035.1 Porticoccaceae bacterium | reverse complement strand
ATGCCGATTGCGCGGTGCTCGCCCTGGGCAATTTCCCGCCGGCGGACCCGCCCATGGCCGACAGGGCCTTACTCGACAGCCCCCGCTATTGCCAGAACCCCTGGACGCCAGGTGTACAGACCGCATTGCTTGAAAGCCGGTCGTGCCTGATCATCGGCACCGGCCTGACCATGCTGGATCTGGTCATGGGTCTGCACCAGCAGCGCTACCAGGGCATCGTGCACCTGATATCGCGGCGGGGCCTGCTGCCTCTCCCCCATGCCACGGTTGCGCCGTTTCCCCGGATGACCGAGCCAAAGGCCGGCAGTATGCGCGCCCTGACCCGGCACATCAAAAACCTGGTGGCGCAGCAGGCCAGGACCGGCGGCGACTGGCGCGCCGTTATCGATGCGCTGCGGCCCTTCAGCAGCGCTCTCTGGCAGCAGCTTCCCATCGAGGAAAAGAAGCGCTTCCTGCGGCATGTAAGGCCCTACTGGGAGCAGCACCGCCACCGGACCGCACCGGTGATCCACCAGACGTTGCAAGGCATGATCGCCGGCGGCCAGATACTGCAACACAGGGGACGCATCGTCGGTTACCTCGATTCAGGCGATGGCGTGGCGGTGGCGGTACGCAACATGCGGGGAATATCCCATATAAAGGTCGACGCCATCGTCAACTGCACAGGCGCCGAATGCGACTTCAGGAAATTCCGCACACCGCTGACGACGGATCTGCTCGACAAGGGCCTGATCCAGCCGGACCCCCTC
Source organism: Porticoccaceae bacterium (assembly GCA_041655035.1). Lineage (GTDB taxonomy): Bacteria > Pseudomonadota > Gammaproteobacteria > Pseudomonadales > Porticoccaceae > NAT127. The sequence continues at coordinate 3,150 of JBAZCN010000224.1, read as the reverse complement.
TCTTTCGGATTATCGGCAACCCCCGCCGGCGAGCTGATGAATCGGCATGGCGCCGCCTCCCGGCTGTTTACCCTTGGTCCCCCGCAAAAGGGCACACTGTGGGAAACCACCGCGGTGCCCGAACTGCGGCACCAAGCCGACCGCCTGGCCGGTACCATCCTGCGCAGTCTTGTGGTGCCGGTAAAAGGAACGCTGTTGGCAATGAGCTGACACCCACCGACGACGATTTCACGGTTTCAGCCCGCCATCTTCCTGAGAGCGCTTTCTCCGCCGGCGGGGCCAATTGCAGTGCCGCCGCTATGAAAAGGTTCTTTTATTTATCAATGATCTATCCAGAAACGTCAACAGACCCTAGGCAACCGCGGTGCCTTCCAGCTCGACCATGATCTCGGGAATGCCCAACTTTACAACACCGAGCAAGGTGCCGGGCGGGGTTACCCCCGCGGCGGCCAGCCGGGCCGAGAGAACGTCGTAGTGACGCATCAGTTCATCGACATCGGTGGTGTAGACGTTGAGGCGCACCAGCGAGGTCAGGCTCATGTCCGCGGCGCGCAATACCGCTTCGAGGTTGTCGAGGGCGGCGCCGATCTGGCCGGCCATGTCGCCTTCATGGATGGGCCGGCCTTCGCCATCCACCGAGGCCTGGCCTGCACAATACAGGGTGCGCTCCGCACCCTGCACCAGTTCAGCCTGGTGGAAGCCGTAGTCGATGCCGAATTGCCAGGGGTTGATGGCGGTTCTTTGTACCATGATGTGCTCCTTGATGATGCTCGAGGTATGGCTCAGTGGCCCATGTTGCCTTCGTAGAGTCCGAGGCTGCTGGAATACATGCCGAACCCCGCCAGGGTTCTTACCGCCTCGGGGAGCCTTGCGGCCACCTCGGCAGGCGTGGCCAGATACTGGTTTTCCTCCTGGCGCAGCCAGCCCAGGGAATAGGAGATAAACACGCCGGTGCGCCATTCGTCCCTGGTGATGTTGGCGCCGGCGCCATGGAGGGTCCGGCCCATCCACACCAGCAGGGATCCCGCGGGCATCTCCGCCGGTATGATCTCGTCCGCGGTGGCGTTGCGGCCATCCTCCCAGCGGTGGCTGCCGGGCACCATGCGGGTGGCGCCGTTGTCCCGGGTGAAGTCGGTGAGCGCCGCCATGCAGGCGATAACCAGGGGTGGGCGCGGCTGGAAGAACGGCGGGAAGCTGTCTTCTTCCCGGTGCAGGGACTGCGTCTTCGCGCCGGGTCCGACCGACATCGCGGCGGTGCCGTGAAGCTGGGTGCCATCGCAATAGGGCCCGAGCACGATTGTGCGGATTTCCGCCAGCAGTGGACTGGTGATCAGTTTGCCATAGGCCGGGGATTTGCCGACCAGGCCCATCAGCCGCCGGGTCTGGCCGGGCATCAGTACATCCTCGGTGATGCCGATACGGTCCGCCGCGGCATCGCCGATGGCGGCGATGGCGGGATCGTTGGGGTCGGCTTGCTCCAGCAGCGACCTGAGATCCGCCAGCAGTTCGCTGTGCAGCGCGGTGTCGAGGGCGTCATTGATGATGACGAGGCCGGTGTCCTGCAGCACCTGGGCCGCAGCGGCGGCTCCAGCGGTTGCCGGAATCGAATAGGGGTTATTCATGGTGACCTCCTGGGGTGTTGGATGAGCTGGACGCGCGCGGATAATGGTTGTTGGGCGCGCTGTCGTTGCCACAATCTGTTGCCGAGACACTTTCCGTTGCCGAGACACTTTGGCAGGACCATAAATGCTGTATGTGCCCTGGGTGAATGCTCTTATCGCAGGAGTGTATCACGGCGAAATAAAAGGTCGAGCGGGGCTATTGAGCGGCACATCGCGGGGACCGTGACGGCAACCCGCTGACAGGCCCGTGCGGTCGCGGCGCAGTCCGCCGCCCGCGCCCGCCTCGACAGGGCCGTATTGGGCGCTCGTCGACCATGAAACGGATTCCTGGGGCTTGAACCGCGTCGTTCAAACGCGACTTGACGCTTTGGCTTCGAGGCATGAAGCTAATGCCTCTCAGATAAACGTGGATTACGGCCCAATGCAATTGTCTTCCAACCCCGCCGAGTGGCTTGGGGAACTCTTCGGCTCTCTGGTGCGGGTGATCGTCGACGGTCTCAGCTGGCTGTTCGATATACTGGCGGGGGCCAGTGCGGCGTTTATCCATGGGTTTTCCCGCGCCCTCGGCCTGGACAGCAGTATTCTCAGCATTGCTGCCGTTATTCTTGGCCTGTTCCTCATCTACCAGGGGGTTCGGGCCTTTATCCGCCGCCGCATCCTGGCTGGCATCATCTGGGTATTGCTGGGGCTGTGGCTGCTCAGTGCGCTGATCTACTGACGTCCCGGTCTCTGACCCGCTTATCACATCACTTAGTGCGAAGGAGAACGACATGGGTTTTGCTTTCACCACCGACCTGAAACTCACCAGCAGCGCGTTTGCCGCCGACGGCGCCATCCCCACCCAACATACCGGTGAGGGCGTCGATGTCTCCCCCGCCGTCAGCTGGCAGGGGGCGCCAGCGGGCACCAAAGGCTACGCCGTCATTTGCCACGACCCGGATGCGCCGCTGGTCTCCGCCAACGGCACCTACGGCTTCGTCCATTGGGTGCTGTACAACATTCCGGGAAATGTGACCTCCCTGCCCCAGGGGGAGGAGGGTTTCACCCAGGGCCGCAACGACTTTGGCGCCGCCGGCTACAAAGGCCCGATGCCGCCGGAGGGTCATGGACGGCACAGGTATTACTTCTGGGTGCTGGCGCTCGATGCCGAGCTGGACTTGCCCGCGGGCCTCACCCTGTGGGAGCTGCTGGCCAAAGTCGAACCCCACACCCTGGGGATGAACCGCCTGGTGGGAACTTATCAGCGAGGCTGAGGCCGGAGAACACGGGGCCCTGGCGGGTGGCGCAGGGCCCCCGCCCTCCAGCATCCGGGATCGAGGAAATTCCATGGGAAAACCATCTGTCCACATTGCCGCGCTGGTGGTGAGCCTGGCTCTGATGCTCGCCGCCTGCCAGCAATCGCCGGTGAACGACACCGCGATCGATACGCCCAGCGCCGGTTACGTGACCGATATGCCGCGTTTTGACAGTTTTATCGCCGGCCGGCCGACCCCGGAACAGTTCCGTCAGGCCTATCCGGATGTGTTGC
>JBAZCN010000223.1:0-3956 GCA_041655035.1 Porticoccaceae bacterium | reverse complement strand
CAGCGCCCCGGCTGAAGCCGAAGATATCGAATTCGATCTTCTCTATCAGCAGTTGAGGGTTGTTGCTCGTCAGTTCCTGTAATTTTTCCATTATCAAGATGGGGCTTTCACTGACCCTGACAACCACACCTGTCCCGCCTTTGCCGGTCCCCATACTCCAAGCCGAGTCATCGCTGCCACTGGTAGTACCGATACCGTCGATATATACCGGTATGCTTGCCTCTTTGGTACTTTCCTCTACCAAAGTGTCACTATGATCGTCATACAGCCGATATAACAACGCCACATTGCTCAACTCGTTGCCATAACTACTGTTGGGCACCTGGTCATAAAACCCATCGCCATTGGTATCCCGGTAGCCATAGGTCTCGCAGAATTGGCGGATAGCATTCAGGGCCTGCTCGTCGAATTCCTGCAAGTCCTGACGACGGCATTCTTCCGTGAGGGCAGCGTTCCCCAGGTTATTACCTGTGCCATCGAAGAACATACCCAGGCGCAGGGTGATGCGTTGTTGCACCGGCAACGCCCGCTCCTCTTCCTCTTCTTCCTCCTCAAGGGAATGGGGCAGGTCGTCACCTGGCATATCCTGGCGGAACTGCATGGCAGGAGGAGCATCGGCGGCAGGTGTTCGCAGGCTGGAGGCGCCCGCTGTGGCGTTGGTCAGAGCTACCGCGGCGAGGCTGGTCGTCCGGCTGGTCCCGGCCCCCGTGGAACCATCACTGCCGATAAAAACACTCCCCTCCGCCAACAGGCTGTTCGAGCCGGGAGGGCAACCACAGGCGACGTAATCGCCAGCGCGCGCCGCAGGGCCGGCAGGCAAGGTGACCGTTCGGGGGCCAACCGCGACAATGGGGCCGATGCCCTTCTTGCATTTCGGACAGGTAGCCTGGTGGCCGATCGAACTGGCCACCAGGCCATTGAACAGGATGCCCTGGTTGCCTTCGATCACCGTTCCGCCGGTGCTCGTCCTTGAGCCTATGCCTATGGTGTTCATTACTGTCCTTCTGCAACCCGGTTTCGATTGGACTGGTAACGATCCCAGTCAAGCAGCAAGGGGGCAAAGTGTTTGTTGCCAGCTTGAGAGATGGGTCACAGCGCACCGCCATTTCTGCTCGCTACGGCTCCGATCAGCAGTGGCACGCCGTCCCCACAGCTATTTTTTGTCTGGTCTGCTTGTCTGGATTCCCCTGGCGACATAGCATGTTTGAAATATCAAACGCTACTGTGGCAAATGCGTGACGCCACCCGGACAGGAGACTTCCATGGAATTGCACGCCCCCGAGCTGTTTCGCCAGCAGGCCTTCATCAATGGCAACTGGTGCGAAGCCGAGCATGGCCAGCGCACCGAGATATTCAATCCGGCTACTGGCGAGCGTCTGGGCAGCGTGCCGGATATCGCGCTAGAGGATACCCGCCGGGCCATCGAGGCAGCACAGGCGGCGCAGCCGGCCTGGCGCCGGCGCACCGCCAAGGAGCGCGCCGTTATCCTGCGCCGCTGGTACGAGCTGATCATGCAGCACCAAGAGGACCTGGCGCGGATCATGACCGCAGAGCAGGGCAAACCGCTGGCCGAGGCCCGGGGCGAGATCGCCTATGCTGCCTCCTTTATCGAATGGTTTGCCGAGGAGGCCAAGCGCGTTTACGGTGACCTGATCCCGGCGCACCAGGGCGACAAGCGCATCCTGGTACAGAAGGAGCCGGTGGGCGTTACCGCGGCCATCACGCCGTGGAACTTCCCCGCAGCGATGATTACCCGCAAGGCCGGCCCGGCGCTGGCGGCGGGCTGCTCCATGGTGCTCAAGCCGGCGCCGCAGACGCCGTTTTCCGCCCTGGCATTGGTGCATCTGGCCGAGTTGGCCGGGTTGCCGGCCGGGCTGCTCAGCGTGATCACCGCCGGGGTGGATAACTCCCGGCAGGTGGGCGCCGAGCTGTGCGCCAGCCCGGTGGTGCGCAAACTGTCCTTTACCGGTTCCACCGCAGTCGGCATCCAGTTGATGCAGCAGTGCGCACCGAGCCTGAAGAAGCTGTCGTTGGAACTGGGCGGTAATGCACCCTTCATCGTGTTCGACGACGCTGACCTGGACGAGGCGGTGGAAGGGGCGATGATTTCCAAATACCGCAACGCCGGGCAGACCTGTGTCTGCGCCAACCGCATCTATGTACAGGATGGGGTGTACGAAGCCTTCGCCGAGAAGCTGGCCGCCGCAGTGCGCCATCTGGAAGTGGGTGATGGCATGCGCGAAGGGGTCACGACCGGCCCGTTGATCAATGCCGAGGCGGTACAGAAGGTCCAGCGTCACGTACAGGATGCGGTGGATGGCGGCGCCACCCTGCTGGCGGGCGGCAAACCGCACGCGCTGGGCGGGCTGTTCTTCGAGCCGACCATCCTGACCGAGGTGACCAGCGACATGCTGATCGCCCGTGAAGAGACCTTCGGTCCGGTGGCGCCGCTGTTCCGCTTCGAGGACGAGGCCGATGTGGTACGCCAGGCCAACGACACCGAATATGGCCTGGCCGCCTACTTCTATGCCCGCGACCTGAGCCGGGTGTTCCGCGTTGCCGAGGCGCTGGAATATGGCATGGTCGGCATCAATACCGGGCTGATTTCCACCGAGGTGGCACCGTTCGGTGGCATGAAGGCATCCGGCCTGGGCCGTGAAGGTTCCAAGTATGGCATCGAGGAATACCTGGAAATCAAATACCTGTGCCTGGGCGGGATCTGACCCGCTGGCCAAAGGAGGAGCGTCATGACTGATAGCAACGAATCCCTCATGCTGCGGCGCGAGCAGGCGGTGGCGCGGGGTGTTGGCCAGATCCACCCGCTGTTCATCGAGCGTGCGGAAAACGCCACGGTGTGGGATGTGGAAGGCCGCCAGTACATCGACTTCGCCGGCGGCATCGCCGTGCTCAACACCGGCCACCGGCATCCGAAGGTGATCGATGCGGTAAAGCGCCAGCTGGAGCTGTATACCCACACCTGCTTCCAGGTGGTGGCCTACGAGCCCTACGTGGCGCTGTGCGAGAAGATCAACGCGCTGGTCCCGGGTGACTTCGCCAAGAAGACCCTGCTAGTCACTACCGGTGCCGAGGCACTGGAGAACGCGGTCAAGATCGCCCGCGCCGCCACCGGCCGCGCCGGGGTGATCGCCTTCGCCGGCGGCTACCATGGCCGCACCATGATGACCCTGGCGATGACCGGCAAGACCATGCCCTACGCCTCGGGCATGGGCCTGATGCCCGGTGGCGTGTTCCGTGCGCGCTTTCCTGACCCGCTGCACGGGGTCAGTGAGGATGACGCCATCGACAGCATCGAGCAGATCTTCAAGACCGACGCCGAACCGCGGGATATCGCCGCGCTGGTAGTCGAGCCGGTACAGGGCGAGGGCGGCTTCCGTGTGGCCTCGGCGCCATTCATGCAACGTCTGCGTGCGCTGTGCGACCTGCACGGCATAGTACTGATCGCCGATGAGGTGCAGACCGGGGCCGGGCGTACCGGCACCTTCTTTGCCATGGAGCAGATGGGGGTGAGCGCCGACCTGACCACCTTCGCCAAATCGGTGGCCGGTGGCTTCCCGCTGGCTGGCGTCTGCGGCCGGGCCGAGCTGATGGATGCCATCGCCCCGGGCGGCCTCGGCGGCACCTACGCCGGCAACCCGGTCGCCTGCGCCGCGGCGCTGGCTGTGCTGGAGGTGTTCGAGGAGGAGAACCTGCTGGTGCGCGCCCGTACCCTGGGCGACATGCTGACCCGCCGCCTGCAACAACTGGCCGACGGCGATAAACGTATTACCGAGGTGCGCGGGCTGGGCGCGATGGTCGCCTGCGAACTGATGACCAGGGGTGACCACCCCGACCCGGAACTGGCCAGTCGCCTGGTGATCAAGGCCCGCGAGAAGGGGCTGATCCTGTTGTCCTGTGGGCAGTATGCCAACGTGATCCGCATCCTGGTGCCGCTGACT
>JBAZCN010000222.1:0-3989 GCA_041655035.1 Porticoccaceae bacterium | reverse complement strand
ATTCAAGTCTCGGCCAACTAACTCCACTAGAGTTCGCCGGCCGAGCGGAACCAGATACACCAACCGAGGCCATTCTCCAAGTTTGAATGGTCCGAAGAAATCAGGCAGGTCATGGCCATTTAGCCAGTTGTTCCAATTCGTGACTGTTCTTTATTTGTTGCATTAATTTGTTTATTGGGGCTGCTCAGTGGATTTTGTCATAAATAGGAGAGGGAGATAATCTCCTTTCCGGTGATTTTAAAGCCGCACGTTTTCCGGAATTGAAATTGTGCAGGAATCGCCGAGCCAGACATTATTAACGCAGTAGCGTCAGATTTGAGGGGCGCCCGAAATTACCATCTGAATGATCTGTATAACGTACTCCACCATTTAGGCTTAAGCCAGGAACCACTGGTAAAGCATATTCCAGATACGATTTGTATTACTCCTCTGCAACATTCAGCGGCGTTTTTTCTTCCTTCTACGGATTATCTTTGTCCGCTCTAGTATCGGCATTTAGCAAGGCGAATCTGCCTGAAAGAGTGCTGCGAGTCATTTTAGGGCTGAGCGGCCTTTGATATTGACGTTCGACGATGCAGGAGAACTGATTTCCTCGTTCCATCCGTTTAATCAAGGCAGTTACAAGGCACACGGAAAATATTTCCATCTCGCCGGTGCGCACGACAATGATCGACACCGGGGTGTCGCTGATGCCCTGGATGGTATTTCACGGTTCTGAAAAATACGTCGGAGTTGAAGTGCGAGGTGCTGTACAGGCAGTAGTGGCGATCTAGGGTGGAATCCGCGCTGGCTTCAAGGAATTGCCATGATCACCGGCGAGTGCCGCATCTCAATACGCAGGCGCTGGCCGAACGGTTCCGGCAGGCCTCTGCCCGAGTGGAAAGAGGCCGGGTACATCGAGTGCCACAGCAAGGCGATCCAGCTGCTGGTCTACCCGAAGGTTGGACAGGGGCACTCTGTAGCCTGCGCGGCCTGGTTCGCACAGCGAACATTCCAGCTCAGTTTGAAGCAGATCGGGAAGACGCCGGAGGCGCTGTCCGTATCCCAGGGCATGACTGCCGGATCAGTGGCGGCCGGCTTTGGAAAGCCCGAAAGCTGATCCCGTCCGCGTGGTTGATGCGGCCAGGGCGCCGGACGAGAACAGTCTGAGTCGCGCGGTGCTGGGTCAAGGTGTGGGAGCTCATCATGGGCGAGGTGGCGACGGCGCGACTCTTCGTGCCGGACGTTGCCAGTGCCCGCAAATACCTGCCCGCTGCTGGGCCAAGACCGGGTGGCCTTGCATCGGCCTTCCTCTCAATGCATTTTATTTGTTGGCTCTTGCTGTATTCAAATTGTCTCCACCGACCAGAATCCGTGATAATCGGTGTCCCGGGCGCTCCCGGGTGGATCGGCCGCTGCCGATCTGTGGTGATCAGTCCCGGCAAGAGGTTATGCTGAACGTTCCGGGGAATGGGGCGGAAGATTTCCCCCCATGGGCCTGAGCGGAGGTATTCTACCGCTTGCCGGCGGGGGGGGCTTTGCTTGGCGGCTACCCAAGGTCGGCCGGTTGTTAATTAAAGGATGGTGCATGACGAGTCGTCGATGGTTGATTACATTGGTCGCCTGCCTGGCGATTTTTGCCGTGCTTGGCGGTTTCAAGTTTCTGCAGATCAGGGCGGCGATCGAGTTTGGAAAGTCCTTCCCCGAGGCATCTGAGTCCGTCGAGGCGGTAGTTGTCGATTCACTGTTGAGCAGCAGTTATGTGACGACGATTGGTGAGATCGTGTCGCCACAGTCCGTCGAGTTGCGCAATGAGTTGGAGGGGCGGATCACTGCGGTAAACTTCGCGTCGGGCGGCAGGGTTGACAAGGGCGATATCCTGTTGCAGCTCGACATCAGCGAGGAGTCGGCGCGGCTGAAGGCCGCCGCGGCGCGCGCGAATCTTGCCAGGCTCGACCTGGAGCGCTTCACCAGGCTCTTTGCCAGCAAGACGGTCAGCGAAGAGCAGGTCGATCAGGCCCGGGCGGAGTTTGATATGGCCAGCGCCAGTGTCAATGAGTTGCAGGCCATCATCGCCAAGAAAAGCCTGAAAGCCCCCTTTGCGGCCGTTGCCGGTCTGCATCAGCTCGAGGCCGGCGAGTTCCTCCAGGCCAACACGCCCATTGTGATGCTGGTGGGTATCAACGATCACGCCTGGGTCGATTTCAACCTGGCTATCACCCAGGGTACGGTGGATATCGGCAGCGAGGTCGGCGTCGTCGCTCCGGGGGGCAGGGGCGACGGGGTGCCGGCGGTGGTGATCGCCAGAAACCCGGCGGTTTCCGCCTCCTCGCGAAATATGCGCTACCGGGCGAAAATCTCCGCCAATCCGCTCCTGCCACCGAATTCGGTTGTCAATATACGGATTCCCATCGGCAGTGAGCAGCAGGTTCAGGTGCCGGCGACCGCGGTATTGCGGGATGAGCTGGGCGCCTATGTGTTCGTTCTCGATGCCGAGGCGAACGGTGCCTACCGGGCCCGCCGCCAGTCGGTGACCGTGGGCCGGGAGGAGGACCAGATGGTGGGGGTGTCTGGTGGTTTGCAGGTGGGCAGTCTGGTAGCCACCGATGGCGCCTTCAAGCTGCGCGACAACCTGCTCACCCACGTGCGCCAGCGGCCGGGTGATCGCGCCGGCCAGCGCGGGGAGTAGTTGCCGTGTCGCACACCTATGGACGTCCAAGCGTAATGGATATATTCGTCACCCGCCCGGTTCTGGCCATGGTGCTGTGCCTGGTGCTGATGATCGCCGGAGGACGCGCGGCGCTGGATATCCCGGTGCTGGAATATCCGCGGATCGAAAGTTCGTCACTGGTGATCTCGACCAGTTATGTCGGCGCGCCGGCCAGTGTCGTCCAGGGGTTCATCACCGACCCTATCGAGCGGGTCGCGGCGACGGTGCCGGGGGTCGATTACATCGATTCCTCGACGCTCGCCGGGCTCAGCACCGTCACCGTGTGGCTCAAGCTGAACGAAAACAGCACCGCGGCGCTCGCCGAACTGTCGTCGCGGCTGGGCCAGATCCGCTTCGAACTGCCCGCAGACGCGGAAGATCCGGCGGTGACGGTGGAGCGCGCGGACCGCTCCGGTGCGGTGTTCTATCTCGATGTGGTTACCGAGAATTTTTCCCGCGCCGAGGTCACCGACTACCTCACTCGCCACGTTACGCCGATCATGTCGGCCATCGAAGGTGTACAGCGCATCGGCATCGAAGCCGGGCGCAATCCGGCGATGCGGATCTGGATCGATCCGGTAAAGATGGCGGCATTCAACGTCAGCGCCCAGGATGTGCAGAACGCCCTGAACGCCAACAATATCATCTCGACCATCGGCCAGGCCGAAAACAGAGAGCAACGGGTCAACCTGTTGACCAACACCACGCTGCAGACGGTGGAGGATTTCGAACGGCTGATCATCCGCCAGGCCGATGGTTCGCTGGTCTACCTGAGGGATATCGCCAGAGTTGAGCTGGGCGAAGAGGAGGGCGAGGTCAATGCCCGGCTCAGTCATCAGGATGCAGTCTACCTGTCGGTCTGGCCGCTGCCCGGCGCCAATGAACTGGTCATAGGCGATCAGTTGTACGAACTGCTCGACCAGATCAACCCGACGCTGCCCGATGGGCTGAACATTCACATCGGCTATGACGGCACCTTGTACATGCGCGACGCCATCAAGGAGATCTTCACCACCCTGGTGGAGACCATCATTCTGGTGGGCCTGGTGGTGCTGGCGCTGATGGGCTCGTTCCGCACCGCGCTGGTGCCGCTGGTGACCATTCCGATTTCCCTGCTGGGGGCGGTTGCGGCCATCACTCTGATGGGCTTTTCGCTGAATCTGCTGACCATCCTCGCCATCGTCCTGTCGGTGGGGCTGGTGGTGGATGATGCCATCGTCGTGGTCGAGAACGTGTCGCGCTACATGCGCGAGGGCAAGACGCGCATCCAGGCGGCGTTGGCCAGTTCCCGGCAGCTGCT
>JBAZCN010000221.1:0-4015 GCA_041655035.1 Porticoccaceae bacterium | reverse complement strand
CCCCGGCGTTTGGCGGCGGACTCGAGCTGCTCGAAGGTACCGCCGTAATCCACCCAGTAGCCCGCCGGCAGCGCCACCTCGGCGGCGATGCGCGCCCGCGCCTCGCCGACAAAGGAGCCCAGATCCCGGCCGCGCACATTGGCGGTGACAACCACCAGGCGTTTGCCGTTTTCACGGCTGATCTGGTTGGGGGCGGGCGCCAGCTCCAGGCGAGCGACCTCCGACAGGGGCACAAATCCCGGCGCGGCGGCGGTAGGTATGGGCAGGCGTTCAAGCTCGTCCGGATTCTGGCGTAGGCTCTCCGCCAATCTCACCACCAGGGAAAAGCGGCGATCCCCTTCGAAGATGAGGCCGGCTTCCGCGCCGCGCACCGCGGTGGCGACCAGATCCTGCAACTGGCCGATATCCAGCCCGTAAGCCGCCAGGGCTGTGCGGTCGGGAATGACCGACAGCATGGGCAGGCCGCTGACCTGTTCGACCCGCGCGTCGGCAACCCCCTCGATGGTTGACAGCACCGCCAGGATGCCATCGGCGGCAGCCAGCAACTGGTCCAGGTCGTCCCCCATGACCTTGACGCCGAGATCGGTGCGCACCCCGGAAATCAGTTCATTGAAGCGCATCTGGATCGGCTGGGTGAACTCGTAGTTGCTGCCGGGAATTTCCCTGGCGGCCGCTTCGAGGTCTGCCACCAGGTCGGCCTTGAGGCGGACGGGATCGGGCCACTGTGCGCGCGGTTTGAGCATCACGAAGGTGTCCGCGACACTGGGCGGCATGGGGTCGGTGGCGATTTCGGCGGTGCCGATCTTGGCGAAGACCCTGTCGACTTCCGGAAATTGCCCGATGCGCTCTTCAAGCAGGGATTGCATGGCCACGGACTGCTCCAGACCCGTGCCGGGAATGCGCAGAGCATGGAGGGCGATATCGCCTTCATCGAGCTGCGGAATGAATTCCGAGCCCAGGGTCGTCGCCAGCCAGGCACACAGCGCCACCAGTATCACCGCCGTCGAAACCAGCCACCAGCGCAGCCTGAGGGCCGCCAGCAGCAGTGGACGGTAGGCCTTTCTGGCCGCCGCCATCAGGGCGTTGTCATGGCGGGCGACCTTGCCGGTCATCAGCAGGGCGATGGCGGCGGGGACAAAGGTGACGGACAGCACCAGGGCCGCCGTCAAGGCCATCACCACCGTCATCGCCATGGGGTGGAACATTTTCCCCTCCACGCCGGTGAGGCTGAAGATCGGCAGGTACACCAGAGTGATGATACCCACGCCGAACAGGCTGGGGCGGATCACCTCGTGGGTGGCCTCGAAGGCGAGGGTCAGTCGCTCCCTGAGGCCGAGCAGACCACCATTGGCGCGCTGGGCCTCCGCCAAACGGCGGATGGTGTTTTCGACGATGATCACGGCGCCGTCGACGATCAGCCCGAAATCCAGGGCGCCCAGGCTCATCAGGTTGGCGGAAATCCCCAGCTCCACCATGCCGGTGATGGTGATCAGCATACTGATGGGAATCACCGCGGCGGTGATCAGTGCCGCGCGCACATTGCCGAGCAGGGCGAACAGCACGACAATGACCAGCAGGGCACCTTCCAGCAGGTTCTTCTGCACCGTGGCGATGGTTTTGTCCACCAGGGTGGTGCGGTCGTACAGGGCGGTGGCCACCACGCCCTCCGGCAGGGAGCGATTGACGTCCTCGAGGGCGACAGCGAGGGCGCGGGAGACGGTGCGCGGGTTTTCCCCTGTCAGCATCATCGCCGTGCCCAGCACGGTTTCACGGCCATCGAGGGTGGCGGCGCCGCTGCGCAGTTCCCTGCCTATGGCCACTTCCGCCACGTCTTTCACCCGTACCGGCACGCCCTGGTGCCGGCCGATGACGACACTTTCAATATCGCCGATGGTCGCCAGCTGGCCAGGTGTACGGACCAGCCATTGCTGTCCCTGGCGCTCGATATAGCCGGCGCCGCGATTGTGGTTGTTGCGCTCCAGGGCGGCGCGAACCTGCTCCATGGCAATGCCAAAGGTCAGCAGCCGGGTGGGGTCCGGGGTGACGTGGTATTGCTTGTCATAGCCGCCGATGGTGTTGATCTCGGTGACGCCCCGCACCAGCCCCAGCCGGGGGCGGATGATCCAGTCCTGGATTTCCCGCAGCGCCGTGGCGTCGTAGGTCGAGCCATCGGCCTGCCTGGCGTCGGGCCGGGCCTCGACGCTGTACATGAAAATTTCGCCGAGTCCCGTGGCGATGGGTCCCATGGCCGGCTCCAGCCCAGCGGGCAAGCGGTTCCTGATCGCGCCCAACCGTTCGTCGATGAGCTTGCGGGCAAAATGGATATCGGTGCCGTCGTCAAAGACGGCGGTCACCTGGGACAGGCCATAGCGTGACAGCGAACGGGTATAGGCGAGACGGGGCAGGCCGGCGAGCGCGGTCTCCACGGCCCAGGTAATGCGCTGCTCGGTTTCCAGCGGCGAGTAACCGGGGGCCTCGGTATTGATCTGCACCTGCACATTGGTGATATCGGGGACGGCGTCGATGGGCAGCTTCTGGAAGTTCCAGGCACCCAGGGCAATTGCCCCGGCCACCAGGCACATCACCAGCCAGCGCCGCTCGATGGAGAAGCGTAACAGCGATCCAATCATGTCAACCGCCCCTCAATGCTGGTGTGCGGCGGCGGATTTCTCCAGCTCCGCCTTGAGCAGATAACTGTTTTCGACCACGTAGCGTTCACCGGCATCGAGCCCTGCCAGCACTTCGCTGAACCGGCCGTCGCTGCGGCCCAGCTTCAGCGGGCGAATCCCGTAGCGGTCACCGTCCTGGACAAAGACCACCCGCGATTCGTGAACACTGTGCAGCGCGCGGTTGTCCACCATCAGTGGCACGGGCATTTCCGCCACGGTGATCTGGACATCGACCCATTCGCCAAGCGACCACTCGCCGTTGCCGTTATCGAGGAAGGCGAGGGCGCGTGCCGCGGCAGTGTCGGGGGCGGCGGGCATCAGCGCCTGTATCTCGCTGTGGGCTTCCGACTGTCCGCCCCTGATCAGCAGTGCCTGCCCCGGGCGCAGTTGTTTCATGTCCCTGGGAAAGACGGGAATATCGACCATCAGACGGCGGTGATCGACGATGGTGAGAAGAGGGTCGTCCCCGGTCAGTTCGCCGGGGTTGGCGCGGCGTGCAACCACCACACCGTCGATGGGGGACGCGATATCGTAGCTGCGCAGGCTGTCATTCGCCTCGATGGTGGCGAGAATATCGCCGGCGTCGACCTGCGCGCCGACAGATGCCTTCACCGCCCGAACCACACCGGGAAAACGCGCGCTCAAATCCCGCACCCGCTCGGGATCGGCTGTCACCTGTCCATGGAATTTGCGCTGTTCCTGCAAGGTGCCCGCTCCGGCAATCGCCGTGGTCAGCCCGGCTTGCGTGGCGAGCGTCGGTGTCAGTCGCAGGGTAGATTCGCCATCGGTCGACAAGGCCCCGGTCGACAAAGCATCGGCGTGGGAATCCCTGCGGGCTTCCTGATGCGGGGAGTGGGCGTACAGGCCGGTGGCGGGTGTTGCCATCAGCAAGGACAGGGTCAAACAGTTGAGGGCTTTTCTCAATATTGGCGTGTTCATGGCGGACTCTTCGATTCGTAGGGGAGGTGGCGTCCCGTCAGGGTGTCACCGGGGCGCCGGTCAGCCGTTCCAGGTCGGCGGTCAGAACATGGGCGCGGGCCGCGGCGGCAATCAGCGCCTGTTGCGCCTCCAGCAATTCACGGCGGGCCAGATTCAGTTCCAGGTAGCTGTAGCGGCCCTGGCTGAAGGCATCGGCGGTGGCGGTCATGGCTTGCCGGAGTGGTGGCAAAACCTCGCTGCGCAGTCCGTCGACCTCGGCCAGGGCCTGCTGCCGGGCCTGGTACAGGCTGACCAGTTGCGCCTGCAACTGGCTGCGTGCGCCGTCGCGCCGCTGTTCCGCCTCGGCCTTCCTGGCGCTGGCGGTGGCAATGGTCCCGGAGGCCCGCTGGCGGGCCCCCAGCGGCACA
>JBAZCN010000220.1:0-4017 GCA_041655035.1 Porticoccaceae bacterium | reverse complement strand
AGGGAGCGCGGCCTTATTGCCCGGCTGATTATCCGTTGACCGGCGCGCGAGGTGCTGCTTATACTCTGGGCCACACCGGGTTGGGCTCGCTGTGCCGGGCAACTGGCAGGAGAACTGGAGGCCGCAATATCCCCGGGTCAAGCCGTAAGTTAAGAAGCAGGACAGATAAGTGGCGTAAGTGGCGGATTTTGCCCTGTCGCGGTCATCTGGTATTTCGCCGTTCCTGGAAGAAGGGCCTTCTTGAGATATGTTTGGGGCACGTCGCTCCGACGTTGGCGAGCATCATGGTCTGCGATGTTACCCATGTGCTACCAGAGATTTGTTTTGTATATAAAACGCCCAATGGAAACAACAACGCAGAACCACAGACACCCTGACAGTCCGGGCGGGATGGCCGAGGCCCCGGCGCCTCGGTTCCGACCTCGGGGGAGCGGTCGCCGGCGGCCGCTCTCCGCAGCGCAGGGCCTGCCCCGATGAGCATCGGCTGCGCGCCGGCGGGCAGCGGCAATGAGCTGGCTGCCGACACAATGGATGAGGCGCAGCGATCCGCTGTGCCGCTCGGCTGTCCCGCGGACGTCGATCTTGCCGTCAATCCCGATTTTACCTTCACCCGCAACGACTACTATGTCTGCCTGGCTCATGAGCAGAGCCCGATCCGCGGGCGGGTCAACAAGCTGGTCAGCAGCATGTACGGGGCGCGGGGGCTGGGCACGGCCGCCGCGCCGCTGATGGCGGCGCGCCCCGACCAGGTGACGCTGGCGGTCTGTGGTTGTGGCGACAGCGTGTTCGGCACTCTCACCCTCGGCATGGATTCCGACGCCGGCCTGCTGGCCGACAGCCTGTATCGCCCGCAGATCGATGAACTGAGGGCCGAGGGTCGACGCCTTTGCGAGGTGACGCGGCTGGTGATCGATACGGAGGCGCGCAGTGCGGAAGTGATGGCCACCATTTTCAACGTTGCCTTCGTGCTCGCCAAGGGCCTGCACGCCAGGACCGATCTGGTTGCCGAAGTGCATCCCCGTCACGCCGGGTTCTACCAGCGCACCATGGGCTACCGGGTCGCCGGGCCGGTGCGGACCTGCGAGCGGGTCAACGCCCCGGCGGTGCTGATGCATCTCTGTCTCGATTTTGCCGAACAGCAGATTCGCCAGTTCGCGGGCAATTTCGCACGGGGTGATCGCAGTCTGTATCGGCTGTTCCTGTCCCAGGCCGAGCAGGAAGCCCTGGCCAGGCAACTGCTGCTGCCGGTGGCGGCGGTGGCCTGAGGCGCGGCCACCAGTGGCTGCCGGGGGCCGGGACAGACTGCACGCCGCGAGGTAAACTGCCGGCTGTTTAACCGGAACCCCGCCACCTTGGACAACCAGCCCGCTACTTCTCCGCAGCCGTCTCTCCCCGAGACTGCGCCAAAGCCGCCCGTATCAAAGCCGCCGGGCCTGCTGCGATCCAGTGCGCTGGTGGGGGCGATGACCATGTTGTCCCGGGTGCTGGGCCTGATCCGCGATGTGGTGCTCGCCCGGGTGATCGGCGCCGACGGCCTCGCGGACGCCTTTTTCGTCGCGTTCAAGATTCCCAATTTTCTCCGCCGCCTCTTCGCCGAGGGCGCTTTCGCCCAGGCGTTCGTGCCGGTGCTGGCGGAGTACCGGCAGCGGGGCAGCCACGCCGCGGTGCAAGCGCTGGTCGACCGGGTGGCCGGCGCGCTCGGCTCGGTACTGTTCCTCCTCACCGGACTGGTGATGCTCGGGGCGCCGGTGGCGACGGCGCTGTTCGCGCCGGGGTTTATCGGCGATCCCGAACGCTTCGAGGCCGCCAGTACGATGATTCGCATCACCTTTCCCTATCTGCTGCTGATCTCCCTGACCGGCTTGTCGGCGGGTATCCTCAACAGCCATGACCGTTTTGCGATACCGGCGATTACCCCGGTGTGGCTGAACCTCTGCCTGATTGCCGCGGCGCTGATTGGCGCCGCCTGGTTTACCCAGCCCGCCTATGCCCTCGCCTGGGGGGTGCTGGTGGCCGGCGTGGTGCAGCTGTTGTTCCAGATTCCCTTCCTGCTGGGTATCCAGCTGTTGCCGAAACCGGTGATCGACTGGCACTACGATGGCGTCAAGCGCATTCTCAAGCTGATGGCGCCGGCCATCTTCGGGGTCTCCGTCAGCCAGATCAACCTGCTGCTGGATACGGTGATCGCCTCGTTCCTGCCCACCGGGAGCGTGTCCTGGCTCTATTATTCGGATCGCCTGTCGGAGCTGCCCCTCGGTGTATTCGGCGTGGCGCTGGCGACGGTGATCCTGCCCAACCTGTCCCGCCAGCACGTGGCGGCCAACGCCGGGGTATTTGCCGCGACCATCGACTGGGCGATGCGTATGGTGCTGCTGGTGGCGGTGCCGGCAACCCTGGCGCTGGTGATCCTGGCGGAGCCCATCCTCACCACCTTGTTTTACGATGGCCGGCAGATCGATGCCCGCGATGTGGCGATGTCGGCGCTGAGCCTGCGCGCCTATGCGCTCGGGCTCATCGCTTTCATGCTGATCAAGGTGCTGGCGCCGGGCTTTTTCGCCCGCCAGGATACCGCGACGCCGGTGCGCATCGGCATCGTGGCGATGGCCGCCAATATGGTGTTGAACTTCGCCCTGGTGATACCGCTCCACCATTACTGGCAGGTGGGCCACATGGGGCTGGCATTGGCGACTTCCGCGGCGGCCTATCTCAACGGCTATCTGCTCTATCGGGGCCTGCGCCGCCAGGGGGTGTACACCCCGGCTCCCGGTTGGTGGCTGTTTATCGCCCGGATGGCGGCTGCCAACGCGGTGATGGTGACAGTGCTGGTGGTGCTGTCGGGGCAGCTCGACGGCTGGTTCGAATGGTCGGTCGGCAGCCGGGGACTGTGGCTGGCGGCGATCTGCGGCGCTGGTGGCGGGGCCTATCTGCTGGTGCTGCTGGCCGCCGGCCTGCGCTGGCGCCATCTGCGCCCCGCGGCGGGGAGCTGACCGGTGGCGGCGAGCGGTAACTACATTGGTATTCGCCGGTGCTGTATACTTTCGCTCTTTGCCCAGTGCCGACGGGTGGCTGACTGCCGTGGTCCAGAAATTCATTCGCGGGTTACACAATCTGCGCCCCGCCGTCCGCGGGGTGGTGGCGACCATTGGCACCTTCGACGGCATCCATCTGGGGCACCAGGCGATCATGGCTCAGGTGCGCCAGAAAGCCCTGGACTATGGCCTGCCGTCGATGGCGATGATTTTCGAGCCGCACCCGATGGAGTTTTTCTCCCAGGAACAGGCGCCGGCGCGCTTGATGCGGTTGCATGAAAAGCTCGAGGCGATCTATGCCGAGGGCATCGAGCGGATTTTCTGCCTTCAGTTCAACCGCCGTTTTCGCCAGTTGTCCGCCGGGGAATTCATCTCCCGGGTGCTGCTCGAAGGTATCGGCGTTCGCTGCCTGGTGGTGGGCGACGATTTCCATTTTGGTTGCGATCGCCGTGGCGACAGCCGGATGCTCAAGGCCGCGGGCGTCGAGCACGGTTTCGAGGTGATCGATACCGCTACCGTGGTGCGCAGTGGGCGCCGGGTGAGCAGCACCTGGGTGCGCGAGGAGTTGGAAGCAGGTAATTTCCCCGCGGCCCAGGCGTTGCTCGGCAAGCCGTTCCGCATCTCCGGGCGGGTGGTCCACGGACAGCGGCTCGGCCGCACCCTGGGAGTGCCCACCGCCAATGTCCATCTGCACCGCTACCGGGCGCCGCTGAATGGTGTGTTCGTGGTGGAAGTACTGGGCGGCGATGGCGGGCGCCGGCCGGCGGTGGCCAATGTCGGCGTGCGGCCCACGGTGGGCGATCTGGTCAAGCCGATTCTCGAGGTGCACCTGCTCGACTGGCAGGGCGATCTCTACGGCCAGCGGATTACCGTGGAGTTTATCGCCCCGATACGGGAGGAGCGGCAGTTTTCCAGTGTCGATACACTGCTGGCGCAGATTCGCACCGATATCGAGTACGCGCGGCATTTTTTCGCCGATCGCGGGCTG
>JBAZCN010000219.1:0-4155 GCA_041655035.1 Porticoccaceae bacterium | reverse complement strand
CCTTGGGCGGCGGCACGAAGCAATCCGCCACCTCGCAGGAGGGTTTCCACGCCGCCTGGCCGTTGTAGAGCACGATGGGCAGGATCGGCGGCAGGCGGCCCTGATACAACTCGCCCTCGCGGATCAGGTTCTGGGCCAGCAATCCGATATAGACCAGCATCCGCACCGCCATCCAGGGGTCCGGTTCGCTCTGGAATTCGAGGATGAGATACACCCACAGCCAGCGGTCCTGCACCCGGACCCGCCACACCATATCGTCGTGGCGCTGGCGTTCGGATTCGGAGACATAGCTGCCGTTGATATGTTCGAGGGTGGTGAAGTCGGCATCCTGTATCCACTCGCCCGGCACATAGCCGAGCAGCAGGTCGCGGATCATTTCGGGGTGGGAGAACAACAGTCTGTAGCCGGTATCCTGGGCCATCGGATCGAACCTCCATGTTCGTTTGTCTGGACGTTACCACATGATTAGATAACAGGACATCCACAAACCGAAAAATGTCACGTTTGTGAATGTCCCGGGTTCCGCCTGGAGCACACCCCTAATTCCAGAGCACCTCTACGAGGTGGTCAGTGAACTGCTGGAATGGATAAGGTCCGCTATTTTAGCTCGACGGCCGGGGTCAGTGGACCCAGATCAGGCCGATCAGCAGATAGCTGAGCAGGGTAACCAGCACGATGCCGTAGATATTCAGCGCCACGCCCGCGCGCATCATGTCGCCCAGGGCGATGTGACCTGTGCCGAAGACCAGCGCATTGGGCGGCGTGGCCACCGGCATGATGAAGGAGCAACTGGCGACGATGGCGGTGGGCACCGCGAGCAGTTCGGGGGGCAGGCCCTGGGAGACCGCAAGCGCGCCCATCAACGGCAGGAAGGCGGCCGCGGTGGCGGTATTGGAGGTGATTTCGGTAAACAGGTTGATGACCAGCACCACCATGCCGATCAGCAGAATGGTTGGCATCGCGGCCTGGTGGCGCATGCTGCCGGCCACCCATTCGGCGAGGCCCGATGAGGTGATCACGGCGGCCAGCGACAGGCCGCCGCCGAACAGCAGCAGGATTCCCCAGGGTAGCTTGATGGCGTGGTCCCAGTCCATCAGGAAGGTCCGCTTGCGCCAGTCCACGGGGATCAGGAACAGGGATACCGCCACTATCATCGCGATACCGGCATCTGTCAGCTCCGGCAGGTAATCGTTCAGCAGCGGCCGGAACACCCAGCCCAGGGCGGCGCAGACAAACACCACGGCCACCGTTTTCTCGGCGCGGGACAACGGCCCGAGCGCCTGCAGTTCCCTGTGCAGCAAGGCGCGGCTGTCCACGGCCTTGAACGCGAAGCCGCCTCGTGTCAGCCACCACCAGGTGAAGACCAGCATGCCCAGGGTGACGGGGAGGCCGATCTTCATCCACTGCACAAAGCTCACTTCGATGCCGTGGGCCTCCTGCAGGTAGGCGGCGAGCATGGCGTTGGGCGGTGAGGAAATCAATGTGCTGATACCGCCGATGCTGGCGGCATAGGCGATACTGAGCATCAGTGCGGTGGCGAAGCGCTGGCGCGCCCGCTGGGTTTCGGCGCCGGAGTCAGAATCGGAATCGTCCTCCTGCAGGGTAATCACCGACAGGGCGATGGGCAGCATCATGATCGCGGTGGCGGTGTTGCTGACCCACATGCCGATAAAGGCGGTGGCGGCCATAAAGCCGCCGATCTGGTGGCTGGGCTTGTCGCCCACCGCGAGTAGTGTGAGCAGGGCGATGCGCCTGTGCAGTTGCCAGCGCTGCATCGCCAGCCCGAGCAGGAATCCACCCATGAACAGGAAGATCACATGGTTGGCGTAGGGCGAAGTGGCGCTTTCGATGGTGCCCAGCCCGAGTATCGGTACCAGCACGATGGGCAGCAGCGAGGTCACCGGCATGGGGATGGCCTCGGTGGCCCACCAGATCGCCATCAGCAGCAACAGACCGAGAGTCAGCCAGGCGCTGGCTGCCACGGTATCCGGCGGAGGCAGCAGTACGAACACCAGTAATGCCAGGGGCCCGGCAAACAGGCCGATGCGCGGTACCACGCGGGCCGGCGTCTGCGGCGATACGGTGTCGGAGGATGTTCCCATTGGCATACCTGCGGAAGGAAAAGGAGTGGATGTTAGCATACGGATGATAGCGACCCGCCGCCGCTGGTTGCTCCGTGTTTCTGCGCGAACGGCGGCCATTTTCCTTGTTTTTTTATTGATAAATCATTGCACCTTTTATCCTTTTCGTTCGTCTATACAGTAACACCCGAGCATTTCGGCCCGTGCCCCAGGGCAGGCCAGCGCCGCGGGTTGCGACAACAGGCGGTGGGCAATCTCCAGAGATTGCGTCCTGCTTCCTGTTGCACGATGGACCAGCATCCCGGATGCAACAACATTTTGAGACACTTCCACAATGCCCTCAGCGAGTCAGGAACTTCGCAATGCCGGCCTGAAAGTCACTGCGCCCCGCATCAAGGTCTTCCAGATACTGGCATCTGCCAGCATCGAAAACCGTCACCTCAGTGCAGAGGATGTGTATCGGCAGTTAACGTCCAGTGGCCAAGATATCACCCTTGGCACGGTGTACCGTGTTCTCTCCCAGTTTGAAGCCGCGGGTCTGGTGCTGCGCCGCAATTTCGAGAGCGGCCGTTCCCTGTTTGAACTGGCGACGGAGGACCGCCATGAGCACATGGTGTGCCTTGCCTCCGGCGAGGTCATCGAATTCACTGATCCAACCATTGAAGTGCGACAACAGGAATTCGCCAGGCAGCTCGGTTACGAGCTGATTGACTATGCGCTGGTGCTCTACGTGCGCAAGAAGGAACCTCTGTAGCCGGCGCCGTGTCCCGGCACTTGTAAATTCGGCGCCCCATCCAATAGAATGATAACCATTATCGAGATTTGGGTGGCTGAGGTACTATGTCTGGAGGGGAACCGGCACTGCATGATCAAGTGGGGTCGCTGTACAGCGACCATCACGGCTGGCTGCTGGCATGGCTGCGCGGAAAGCTCGGCTGTGGACACAACGCGGCGGACGTGGCGCAGGACACCTTTATGCGTATCCTCTCGTCCCGCGATGCCCTGCGGGATATGCGCAATCCCCGCGCCTATCTCACCACCACCGCCCGGCGCTTGATCATCGATCGCGCCCGTCGCGAAGCCATCGAGAGGACATACCTTGCTGAACTCGCCATCCTTGCCGAAGACGCCGACGGCCACGCTTCGCCGGAACAGCTGTGGCAGGCGATCGAGGCGTTGGAGGAGATCAGCCGGGTTCTCGAAAGGGTTTCGCGCAGGGCGCGGCAGGCGTTCCTGTTGCATTATCTCGATGGCGAGTCCCAGTCGGAGGTCGCCGTGAAGCTCGGTGTCACTACCCGCACCGTCCGCAATGACCTGGTCCAGGTATTGGTGAGTTGCCAGCAGATAACGTCCTCCTGAATCCGCCATGACCGGGCAGAACAAGCGGGATAACCGCATTGCCGAGCAGGCTGCGGAATGGATGGTTGCCCTTGACCAGGGCAGCGAAGAACAGCGGCGGCAGCGGCGCCGCGATTTCGATGCCTGGAAACAGGCCGACCCGCGCCACGCGGAGGCCGCGCGACGCGTGGAAGCCTTTGTCGGCAATGTCTCTGGTTTCCGCGAAGCGGGCGGAACCGATATCGAATCGGCCCGCAAGGCGCTCGAGGCCGGCCTGCGGCACAAAATCCAGGGCCGGCGCAAACAGTGGCCGGCCACCACGCTCGCCCTGTTGTTGCTGATCGGCGTGCCGTCGACGGTGGTGCTGCAACGTTATCCCCTGGCTCACTTGATGGCGGATATCCACGCTCCGGCGGGGCAGTGGCGGGAACACACCCTGGCCGACGGCAGTCGGATTGTCCTGGCCGGTAAAGGCGCGGTGGACGTGACATTCACCGAGTCCCGGCGATCTGTACGCCTGCACGGCGGCGAGATCTACGTGGACGTGGCAGCGGACAGCGCGCGCCCCTTTGTGGTCACCAGTGACTACGGCAGTATCGAAGCCCTGGGTACCCGTTTTATCGTCAATCACCGGAACGGTGACCGGACGCGGCTGACGATGATTGAATCGAAAGTCAGGGTGACTTCGTCCGCCGGCGACAGCGGCCTGTCTCTGGTGGTTCAGGGCAGTGAGCAG
>JBAZCN010000218.1:0-4161 GCA_041655035.1 Porticoccaceae bacterium | reverse complement strand
GTGAGTTCGAGGGCTACGTCAAGGGCGAGGTGGGCAACTACGACCACAAGAAGGTCGAAGCCGTGGTCAACCTGCCGATCATGGGCGATGAATTGGCGGCGCGTTTTGCCGTGCGTTACAACGACCACGACGGCTACGGTGATTATCGGGGCTACAGCGATCCCAACGGCTTTTTCTTCAACGGCCTGAATAGAAAGGCCGCCGAGGTCGACAAAAATACCTATACCCGCGGCAAGATCAAGTGGGATCCTGCCGATCTCAACTTTGACGCCACTCTCGGTTTCGACTGGAGCGAGTTCGAAGACAGTGGCCAGCGGTCGGAGTTGATGACTTTCAATCCGCTGGGCGCGGGTGGTTTTGCCGGGGTCATTGCCAATGCCGTGGGATTTGATGCGAACCGTTTCATTGCCCAGCAGAAGTTCGGTCAGTCTTACTGGAATGCGGATAATTCGTCGGTAAATCCCTACCCGGCGGACCGGCGCCTGGCCAAGCCCGGATCGACCAACGAAAATAAAGGCATTTTTCTCGACGTCAACGTCGAACTTGGCGATGTCAACCTCAAATCCATTACCGCATATCGCGAAGCCACCTCATCCGGCACCGTGGACCTGGATGGCACGCCGCTGCAATTGCTGACCTTCTACAGTGAGTGGGACCAGGACCAGTTCAGCCAGGAGTTCCAGCTGAGCGGCAGTGTCAATGAAGATCTCGAGTGGATCACCGGGCTTTACTACTTCCAGGAAGACAGTGGCGACTTCTCCGTCAACCGCTTCGGCGGCGGCGACATGGCGCTGGCGCTGGAAAGAATCGGCCAAGTGCCGCCCGGGCTGCATCTGCCACTGGCCACCTTGGGCGCCCAGCTGAGTACCAACGACGCGGTCCACGACAACGTCTCCTACGGCGCCTTCGCCCAGGCCAACTACTCGTTTACCGAAAAACTGCGCGGAACTCTCGGTTTTCGCTATACCTTCGATGAACGGGAAACCAAGATCTTCAGCCAGGACCCCGAAGGTGGCCAACCGGGGGTGGTTGCTCCGGGTTGTAAAATCCAGCCGGCCGACCGCGATGACGGCGTGACCTGCAAGCGCACCCAGAATGCCGATTTTGAGTACCCGGCGTGGATCGTCAGCCTCGACTACCAGGCGACGGATAATCTGTTCCTGTACGCCAAGACCAGTGGTGCTTCGATGGCTGGTGGCTGGAACTTCCGCACCTCATCCAACCCGTCCTTCGATCCCGAGCAGGTCAAGGATATCGAGCTCGGTTTCAAATCCGATCTGTTTGGCGGCATGGTTCGCCTGAACGGCGCCTTCTTCTATATGAAGGCCAGCGACCAGCAGCGGCTGATCAACATTGCCGAAGGCACGACTCCGGTACAGTTCATCCGCAACGCCGGCAAATCCGAGGCCAAGGGTGCGGAGTTCGAGCTCACCTGGCTGCCCTGGGAGGGGATGACTATCAACGCCAGTCTGTCACTGCTGGATATGGAGTACGAGAAATACGAATCCGATGAGCTGATCACCAGTGGTCCGAACATGGGGCAGGTCGTGAGGCTCGACCGCAGCGGCGAGAATGCGCCCCACGCACCGGAAATGACGTTCAGCATCGGCGCCACCCAGACCATTCAAACGGCACTGGGCGAACTCGATCTGCACGTCGATTATTATCGGGTGGACGAGACCTGGTTCCAGGATAGCACCGTCATTCCGGAGGAGGGCGCGGCTGTCCGGGCTTCCCAGCGTGAGGAAAAACGCTGGAACTCCGTTCCCGATTACGATCTGGTCAATGCCCAGGCCACGCTGCGCACCAACGATGGCCATTGGGAGTTTGCCCTCTGGGGTAAAAACCTGACCGATGAGGAGTACTACACCAGCGTGGGTAACTTCTGGAACTCCTTTGGTACCGCGTTGCGCTATGTCGGGGATCCCCGTACCTACGGCGCGTCGGTCAGGTACAACTGGTAAAGAGCTGCCAATAAGGAGCGATACCGCGCCGGGTTCCGGCGCGGTATCGGGCCAGGAAGCCCGCTTGTGGGCGGTTTCCCCGGCTTCCCGTTCGCAACGACCCCCTCCCTTGTGAGGGGGTTGTCGTTCATGCATCTGTGAAACGATCGGGCTAGAACGGGTCTACTGAATGACTGTGCAGGAACGTCTGTACTGGAACGTCGGCAAGCGACTAGAAACCTCTCCGTCTGCGAAATACAGCAGGACTGACGCCTCGGGCTGCGACAAAGGCGCCGTTGAATGATGCGGGGCTGGAAAAGCTGCAGGCGTAGGCCACTTGCTTGATCATCATGTCCGTACCCAGCAGCAGACATTCGGCCTTCTTGATGCGCGTTTCGGCCAAGTGGGTTCTGAGCATCCGGCCCTTGGTCTTGTGATAGAGAAAGGATAGCCTGCGTGCACTCATGCTGAAATGCTGGGCGATGGCCTCGATTCTGGGTATGCCTTGGAAGTTGTCGATAAATGCATGAAGGCTCTGTACATCCAGTGGGTCGCCGTCGCTATCGTCATGACTACCGTTGGCATCTCGATGATTTTCCAGATTAAAGGTGTCGAGCGCTTTTGACAAAACCTCCATGGTCAGTGTCTTTATGATCAAATCGACGTGATTGGCGGCAATACGTTTTTTATTCGAGAGGATATTGGCCAGCCGCAGCATGCCGGAAATAATAAAAGGGCTCAGAATATTGGTGCAGGCGGGCCATCTCTGGCCCACTTCGAAATCCGGCAGCAAGGATGCGAGCAGTTTCTTTTGGTCGAACTGGTCATAGACAAACCGATGCCGCCCCTGGCTCCAGCGCAGAGAGACCGGCTCATGGGCTGGCAAAAACTGTACTCCCTGGATATCGGTGGTGGCATCTGAACGAAAGAACTTTCTGCTGCACAATGCCAGCTGATTGAGCTGTGGAGAATCGGGAAGGCTATGTCTCGCAACTCCTGGCAAAAAAGCCATTCCCCCATGCCGCTGTCAATTTATCGTCCCCTCGCTCCTGGGGCGCCTCTCTCGCGCCGCACGGCGTTCGAAGCTTATCACTCCGGCCCACGTCGGAACGCAAGCCCCTCCCCGACGACAGTAGTGCCTTGGTCAGTGCATTGGCCGACACACATCGATCTTTTGCACTCTGCAGCCCAGCGCCCGATAGGTGAGCTTGGCCCGGTCGCTGATGCATTGCATCAGCGACCGGGCCCGATCTTGACAGGTCGTGGCAACTCTGGAAGTATCCCATCTATAGTGACACTAGTGTTTAATATGACAAGGAAAAAAAGGGGGTATTTACCGACTGTCGTCAATCCTGCCAGACCCGCTGGCGCGGACGAAGCCCACCGCTGGATTTCGTCCTCATCCCGTAGCAAGTCACCTGACAACCATAACGTATAAGGAAGATCGACCATGAAGTTCAAGCATACGATGGCTTATAGCGCCCTGGCGTTCACCTTGGGCGGCGCCGTGTCGACGTCGTCGCTGGCCCAGATCGAGGAGATCGTCGTGACTGCCCGAAAGGCCGAGGAGAGCCTGCAGCAAACACCGGTCGCGGTAACGGCACTGGGCGCGGAGATGCTGTTCAAGGCGCAAATCACTGAAATCAGCGATCTGAAGCGAGCGGCGCCGAACCTGTCCATCCTGCCTGGCGGCACGGGCTCGTCGTCACTGGTGTTCATCGCCATACGCGGTGCCGCCCAGGTGTCTCCGGGCGGTGCCGCCGATGCCGCGGTGGGAACCTACGTCGACGGTGTCTATCTCGCGCGTCCCACCGGCGGTAACGTCGACATGTTCGACGTGGCCCAGGTGGAAGTACTGCGCGGCCCCCAAGGCACCCTCTTTGGCCGCAATACCACTGGCGGGGCATTGAATATCCGCACCAACGATCCCACCGGTGACTTCGAAGGTTATATCAAGGGCGATATCGGCAACTTCGACAGTCGCAAGATCGAGACGGTAGTCAACCTGCCGATTACCGATGAATTGGCCGCGCGTATCGCCTACCGCTACAACGAGCGGGACGGCTACGGCAAATACCGAGGCTATACCGACACCAACGATTGGAGCGCCTGGAATACCCCGATCCCGGCCCTCGGCGGCCTGACTCAGGCGAACCTGTTTGGCCTGCCGGCGGTGAACAATTTCGCCTATGGTGGCCTTGGCCAGGACGCCGCTGCT
>JBAZCN010000217.1:0-4197 GCA_041655035.1 Porticoccaceae bacterium | reverse complement strand
AATGAAATTATTATCCTACTCCGCAACTGGTCGATGTGGAATCGCCTGTGAAAATGGCGGCGAATGGCTCGATCTCAGCGCTGCCGACGGTAATTTACCCTCGGACATTGCCGGGCTGCTTCAGAATCCCGAGTGGAAGATCCGCGTCAATGCTGCAAAGGCAAAGGCAAAGGCGCGAGCGCTGGATCCAGGGGACATCGGCTATCTGGCTCCGCTTCGCGGCGGCGAGAAGATCCTTTGTGTAGGGCTCAATTATCAAGACCACGTCAAGGAAAGCCCCTATCCGTCACCGACGTATCCGGTGTTTTTCCCACGCTTCGCCTCGAGCCTCCTTGGTCATCTGGCGCCATTGGTGCGGCCGGCAATTAGCGCGGAACTCGATTATGAAGGGGAAATAGCCATCGTGATCGGCCGGAAAGGCAGGCACATAGCGCAACGGGATGCCCTGTCGCATGTCGCCGGGTACACACTGTTCAATGATGGTTCCGTACGTGATTTCCAGTTCAAGGCGCCGCAGTGGACAATGGGCAAGAATTTCGACAACACCGGCGCTTGCGGTCCCTGGTTTGTTTCCGCCGACGAACTGCCGGCCGGAGCGGATGGGCTGACCCTGCAAACCCGGGTCAATGGCGCCGTGGTGCAAAATTCCAATACCAGCGACATGATTTTCGATGTCAGTCAGTTGATCAGTATCGCCAGCAATGTCATGACCCTGAAGCCGGGAGATATGATCGTGAGCGGGACTCCATCGGGTGTCGGCTTTGCGAGGAAACCGCCGGTATTTCTTCAACCCGGCGATATCTGCGAGGTATCTGCCGAGGGGCTGGGTGTGCTGCGCAATCCGGTGATCGACGAAGTTCTTTAGCGCTTTGTCGCGGCGTGAGCCCGGCCGATGGGCCGGCTTGAATATACAAATACTATAAAGGTAGCCCTCGATGAGTGATGTATTAACCAGGCTGTTTTCAGTTGCCGGCAAGACTGCATTGATTACAGGCGGAACCCAGGGCATAGGCCTGATGATTGCCCGCGGCCTGGTACAGGCGGGCGTCAATACCTATATCGTGGGCCGTAATGCGGACAGGGGGCAAAAGGCGGCTGCCGAGCTCTCCGAGCAGGGCTGTTGCCGGTTTATCTGTGGCGACCTTGCCACTCTGGCGGGCATCGAGGGGATTGTCGAGGCGGTCGGGGCGCGAGAAGTGAAACTCGATATTCTGGTCAATAATGCGGGGGTACTGACCCTCGAGTCGCTGGAGGAGGTCACCGAGGAGGGCTGGAACGCGCCGGTAAATATCAATCTCAAGGCGCCGTTTTTTCTCATCCAGAAGCTGTTGCCGCTTTTGCGTGCCGCCGCCACCGATGAGGACCCCGCCAGGGTCATCAATATCGGCTCCGCGGGAGGTATCGAGAATGCCAATATCGAGTATTACTCCTATTGTGCTTCCAAGGCGGGGATGCACCACCTTACCCGTGCCCTTGCCAAGTATCTCGCCCGCGACCATATCAACGTGGTGGCCATCGCTCCGGGAATTTTCCCCAGCGATATCGGCTATGAACCACCGGAGGATGTTTTCCGGGCAATCATGGCGGCCATCCCCCGTCGCCGCCTGGGTACCGAGGATGATATCACCGGGGCGGTGATTTACCTGGTTTCCAGGGCCGGGAACTTTATCACAGGCTCAACATTGATGGTTGATGGCGGAAAGGTCTATGGTTGATGTGGATGCAGGCCCTGCCTTGATTCTGCAATTCGTCCGCTGTTCATTGCCCTCTCGCCTGTCAACGCGACATAGATTCTTCTGACCTTGCCAACAGGGAAAACTCATGAACAGCCTATGCTTTCCAGACGATATACGACATCTTACACCCGACATGCTGACAGCCGTCATTCGCAGGCTTTATCCCGGCGTGACGGTGGACAGCGTGGAAATAGTGGAATCCAAGTCCTATGGCCAGGAGATGGTCTCCACCGCAGCTCGCGCAGTCCTGGATCTGACGTACAGTGCCGGTGCTGATCTCCCCGCCCGGGTGGTGTTGAAACTCGCGCGGGACAGCAGCAAGTTTCTCGCGCCCTTTTACGAGAATGAAGTCGATTTCTACAACAATCTCCGGGGCGAGCTCAGTATTGAAGCGCCGAGAACCCTGGGAGGACATTACGATCCCGAAAGCGGACAATTCGGCTTGTTGCTGGAGGATTTGAACCAGCGCGATGCCCACTTTCCCAATGTGACTGAAGAGATCCGCCTGGGCGTGGTTGAATCATTGCTCGATGAACTGGCCAAACTGCATGCCGGGTACTGGCAGAGCCCCCGCTTCGATACTGATCTCGACTGGGTGCAATCCCATAGGCAGGGCAAGGTCTCCCACTTGCAGAACGAGGCTGTCACCCCGGTCATCCAGCACGAAATCGATAACGAGAATTTCAAGCGGGAGATGGTGCAGCGTTTGCGAACGTCCGGGCCGATGCTGCGAGCCGGTATGATCGCCGTGCAGAAACATCATTCAACCCTGGCCCAGACTCTGCTGCATGGGGATGCCCACCTGGGCAATACCTATATATTGCCGGGCGACAAGGGCGGCTTCCTCGACTGGCAGCTTATGGTGCGGGGCTACTGCATGCACGATGTGAACTATTTGGTGACAACGGCGCTGAGCATCGAGCAACGTCGCAATAACGAAGAATCGCTGTTGCGTCGCTACTTGTCCCGGCTGTCGGATCTCGGGATCGAGCGTCCACCTTCATTCGATGAAGCCTGGCGGGAATACCGGAGGACGCTGGTATGGGGCGTCTACTATGGCTGGCTGACCACCCCGATAGGCAACTACGGCTGGGAGATCAATGTGCTCAACCATTTGCGGCTTACCACCGCCTATGAAGATCTCGATACGGCGAGGCTGGTGGCGGAACTGCTTTGACAGACCCGCCACCCCGGGCTATCGGAGCTTGCCCGGAAATTCCACCGCCATGACTACGCATCTGTCCCTGGCTTCACCCGCCTGGCCCAGGCGAAAATCAGCAGCCCGGCGAGAGCCGTGACGGCGCCGACGTAGCCGGTGGAGGTCCAGCCCAGGCCGGCGGTGATCGCCAGGCCGCCGAGCCAGGGGCCGAGGGCGTTGGCCAGGTTGAAAGCGGCATGGTGGGAGGCGGCGGCAAGGGTCTGCGCGCCGGTCGCCACGTCCATCAGATGGGTTTGCAGTACCGGCCCGAGGGCGACCATGGTGCCGATGGCGAAGACGGCCGGCAGCAGGCTCCACAGGGAGCGGGCGGCGAGGGGAAACAGCAGCAGCACCAGCGCACTCCAGGCCAGTATCCATCCGGCGGCCTGGAACTGCAGCCGGTCGAACAGCCAGCCCCCGGCAAGGTTGCCGGCGATGCCGCCCAGGCCAAAGATGGCCAGGGCAATGGGAATCCAGCGCTGGTGGACGCCGGTCACTTCCAGCAGGGTGGGTGCGAGGTAGCTGAAGACACAGAACATGCCGGCAAAGCCGATGGACCCGATCGCCAGCGCCAGCCACACCGGCGGGCGATTGAAGGCGCGCAATTCCTGTGCGGGCGCATTGCGCTTCTCGTCGCGGTCGAGGGGTAGCAGCAGCGCCACCAGCGCCACCGTGAGCAGGGCGACGGCGCCCACCAGTGCGAAAGCCGCGCGCCAGCTCAGCGTCTGCCCGAGCCAAGTGGCGAGGGGATTGCCGATCAGTATTGCCACCGAGAGGCCCAGCATCACCCGACTCACGGCGCGGGCGCGGCGGTTGAGGGGCACCATGGAGGCGGCCACCAATACCGCCACGCCAAAGTAGGCACCGTGGGGCAACCCGGCAATAAAACGCAGTACCATCAGGCTGTGGTAGCCAGGCGCCATGGCGCTGGCGAAATTGGCGAGAGCGAAGAACCCCATCAGCAGGATGAGCAGGTGGCGGCGCGCCAGCCGCGCACCGAGGATGGCTAGCAGAGGTGCTCCGCCGACGACACCGAGGGCGTAGGCGCTGATCACATGGCCGACCTGAGGCTCGGTGATGGCGAGGTTGCGCGCTATATCGGGCATCAGGCCCATGATCGAGAACTCGCCGGTACCGATGGCAAAGCCCCCCATGGCCAGGGCCAGTTCGATCAGGAGCAGGTTGCGGGGGGAAAGAGGCGCGCCGGTACCGCTGGGCAGAGGCATAGGTATCTACAGGGAAAATTCACAGGCCGGCATTATC
>JBAZCN010000216.1:0-4229 GCA_041655035.1 Porticoccaceae bacterium | reverse complement strand
ACCGGGGATCACCCGGGCGCCGGCGCTCCAGACATGGGGCTTCGCGAGTCATGCGACTGCCAGCCATCAGGCTTTCTGGCCAAAGACGCCAGCCAAAGCCGGTTCAACCATGTCACCGGGGCTGGTGGCCCGCCGTGAGCTTTCAGGACAAGGACAGTGTAAGGTGATATCCACGGCAAATTATTGCCAACAAGAGCTTGTTATTTGGTTTTTTGGCAATTAAATTTCATGGATACCACCTATCGAGCAATAATCATGAAGATCGACTCTTTCGACAGGGCCCTTCTGCAACGCCTGCAGCGCGATGGCCGCATTTCCAACCAGGATCTGGCGGAGGCGGTCAGCCTGTCGCCATCGCCCTGCCTGCGCCGGGTTCGACGGCTGGAGGAGGAGGGCGTCATCGAGGGCTACGGCGCACGGCTCAACGCCCGCAAGCTCGGCCTGAACCTGATGGCCTTTATCCAGATCAGCATGGATCGTCATACCGCCGAACGCTTCACCCGCTTCGAGCAGACCATCGCCAACTATCCGGAGGTGCTGGAGTGCCACCTGATCACCGGGCAGTCCGCCGACTACCAACTGAAGGTGGTGGTCGAGGATATGGACGCCTACCAGCATTTTCTGCTCGACAAGATCACCCGCATCGAGGGGGTCACCGGCGTGCACTCGTCTTTTGTACTGAAGTCGCCGATCAATGGCGCGGCGCTGCCGGTGTAATTTTCCGCTTCGCCACCCAGCCGGTTGTCGGCTCAAGGAGAGATGTTTACCCCGCCCCGCAACACGTATAACCTTACGTTTTGGCGCAGAATCCAAGACAGCTGCGCCACTCGGACAGCAGATATAATCATAAACATCGAGGTACTTCCCCCATGACCGCAACCGCAGCAGCTGCCGATCTGGTTGACGGCCGCGTTCCCCCGGAAAACATCCAGCCCTATGCCCTGCAGATGGGCAATACCACCTGGGAAGACCCGTTCAAGACCATTATCCCGGACATTCACCGGGGCCCAGCGGTGCTGTACAGCCCCGGCGCCTGGTTTGAGGCCGGTGACGCCTGGGTATTCACCCGGGAAGAGGATATCCGCGCTGTATTCATGGATACCGACCACTTCAGCAGCAAGGGCATATCCCCCTACCCGAGCCTGGTGGGTGAGAATTGGGGGGTTACCCCCGTGGAGTCAGACCCGCCCGCGCACCGGGGCTTGCGCAATGTGCTGACGCCCCTGTTCACCCCCCAGCGGGTCGCCGAGCTGGACGAAAAGATGCGCAGCTATGTGCGGGGCTTTATCGCGGAGTTCCGCGACAAGGGCGAAGCCGAGGTCATGGAGGATCTGGCGGCCCGCTTCCCCATCGCCGTTTTCCTGGAGTTGTTCGGCCTGCCCATGGACGAGGTGGATCAGTTCATGGCGTGGGAGTTCGACCTGCTGCACAACGCCAATATGGCCACCATGGGCGACGCGGTGCGGGCGGTGAAGCAGCGCCTCGGGGTGGAAATGGAAGCGCGGCGCCGCAATCCCGGCAATGATTTCATCAGCCATATCGTCCACGCCCGCAATAACGGCCAGCCCCTCAGTGACGATGACGCCTTCGGCCTGTGCTTCAACCTGTACCTGGGCGGGCTGGACACGGTCACCACCAATATCGGCTGGCAGCTGCGCCACCTGGCCAACGATATTCCCCTGCAGCAGCGCCTGCGGGCCGATCCGTCGCTGATCCCCCAGGCGGTGGAAGAGATGCTGCGGGCCTATGCCACCGTGGCGATGTTCCGCACCTGCACCAGCCCTGTTGACGTGGGGGGCATTCCCATCAGGGTGGGTGAAAAAGTCATCGTCTCGACCTCCATCGGCAACAACGACCCGGCCGCCTTCGACAACCCCACGGAAGTGCGACTGGGCCGCCAGCACCGGCACCTCGGCTTTGGCACGGGGATTCACAGTTGCGTGGGCGCGCGGCTGGCGCGGCGGGAACTGGTGATTGCCCTGGAGGAATTCCTGTCCGCCATACCCACCTTCAGGATCGCCTCCGGCGCAAGAATCCTCACGCATCTGGGCGGTGTGATGCAGCAGGACTGCCTGCCACTGGCGTGGTAGAGGGCCTTGCGTTGCGCATACAAGCAACGGGCAAAAGACCGGGGCAATCGCATGAAGACCGAGGGGTGCTGATCTGGAATCGGCAACGCCACAAGGCCGCTGGCCAGGGTAAATGATGGCGGCTCCCGGCCGACCTCGTCGTTCGTGGTACAGTCTCCCTTCGCACCACGGCACTGCCGGTGTAACCTGAAAAAAACCGAAAGGAGCCCCCATGACATTGCCCCGCAGACTGCCTGCGCCCTTCTTTCTGACAGCGTTTTTCGCGCTGGCCACCCTCGCCGCCTGCACACCGGACCGGGCGCCGCCAGAAACGACCGCCGCCGAGGCGCCGGCGTCGGGCCTTGACCTCGGCGGCATGGACAGCGACGTCCGCCCCCAGGATGACCTGTTCGCCTACGCCAACGGCAACTGGCTGCGGGAGACGACGATCCCCGCCGACAAGCCCTCGTGGGGCACCTTCGAGATCCTCCGCGAGCGCACCATCGACCAGTTGAAGATCATCGTCGCCGCGGCGGAAGAAAACCCCGACAGCCACAACGCCCGGATCATCGCCAACCTCTACCGCGACCTGCTCGCCGCCAATCAACAGCCGCGCGCCGATCTCGGTGTGTTTGCCGATGAATTCGCCGCCATCGACGCCATTGCCAGCCACACAGACCTGCCGGCGCTGTTCGCCCGGATGGCGCGCCTCGGCGCCACCACCCCCATCGGCGCCTGGGTGGACCAGGACCGCAAGGATTCGCGCCGCTACGCCGTGTATCTCACCCAGGGCGGGCTGGGGCTGCCCGACCGGGACTACTACTTCGACGACAGCGAACAAGGCCAGGCGTTGCGCGCCGGCTATCTGCATTACCTGCAACGACTGCTGGCGCTGGCGGACGACGGCGACAACGCCGGCGACCGCAGCGCCGCGGTGATGGCCCTCGAAACATCCCTGGCGGAACACCATTGGACCCGGGTCGCCAACCGCGATGCCGAGAAGACCTATAACGCCACCCCCGGCACCGCCCTGCTCGACACCCTGGGCAGCGACTGGCAGGCCTTTTTCACCGGCTTCGATATCGTCGGGCAGGACCAGTATGTGGTGCGCCAGCCGAGTTATGTCGCGGCCCTGACCGAGCTGGTCGCCGCCGCCGACCTGACGGTGTGGCGCGACTACCTGAAACTCCAGCTGCTCGATGCCTATGCGCCCTACCTCGGGGCGGAGTTCGACCAGGCGCAGTTCAGCTTTTATGGCAAGCTGCTGAACGGCACTCCCGAACAGGAGCCACAGTGGCAGCGCGCCATCAACTTCATGAACGGCTCGGTGGGCGAAGTGCTCGGCCAGCTCTATGTCGACAGGCACTTCCCCCCCGAGGACAAGGCGCACATGGAGCAACTGGTAGCCAATCTCAAGCGGGCGTTCCACGACTCCATCAGCGATCTGCCGTGGATGACCCCGGCGACCCGCGAGCGGGCGCTGGCCAAGCTCGCGTCCTTCAACACCAAGATCGGCTACCCGGACAAATGGCGCGACTACAGCGCCCTCGACATCGAGGCCGACGACCTGATCGGCAACATCCAGCGCATCCGCCTCTGGCACCACCAGCGCGACGTGGAGCGCCTGGGCCAGCCGGTGGATCGCGACGAGTGGTTCATGCCGCCGCAAACCGTCAATGCCTACTACAGCCCCAGCATGAACGAAATCGTTTTCCCCGCCGCCATTCTCCAGCCGCCGTTTTTCAACCGCGATGCCGACGATGCCATCAACTACGGCGCCATTGGCGCGGTGATCGGCCACGAGATCGGCCACGGCTTCGACGACCAGGGCAGCCGCTACGACGGCGAGGGCAACCTCAACAACTGGTGGAGCGAGGAGGACCGGGAGCATTTCGACGCCCTCGGCAAAAAACTCGCGACCCAATACAGCCAGTACCAGCCCCTGCCGGGAGAGTTCACCAACGGCGAGTTGACCCTGGGGGAAAACATCGGCGACCTCGGCGGCCTCAGCATGGCGCTGCGCGCCTACCAGCTCTCCCTGAATGGCGAGGAGCCGCCGGTGCTCGACGGCTATACCGGCTACCAGCGGGTTTTCCTCGGCTGGGCCCAGGGCTGGCGGGTCAAGCGCCGCGATGAGCTGGTCCGCCAGTTGCTCAAGAC
>JBAZCN010000215.1:0-4248 GCA_041655035.1 Porticoccaceae bacterium | reverse complement strand
TGCTCGGCGTGCGCACCTTCGCCCAACTGGAAGACAACCTGGGTTGCCTCGACTTCCGCCTCGACGACGACACGGTGGCCAGGCTCTCGGCGCTGACCGCTCCGGCCGCACAGTATCCGCACGACTATCTGGAAAAATACCGGGACATCATCAACGGCGGCTTCTACCAGCGCCTCGATCCCGACTGACGATCCTTCCCCTGGCTCACCAATAATGACAACAGAGCGAACGCCACCATGACCAACAACAGAATGCGACTCATCGTCGCCCTTATCGCGGCGGAAATACTCTCGGGCTTCGAGGTGGCGATGATCTACGCGGCCCTGCGCCACCTGATCGAGGATTTCGGCAGCCCCGAGGCGGTGGGCTGGGCGATCACCAGCTATCTGCTGGCCAGCGCCGTCGCGGCCGCGCTGTGCGGCCGCCTCGGCGACATGTTCGACCGGCGCAAGGTGATGCTGATCGTCATTGTCCTCAGCATCATCGGCTCGTTGATCTCCGGGTTTTCCTCCACCATCGGCGGAGTCGTGGCCGGGCGGGTGATCCAGGGCAGCGCCGGCGCCATCTTCCCACTGTGCATCGGCATCGTCAGGGAACACGTCAAGCCGGCCTCCGCGCCGCTCTACATCGGCATCCTCGCCGCCACCCTCACCGTGGCGTCAGGCCTCGGCGCGGTGTTCGGCGGCGTCCTGGTCGACAATCTCAGCTGGCATTGGATCTTTTTCGCCGGCGCCATCGCCGGCATCATCGCCTTCGTCGCGGTACTGTTCCTGGTGCCGGCCGGCACTTCCGGCACCGGCGAGAAGGGCGCCAACTTCCTCGGCGGCATTCTCTTCGCCCCGGCCATCGTTTTTCTGCTGCTGGCCATCACCAAAGGGCCGCAGTGGGGCTGGGGCGACAACCTCACCCTCGGCTTTTTGATCGGCGGCCTGGCACTGCTGCTGCTCTGGGTGCGCAGTGAGCTGCGCGCCGCGGTACCGTTGATCAATGTTCGGCTGCTCGCCCAGCGCGAAGTGCTGCTCGCCAATCTCGCCGGGGTATTGCTCGGCCTGACCTGGTTCCAGTCGATGCAGATCTGGTCGATCCTGCTCCAGCAGCCCACCGAGACCGGCATCGGCCTCGGTCTCTCGGCCACCATGGCCGGCCTGGTGATGCTGCCGCAAACCCTGATGGCGCTGATCGGCGGACCCGCCGCCGGCTGGTTCTTCGCCCGCTACGGCGCGCGCTTCACCATGGGTATCAGTGCCCTGGTGCTGGGAGCCTCGTGGGTCGCCTTCGCCTTCGCCTTCGCCTTCGACCATCACTCCCTGGCATTCATCCTGGTGGTGTTGATCGCCATGGGTATCTCCAGTTCGTTCTTCTACGCCACCCTGCCGATGATCATTTCCAGCGCCGTGCCCCTGAACCGTACCAGCGAGGCCACCGGCATGATGATCGTGATCCGCACCTCGATGATGGGCATCGGTGCCCAGATCGTGGCCTTCCTGCTCAGCACCTCGACGGTGTCGTCGCCCACCGGGGCCGGCAGTTTTCCCGACCAGCGGGCCTACCTGCTGGCCATGGGCTATATCGTCGCCGGCTGCGTGCTGATGTTCGCCGTATCCATGCTGCTGCCGAAACGCCGCGTCTCTAGCGCGATGGTCGCCGCCGAAGTCGAGACAAGCTGACACCGAACCACAAGGGCCGCCGGGCCCGCCCGCTGGGCCCATACCGTTTCCGCAACATCTTTACCGAGGAGCAGCGATGCCGATCATCACCCATATCGATGACTTCCGACAGCCGGCCAGGCGCAAGATACCCAGGATGTTCTACGATCTGGTGGACGCCGGCTCTTATTCGGAGTCCACCTACCGGGCCAACGAGGCGGATCTTCGCGCCATCACCCTGCGCCAGAAGGTGTGCGTCGATGTCGCCGAGCGCACCACCGCCACCACCCTGCTTGGCCAGCCGGTGTCGCTGCCAGTGGTGCTGGCGCCGGTGGGCTCTTGCGGCACCATCCACGCCGATGGCGAAATCCTCGCCGCGCGGGCGGCGGAAAGTTGCGGCGCCCTGTTCACCCTCAGCACCATGAGCATCTGCTCCATCGAGGACGTGGCCGCGGCGGTGACCCGGCCGTTCTGGTTCCAGCTCTACATGATGAAGGACCGGGGCTTCGTCCGCTCGCTGATCGAACGGGCGAAAGCCGCCAACTGCTCCACCCTGGTGGTAACCGTGGACCTGCCGATCATCGGCCAGCGCCACAAGGACTACAAGAACGGCATGGTGGGACGACCGGGCCTGCTGAAACGCCTGGGCATCCTCGCCGATTACGCCAGCAAGCCCGGCTGGTGCCTGAATATGGCGCGCACGCCGCGCAAGACCTTCCGCAACGTGATGGGCCATGTGCCCGGCATCGATACCCTGGATAAATTCAAGATCTGGTCCGCCAGCCAGTTCGACCCGGCGGTGAGCTGGCAGGACATAGAATGGTTGCGCGGCCTCTGGGACGGGCCGCTGGTGCTCAAGGGCATTCTCACGCCCGAGGATGCCCGCACCGCTTGCGGCCTCGGCGCCGACGGCATCGTGGTCTCCAATCACGGTGGCCGCCAGCTCGATGGCGCACCTTCCACCATCAACGCGCTGCCCGCCATCGCCGCGGCGGTGGGCGACGACCTGGAGATACTGATGGACGGCGGCATTCGTCGCGGCCAGGATATCTTCCGCGCCCTGGCCCTCGGCGCCAGGGGTGTGCTGGTCGGGCGGGGGTTTCTCTACGGTCTCGCCGCCGCCGGGCAGCAGGGCGTCGAACGCAGCCTGGAGATACTGCGCGGTGAACTGGACGTGACCCTGGCGATGACCGGCTGTACCGCTATCAGCCAGGTGTCGGCGGAGTGCCTGGTGCGCTGACAGCGCGCTCCCAGGAAAACGTCGCACGAACTGGCTCTGCCGGGCTGCGCTTCTGGCTGGCGGGACGCTATCGGTACAATGTGTTCCGGGCTGACCATATTGGCGTGTGGCCTGTGCTGCACGGCATGAGGGATATTCCAGCCTGGCTCCGCTGGCGCAAAACCCGGACACCTGTTGACAGAGTCAACCTTTTGCAATAAGTTGACACTGTCAACCAAATGGGCAACCCCATGAAACCCCGCTATCTGGCCGATCCGCTTCAACAATTGACCCACGCCTACAAGTCACATATGCGTCGAGCCATCCAGGCGGCGGGCATCGAATGGCCCATCACCCATGTGCGCGCCCTGAAGGGTATCGCCCTGACACCCCACTGCACCGCGCAATTCCTGGCACTGCGCATGTGCCGCGACAAGGCCCAGATCACCCGCGTACTCAACGACCTGTTCGCAGCGGCGCTGATCGTCAAACGCCACAACCCCGAGGACGGTCGCAGCCAGCTGCTCGAACTCAGCGCGGACGGCGAAGCCCTCATGCTGCGCGTAATGGCGCTGGAGTCCGCGGCTGCCGAGCGCATGACCAACGGCCTCAGTGCCGAGCAGGTCGACACCTTTATCCGCACCGCCACGCGGATAACCGACAATCTGAACGACGATTAGGAGACATCATGTCCCGTCCAGCACCCCGTACCCTGCAAGTCACCGCCTGCCGCTACGTCACACCCAACATGCTGAGGATCACCCTGGGCGGCGTCGAGATCGCCTCCTTTCCGGATGATCAGGAAAGCGCCTACATCAAGCTGATTTTCCCCGAAGCGACCGACCCCAAGGGCCTGATGCGCACCTACACCGTTCGCCACCAGCGCGCCGATGCCTTCGATGTCGATTTCGTCCTCCACGGTGACGCGGGCCCGGCCTCGAACTGGGCCAAGAGCGCGCGCCCGGGCGACCACATTCTCATCGGCGGGCCCGGGCCGAAGAAGTTGGTCGACAATACGGCAGACTGGTTCCTCCTGGTCGGCGACATGACCGCGTTGCCGGCGATCAGCGTCAATATCGAACAACTCCCGGCGAATGCCCGGGGCCATGCGGTGATCGAGGTCATCGACGAACGCGACATCCAACCTCTCGCACATCCGTCTTCATTCAACCTCCATTGGCTGG
Organism: Porticoccaceae bacterium; assembly: GCA_041655035.1. Lineage (GTDB taxonomy): Bacteria > Pseudomonadota > Gammaproteobacteria > Pseudomonadales > Porticoccaceae > NAT127. The sequence continues at coordinate 199 of JBAZCN010000215.1, read as the reverse complement.
TCAATCCGCATCCCGGCGAGGATAGCCGGTTGCTGGTCGACCGTGTTCGCCAGCTCGAATGGTTGCCCGGCCGCCCGAGCATCTGGGCCGCCTGCGAGTTCAGCGGCATGCGCGAGCTGCGCCGGCATTTCAAGAAGGAACGCCAGGTGGCGCGGGGAGACCTGTATGTGTCCAGCTACTGGAAGCTGGGCAGTAGCGA
>JBAZCN010000214.1:0-4268 GCA_041655035.1 Porticoccaceae bacterium | reverse complement strand
GTGCGCGAACTTTCATGGTCTGCCTCCTCCGGCGAGTGGTGGCCGGGTATTAACGTTGGACTTCATCAGTCGGCATCCAGTTTCCCCGGATGCGCCAATACGCCGTCGAGATGGCGCACGAAGCGGGCGGCGTCAGCGCCGTTGATGACGCGGTGATCGTAACTGAGGGAGAGCGGGGTTTTATGGCGCCATTCCAGTTCGCCGCCGGCACTCCGGGCGGGCTTCCATTCACTGCGGGTAATGCCCAGAATCGCCACCTCGGGGGCGTTGATGATGGGTGTGAAGGCGGTGCCGCCGATGCCGCCGAGGGAACTGATGGTCATGCTGCCGCCGCTCATTTCCGCCATCGACAAACCTTTTTCCCGGGCCTTGGCGGACAGCGCCGCGATCTCCGCGGACAGCTGGCGCAGGGGCTTTTTGTCGCAGTCCCGCACCACGCCCACCAGCAGGCCATTGGCGGTATCGATGGCGATGCCGACATGGCAATATTTCTTGAGAATCAGCTTTTTGCCACTGCCATCGAGAGAGGCGTTGAAGCGCGGAAACTCACGCAACGATGCCGCCAGGGCCTTGGCAAAAAAGGCCAGCGGCGACACCTTGACGTCCAGCCCCGCGCGATAGGCGTCCAGCGCCGTGGTATCGACGTCGTCGTGGTGGGTGACGTGGGGGATGGTCACCCAGTTGCGGCTCATGAAACCGGCGGTCAGCGCCTGGATACGTGGCAGCGAAATCTCCTCGACTTCGCCGAAGGCGCTGAAATCCACCTGCGGCCACGGCGCAAGGGTTTCCCAGAAGGGTGTGTGCTCAGCCATTGGCTTACCCGATCTCCCCGACCTTGGTACCTACCGCGATCGGCTCGTCGCTCGGCGCCATCAGGATCTTCAGCACCCCGCTCGCCGGCGATTCCACTTCGTTGATCGACTTGTCGCTCTCCAGCGCGTAGATCGGCTGCCCTTCGGTCACCGTCGCGCCGTCTTCCACCAGCCATTCCGTCAGCGTGCCCTCCGACATCGAAAAGCCGATCTTGGGTACCAGCACTTCTGTTGCCATGTATTTGTCTCCAGGTTTCTTACTTCACGGTCTCTCAATTCAGGGTTTTGCGGATCGCCGCCATGACCTTCTCGGCATCCGGCATGAACGCCTTCTCCAGCACGTTCGAATAAGGCACCGCGCAGCTCGGCGCGCCGACACGCTGCACCGCCGCCTTCAACTGGCCGAACAGTTCCTCGTGAATCACCGAGGCGATCTCCGCACCCACCCCAAAGGCCTTCACCGCCTCGTGGGTGACCACCGCGCGGTTGGTTTTCGCCACCGCCTCCAGCACCGTGTCGCGGTCCCAGGGCACGATGGTGCGCAGGTCGATCACCTGGACGTCGACACCGTCCGCGGCCATCGCCTCCGCCGCCGCCTGGGCCACCGCCACCTGCGGGCCATAGGTGATCACCGTGACATCGCTGCCGGCACGGGCGATGCGCGCCTTGCCCAGGGGAATCCTCGCCCCGGGGTCCGCTGGGGCCTCGCCCTTCTGCCAGTAGGCCGGCAGGTTCTCGATAAAGATGCACGGGTCGTCGTCGAAGATGCAGGCATTGAGCAGCCCCGAGACTTCCGCCGGTGTCGATCCGGTCACCACCTTGAGCCCGGCGGTGTGGGCGAACCACGCCTCGAGATAGTCGGCGTGCTGGCCGGCGGTGCCGAACCCGGCGCCGGTGGTACAGCGAATGGTGAGCGGCACCGCGGTCTGGCCGCCGGACATGAAGCGCAGCTTGGCGGCGTGGTTGGTGATCATGTCCATCGCCACCGTCATGAAGTTCATCAGCATGATCTCGGCAATGGGGCGCATCCCCGCCATCGATGCGCCAATCGCGGCGCCGATGATCGCCTGTTCGGAAATCGGCGTGGAGCGCACCCGCAGGTCGCCGAACTTGGTCGACAACCCCTTGCTGGCGCCGTTGACACCGCCCTCTTCCGGGTCGGCCACGTCTTCGCCGAACAGCAGCACTGTCGGGTCGGCGGCCATGGCGTGGTGCAGGGCTTCGTTGATCGCCTGGAGTGTGGTGATTTGCTTGCTCATTGGAAACTCCTTATACCGCGTCCAGGTCATGGATGAACACGTCTTTGTACAGCTCGGAGGGTTCCGGCCAGGGCGCCGCCAGCGCCCGGTCGACGGCTGCCTTGATCGCCGCTTCATGGCCGCTGTCGATGGCCGCGAGCTCGTCTTCGCCGGCGTGGCCCTCGGTCGCCAGCCACTGCCGGTAGCGGGGCACCGGGTCGGCGGCCATCGCCGCCTCCTTCTCGGTCTTGTCCATGTAGCCATCGGCGTCGCCGAACACATGGCCGTGGAAGCGGAAAGTCATGGCCTCGATGAGCGTCGGGCCGCCGCCATTCCTGGCGCGGTCGATCGCCTCCTTGGCCGCGGCGTGCATCGCCAGCGGGTCGTTGCCATCGACGTGGATGCCGGGCATCGAATAGCTCGCCGCGCGGTCGGCAACCCGCTCGACAGCCGTCGCCTTCTCGAACCGGGTGTGCTCGCCAAAGCGGTTGTTCTGGCATACGAACACCACCGGCAGCTGCCACACCGAGGCCATGTTCAGCGACTCGTGGAAAGCGCCGATGTTGGAGGCCGCGTCGCCGAAATACGCGACCGTGACCTTGCCGTCACCCTTCACCTGAGACGCCAGGGCCAGGCCGTTGGCGATCGGCATGCTCGAGCCGACGATGCCGGTGGTGATCATGCAGCCGCTCTCCGGATGGGTGATGTGCATCGGGCCGCCCTTGCCCTTGCAGGTCCCGGTCGCCCGCCCCGCCAGCTCCGCCCACAGGGCATCGAGGGGCACGCCCTTGGCCAGCATGTCGTGGGTGCCACGGTAGATGGTACAGATATAGTCATCGCGGTTGAGATTCACCGATACCGCTGACGGAATCACTTCCTGGCCGCGCGGCGAGTAGTAGATCATCGGCAGCCGGCCCGACATGATCAGCTTGCGCGCATGCTCGTCGTTCTGCTTGATCAGCGACATCTTGCGGTACATATCCACCAGCACGGCACTGTCCGGCTGGGGGTGGGTCGATACTGTCACGTCGTGTCTCCTGTCAGAAATAGTATTCGGCGGGCTGTCGAAACCACCCTCAGCTCCAAGGAACCACAGCTCCGCCAGGTTGTTCAAGCGCCCGCCGCATCCGGCAGCTTGCCGCACGCGGGCCGCTGGTGTTGTCGGTCAGGCGCTGGCGGCCCGCGCCCCGCCATCAGCCTCTCCCGCGCTGGCGATGGCGGCATGGTGCCCGGCGCGGCGACCGGAAAATACGCAATCGGCAATGGAGGAACCGCTCACATAAAAGCCGGACGGGATACCCACAGCGGCCCGTCCGGCGGCGAACAGGCCGGCAATGGGCGCGCCGCTGATGTCCAGCACCTGGCCGCTATCCTCGTCCACCATCAGTCCGCCCATGGGGATGGTGGGACAAACGAATTTCTTGCTGCCCACGGAAATATCGATGGCCCAGTAGGGACCGGCGCCGATGGCCTGGCAGTTGCCCGGCTTTTTCTTGAGCCGGTCCCGCCCCGCGCTGATGCCGGCATTGTAATCGGCAACCTCGGCTTCGAGCCCGGCGGGGTCGACACCGAGCTTGGCAGCCAGCCGCCCCAGGGTCTTGCCCCGGGTGCTGTTGAACAGCAGGTTGAGCAGCAGCGGCCCGCGAAACTCCAGATAGCCCTCCTCGCCAAAGCGCGGAATCGTCTCCTTGAAGGAGCTCAAGTAAGCACGGCTGTCGATGATCACCCAGGCGCGCTGGCCGGCCTGCTGGGCGAGTTCATGGCCGAGTCGCCCCAGGTAGACGTCTTCGGCGACGAAGCGCCGGCCCTCGGTGTTGATTACCACCCCCTGCACGAACTGCTTGGGCGGGCTGATCGAGCGCCACGCGGTGACCGAGTCCATCCGCCCCAGGGCGGCGCCCACGCCTTTGCCCATCACCACGCCGCTGCCATCGCAGCTGATGGTGCCGAGGGCCATCGCGTCGGCGAACTTGGGGGCGTAATGGCGCACCATTTCGCGGTTGAAGGCAAAGCTGCCGGTGGTGAGCACCACCGCCTTGCGGGCCCGGATGAACACCGGCTTGCCGTGCATCTGCTCCATGGCGCGGGCCTTGGCGGCAGCGGCAAGCGCGGGCTTCTCCAAGAACCGCTGCCAGGCGTTGACCTTGGCAATCAGCTTGCGATGCGCTCGCCAGGCGTCGCTGCCCGGCTCGATGCGCAACGCCTCGACACCGATGAC
>JBAZCN010000213.1:0-4268 GCA_041655035.1 Porticoccaceae bacterium | reverse complement strand
AGGCGCACGCTCTCACTGTCCTTGCTCAACTGCACGCGCTGGTCCTCGTACAGGCGGCCTTGGGCCTGCGCCGCGGCGATGTCGAGTTTGCGATCGGCTATCAGCACCCGGTGCCGGGCCAATTCTCCGTCCTTCTCGGGAACTTCCGCCGCGCGCACGGCCACTTCCGCTTCCTTGATGGCCACCGGTGCGCGGCTGGCCAGCTCCTGATTTTCCTGGAGGCGGGTCAGTTTATTGCGGGCATCGGCCGAGCCATCGGGCGCGGACAGCGGGGTACAGCCTGCCAGCATCAGCGATGTCATGGTGGTGACGACCAGCAGTGTCAAATGGCGCATTTGAATATTCATCGCTGCATTCCTGTATTGCGGTCCATTTCCTGTTTCAACGTTCTGGTGCTTTCCTTCATATCTTGATTGACTTTCTTGGCCTTGAGTTCGCCAGCCTTGGCGGTAGCCAGTTGCGCCTCGACCAGGGACTCATCCGCCAGGCGTTTCGCCAGCGCCATTTCCTCTTGCTGCACCGCGACCTGGGCCGCGGCGAGTTTGTCGCGGGCCTGGCTGAGCTCAAGCGACGCGTAATCGGCAACCCGTGCCTGCTCGGCGCTGTTGATCGCCTGCTCCGCAGCCTGCAGGGAGCGGTTAGGGGCCACCGGCGCCGAGGCGCAGGCGCCCAGGGCGAGCAGGCCCGCCATCGCAATTGCCGTCGCCAGTAGAGGACTTCGGGTAATTCTTACCTTCAATATTCGCAGTGTCTGAATCATCTTGATATCTCTCGTTGAAATCGCCGGGGCTGTGACGCGCCGGGTGTCGCGACGATTGTCGCGGGCGGTAGCAGAAAAGCCGCTGGGCGGCTCATTGAATAATCCATTGTCTCGGCCCGTCGTAAAATACAGCGATGACAGGATTGCCGTTATCGCGGTAGCCGGTCTTTACTTCAATCGATACCAGCGCCCACAGCACCAATAAGAGCGCTATGATTGTCTGGAGCATTTCAATACTTCCGGCTGGCGACGATACCAATCGGATCGACAATGGGTACCTCGCCAGCCTGCGCCTGAGGGCGGCCGCCAGTCTGTGCGATAGCACACACCGGCACCGTTTCTTTCAATGCCGCTGGGTGAGCGCGGACTAATTCTGTGGGTTAACGAACAGACAATCCGCAGATTTTTGCCCACAGTGTGCTATCGGCGCGGTCACAGCGTCCGTGCCATACTGGTTAAACCATCGTGCTGGAGAGCCTGATATGTCGCAGCGCAGTACAGCGCCGGTCTCGCTGCCGGTGAACCGCCTGATCGCAGGCTTGCCGCGCGCCGAACGCAACGGTGTTGTGGCGCGTTGCGAACCTGTCGAGCTGGCCTTTGGCGAGGTATTGTGCGAAGCCGGCGAACCCTACCGGCATATATACTTTCCCACGACCGGTGTTATTTCCCTGGTGAAAAACCTTGGCGATCATCAATTCCTTGAAACCGAGCAGATAGGCAACGAGGGCATGCTCGGCGCAACCCTGATCCTGAATGTCATATCTGCGCCCCAGCGCGGGTTTGTTCACGGGGCGGGAACCGCGTTGCGGATGACCGCCGCGCAGTTGCAATCCAGCCTTCGCGGCAACTCGGCATTGCTTGGCATGTTGAAACGCTATCTTTATGTGGTGATGCTGAAGCTGTCGCAAACCACTGGCTGCAACCGCTTCCACGATGTCGGGGAGCGTCTGGCGCGGGCTCTGCTGATAGCCGATGATCGCACCCACGCCGACCATTTCCATCTCACCCATCAATTTCTCGCCGAGATGCTGGGCGTGCAACGGGGCGCCGTGACCATCGCCGCGGGCCTCTTGCAACAGCAAAAAATCATCCACTATACCCGTGGCGAAATCACCGTCCTCGATCGCGACGCCCTGGAGTTGGCGGCTTGCGAGTGCTATCGTGTAATAGCCGATGATTACGAGCGCCTGTTGCCATGACAGCCGGCACCGAAAAACCTTGCCGGTGAGCCGGAGGGAACAGATCGATGAAGCAATCGGCTGGTAGGGCTATGGTTATCACCTGCGAGCATGGCGGCAAGCGCATTCCCCGGCCATATCGCGATCTATTCCGTTCCTGCCAGGCTTTGGTGGACAGCCATCGGGGGTTCGACCCCGGTGCGCTGATCATGGCGAGGGCGCTGGCCAAGGCGCTCGAGGCGCCTCTGCTGGCCGCCACTGTAAGCCGCTTGCTGGTGGATCTTAACCGCTCGCTGGGGCATCCGCAGTTGCATGGCGAAATGCTTCGCACCCTGTCCCCCGCGCTGCGGGCGAGCATAGTGGAACGTTATTACCAGCCTTATCGTATCGAAGCCGAACGTCTCGTCAGGGGCATGGTCGCTCGCGGCGACCGAGTGATTCATATCTCCTGCCACAGTTTCACACCACAACTCCATGGCGTGGTGCGCAATGCCGACATCGGCCTGCTCTATGACCCGGCGCAACCGGGAGAGGCGCAGCTGTGTGCAACCTGGAAGGCCGCGCTCAAGGCTTGCGCGCCCGACTTGGCCGTTCGGCGCAATTACCCGTATGCCGGCAGAAACGACGGCCTGACCAGTTGGTTTCGCAAACGTTTGGCAGCCGACACTTACACAGGTATCGAACTGGAAATCAATCAGAAGCACGTCATTGGCGCAGGGCAACACTGGCGCGCTCTTCGCGGGATAGTCATCGTCTCGCTGCAGACAGCGCTCGCGGGCTACCGCTCATGACATTCACCCGGCGAACCGACCCGGCCACTCGGCAAACCCGTGCCACCGCGCCTTGCCGCAGGGCATATCAGGAGATCCACCATGAAGATCCGCATAGGCTACGAACTGATCTACGACTGCCCCCAGCCAACCCCGATGATACTGGCCCTGCGGGTACACCCCTCGCGTTTCAACGACATCATCGTTCCCGATCTGGTGGTCAGCGATCCGCCCGTGGCCATCAGAGGCTACTGGGACAGTTACGGTAACCACTGCCACCGGCTGGTGGCGCCCAAAGGCCTCATCAAGCTATCCACCGATGCGATCATCAATGACTCCGGAGAACCCGATCTGGTAATGCCCAATGCGCGGCAGACACCGGTGGAAGAGCTGCCCGACGATACCCTGTTGTTTCTCCTCGGCAGCCGCTATTGCGAGACCGATCCGCTGGTGAATATAGCCTGGCAGTTATTCGGTGATAATCTCTCTGGCTGGCAGCGGGTCCAGGCAATCTGCGACTATGTACATCACCACATTACCTTCGGCTATCAGCACGCGCGGCCCACCAAGACCGCGTGGGAGGCTTATAACGAGAGAGAAGGCGTGTGTCGCGACTACGCGCATCTGGCCATTGCCTTCTGTCGCTGCATGAACATACCGGCCCGCTACTGCTCCGGCTACCTCGGCGATATGGGTGTTCCGCCGCCGTACGGCGAGATGGATTTCGCGGGTTGGTTCGAGGCCTATCTGGATGGCCATTGGTATACTTTCGATGCTCGCAACAACAAGCCGCGCATCGGGCGGGTCCTGATCGCCCGCGGCCGCGATGCCGCAGATGTCGCTATCAGCACCGCCTTCGGGCCCAATACTCTCGCGCATTTCAAGGTGTACACCGATGAGATCAACGAAAGATCGGCTGCCGACCTCGGAGGCCTGGCATCCAGGCCAGGGATTGCAACAAGACATTAGAGGCCAGGTTGGACACGACTGCGCCAATGCCCGACCGCGCCGCGCTGTGCGCCTAGCCAGTATCCGCTCGGCACACAGGCGCCCCCGAGCGAAAACCCCAAAACTCACCGCCTATATATTCGCGGGAGGGGCGCCCAGCGGCGCTTCAAGCAGTCCCTTGCTTTGCTCCGTTAGTTCTTTCCCGCCAATGGCGCTAACGGTGGCGCAGTAGACAGCCGATCACCAGGCCGATGCTGGCGGCGATCCCCATGCATTGCCAGGGTTTTTCGTGGACATAATCGGCGGTGGCCTTGGCTGCCTTTTCTGTTTTGAGAGCCAAATCTGTCTGCATTTCCGCCATTCTGGCTTTGGCAACCTTTAGCGATTCCTCCGCCTTGCCGCGTATCTCCACCAGCTTTTCATCACTCTGGTTGGCCGTTGCCTTGATCAGCGCTTCGGCGTCAGCCACCACGGCCTTAAGATCCGCAACCAATTGCTTACCATTAGCCTTGCCATATACCTTGCTCATTCGTTACTCCGTGTTGCTATATTCGTGGAGAAGGTGAATTGATCAATCTTTATAACCCACAGTTAATACCCATGGTTACGACT
>JBAZCN010000212.1:0-4282 GCA_041655035.1 Porticoccaceae bacterium | reverse complement strand
TGTCGGCGCCACCGCCCTGACTTCCTGCATGAAGTGAGCCCGCAGCTTTTCCACGTCGATTTGAAAATCAGCAAGCCTGGCATACATGAACCGCCCGGTAGTCAAGGCGTCCCCGTTGTTCTTGCCATCATCACTGCCGTTGTTATCGTTCATCGCCGCTGTGTTCCATGAAGGTTCAGTCAATTGTTTCAGGTAGGCGACATAGCCTGACAAATAGTGCTCGACATCGTCGATTCGCACCCGGAAGGCATGGTGCCGGATGAAAAAACCGCCCAGTATCCTCCGCGGGTTCTTGAAGTACATGGCGTATTCCGGCCAGAAATGGCCGTTCATCAGGTAGCGCGCGCGAAATTCGAGCGCCTCCTCGAACTTGCCCAGATCCAGTTCCTTGAGCAGGTGAAGGTGCTCGCCGCGCTCCAGCATCCGCGCAATCATCGCCTTCGCCGCCATCATCAGTTCGAGCAGTGTCGGGAAGGTCGTGATTCTGGTGCGCACGAAACCGAGATGGCCGGCAACATTCTGGATGCCGAAACGGTAGTAGCGTTCATCGGGGCGGCACAGCGTCAGTTCGTTGACGCAGTAGCTCAGCCAGTGATCATGGGCCTTCCAGTGTTCGGCCTCGATGAATCTGTCGAAGGCCTTCTCGACCATCGCCAGCCACCGCGGGTCGCCGCTCAGACGATACAGGCGCATCAGACCAAAGGCCGCTTCGCCATCGTAATAGATGATGCGGAACGGCTCTTTCACCTCGAGGCCGGGATAATGGAGCACGTGCACGAAGCCGCCACTGTGCGGATCCTGCATAAAGCGGATGCCCAGGGCGAGTTGCTCGAGCAGCGCCAGGTAGCGGCCGGTGCCGAACAGTTCTTCATGCTTGGTGAGTGCAAGCAGGCACACGGCATTGCCGCCCAGCTTGATCTCGCCCGGCCGATCGACCAGAAACGCCGCCATGTCGCCGTCGTCCAGCGCGATGCACTTGATCAGGTCGCCGACCAGATAAGCGAGCCCCCTGTCTATCGCCGCCGCCAGCTCCGGATCGCCGGTGATTTCCCAGGCCTCGAGCATCGAGTACAGCGTACTCGCATGGCGCAGCGAGTTGTAGGTGCCGATCGGCCGATCGAAGCAGGGATGCCAGCCGTAGTGAAAGCGCCCCGTGCTCTGCACCTGGGAGGCCAGATAGCGGCTGCCCCGGGCGATGAGGCCGCCAACCGTATCGGCATCGAGATTGTCGACGATGCGCCGGCCGGCATTATTGCCCGAGGCATACAACTGCACCGGCGCCGAATCCAGCTCGCAGAAAACGCCCCGGGTACCGAAGATGCAGACCACGGCGTCGTCGGAAAAATCCGGCACCAGCCCCGGGAAGCGCTTGCCGGCGTAGATGGCGAAGTTCTTTTCATTGAGCACGGCGTGTGGCCACTGGTTGCCGCCGTAGAGCATGGCGTTGCCATTCAGCTCCTGTTCGAGAAAGGCGACCTCGAATTCTGTATCCAGGGCCAGTCCATTGCGAAAATAATTGCGCTTGAATGCCTTGAGGCTCGCGCGCACCGTTTTCCAGTCCAGTTGCTGGGCGTGGGTGACCCAATCGACGCGCAGCCAGCGAACATCGATGCCGTGCCGTGCGCTCTGCTTTTCGCCTTCGCTCTGAAGTGCAAGCCAAGCGTGATCCAGCAGCGCCGAACTGGCGTGGATGACCCGCGCCCGTTGGCGCCCGTCGCTGAAGGACAGGAACAGGGTAAATGCCGGCCAGGGGCCGCCCAGCAAGGCAATATTCTGTTCCACCTCGGGGCGGATTTTCTGCAGCAATCTCGAAAAAGATGTATCTGGAATAGCCATGCAACGCCCCCTTTACCGTTCCCTGAGCGCTTCCCGCGCATGGTTCATGGGTTTCATCAGATAATCGAAAACTGTCTTCTCGCCAGTGCGGATATCCACCGAGGCGATCATGCCGGGTACGATCGGAAAGCGCGTGCCCGCCTCGTTGACCAGCGAGTCCTTGTCGGTGCGGATGAATACCCGGTAGTAGAACAAGTCCGGCTTGACCTCATCCTGGATGGTGTCCGGCGATATCAGCGCGACCTCGCCATCGAGATCGCCGTAGATGGTGTAGTCGTAGGCGGTGATTTTCACCTTGGCCGCCTGTCCCGGATGGATGAAAGCGATGTCCCTGGGCGAAATGCGCGCCTCGATCAGCAGTTTGTCGTCGAGGGGCACGATCTCCATCAACCGGCCGTTGGGAGGAATTACGCCCCCCCGGGTGGTCACGGCGATATTCTTGACGATACCGCGCACCGGCGAGCGCAGCGTCAGGCGCGACAGGGAATCGGTGCGCCCCTTGACCACCGACGACAGCGCCTCTGTCTCGGCCTTGGCCTTGGCCAGTTCCTCGCGGGCAAGGATCATATATTCGGAGCGCACGTCGCTCGCCTTCATCTCCAGTTCGGACTGCTGACGCTTGAGGCGCAGCACCTCGACATTGCTGGCCGCGCCGATCTCCGCCAGCGACTCGGTGAGCGCCAGTTCCTCCCGCACCAGGCGCAAGGACCGGAAGATACCCTCCTGGGAGTCACTCAGCCCCAGCCGCCGGGTGTTGTACAACTGGGTTTCGGTGGCGATCAGGTCGGGATAATCATCGAGCTCCTCCGGGAAAGACAGCGGCGTGCCGTTGACCTCAGCCTCGAGCCTGGCGACACTCGCCAGGGTCGCCCGGTAGCGGGTGGCGCTCTCCTCCACCGTCGACGCCGTCTTGGTGAGATCGAGCTGTGCCAGCACCTCGTTCGCCGCGACGATATCCCCCTCCCTGACGAACAATTCGCGCACGATGCCCCCTTCGAGCGATTGGATGACCTGCTCGCGGGACGACGGCACCACCCGTCCATCACCGGTCGAAACCTCGACCACTGTGGCGAAATAGGACCAGGTCAACAGCGCCAGGATCGTCACAAAGAAAATCCACACGATGCGTATCGAGCGTACGACCTCCGCCTCGTCGACTTCCTCGCTGTAATATCTGCCGCCATCTCCGCCCGCGGCCAACGCGGAAACCGCTCCGCCATTGGCCGCCCCCGGCGACAGCCATTGGCGCAGATCCCGGCACATCCCCGCGACCTCGGCCGCCAGCCACCGGCACCAGTCCTGGAGAAGCAGCCACCGGTTTTTCCCTTTTCCTGTCATCATCTGCCTCCGACTCCTATCCCTGAACCTGGTAAACGGGCTTGGCGGACTTCTGCATCAGCCCGGCAAGCACCTTGGCTTTGGTGTCATCGAGAACCACCTGGCCGTTTTCGACCACGATGATCCGCTCCACCAGGCCGAGCAGGCTGGTGCGGTGGGTGGCAACCACCAGACTCCTGCCGGCGAGCGCCTTGGCCATCTGCTGGATAAAATGCTTCTCGGTGGTTTCGTCCAGCGATGCGGTGGGCTCGTCCAGCAGCAGCACCTGCGGCCGGCGAACCAGCAGCCGCGACAGCAGCAGCGACTGTCGCTGCCCGCCGGAAAGCCCGGCGCCGCCTTCGAGAATAAGATAGTTGAGCCCGTTGGGCAGCTTGCGAACGAATTCGCTGGCGCCGGTCGCCGCGAGAGCGGCCAGCAACTCTTCGTCCGCGGCGCCGGGCGCGCCCAGCAGCAGGTTGTCGCGAAGCGTGCCGTGGAAGAGCCGCGCGTTCTGGGTCAACAGTGCGACATCGCGGCGCACATCCGCCGGATCGATGTGCGCCAGGCTGACGCCATCGAGGATCACTTCACCACTGGCGGGTTCCATAGCGCCGGCGAGCGCCTGCAACAATGTCGACTTGCCGGCACCGTTGCGCCCGAGCACAGCAATCCGCTCCCCCGGCTTTATCGTCAGGGCAGCGACGCGCAACGCTGGCGCGCCGCCCTCGCCATAAAGAAAATCCGCCTGCCTCAGCTGATAATCGCCACTGATCAACGGCCGGTGGACCTGCTTGCCTGATTCAGGATTATCGACCGGCAACGCCATGATCTGGTCAAGACTGGCAAGCGCAATCTTCGCTTGCTGCCATTTGCTGATGACGTGGGCGAGCTGCGACATCGGCGCCATCATCCGCGACGCCAGAATCGACGCCGCCACCAGGGAGCCGATCGAAATATCCCCCGCCATGGCCATCGGCGCGCCAAACAGCACCACGCAGGCGAACACCCCATTCTGCAGGCTGTGGGTCCAGACACTCAGCGAGTTGGCAATAAAGCGCAGCTTCAGGTTGGCGCTGGCGTTCACCGCATTGTAGTGGTTCCACTGCTGCTGAAAGCGCTGCTCGGCCTG
>JBAZCN010000211.1:0-4316 GCA_041655035.1 Porticoccaceae bacterium | reverse complement strand
AGGCTCAAGGGCTTCCGAAGAATCTTCTCGCGATTCGACAAGCTGGATGTAGTGTTCAAATTCTTTATTCATTTCGCCCTGATCGCCGATACGTTATTTAGTGTTAACAGGCCCTAGGAAATACCAGCCTTTATGTTATTATAGCGACTCGCTATAGATCATATAGCAGTAATTGATTAGTACAATTTTTCTATAAGCCCTAGTATCATCCCATCGCTTCACCAAAACCCAAAAGGAGAAACTTGATGCAAACTCTGATCAGTACCGAAATCAAACCATTTACCGCCAATGCCTTCCACAAAGGCAAGTTCGTTCCCGTCAGCGATGCCGACCTGAAAGGCAAGTGGTCCGTAGTGTTCTTCTACCCCGCCGACTTCACCTTTGTGTGCCCCACCGAGCTGGGCGACCTGGCAGACAACTACGCCGAATTCCAGAAGCTCGGCGTCGAAATCTACAGTGTTTCCACCGACACACACTTCACCCACAAAGCGTGGCACGACACTTCCGATACCATCGGCAAGATCCAGTTCCCGATGATTGGCGATCCCACCGGCGTCATCACCCGCAACTTCGGCGTGATGATCGAGTCCGCTGGCCTCGCCGAGCGCGGCACCTTTGTCATCGATCCCGACGGCAAGATCCAGATCATCGAGATCAACGCCGGCGGCGTCGGCCGCAACGCCGAAGAACTGCTGCGTAAAGTGAAGGCCGCTCAGTACGTCGCCGCCCACCCCGGCGAAGTCTGCCCAGCCAAATGGAAAGAAGGCGAAGCTACCCTGGCGCCGTCGCTCGACCTGGTCGGCAAGATCTAACCAGGACCCACGCCCGATACCGCTCCCGGTGCGGCACCACCGCGCCGGGAGCGGGATTGCAGCGCAAAGATGCCGCCCGGCGGCATCTTTCCAGTGCAGTTATCCGAAGGAGGAAATCATGCTCGACGCAACGATCAAGACTCAGCTCAAGACCTACCTCGAACGTCTGCAGCGACCGATCGAACTGGTGGCATCCCTCGACGGCAGCGACAAGTCCCGCGAGGTGCGCGAGCTGCTGGCCGAAATCGCCGAACTCACCACCCTGGTGACCGTGCGCAACGATGGCGCCTACGACCGCAAGCCCTCATTTTCCGTCGGTGTGCCCGGTGAGCAGCCCCGCGTACATTTCGCCGGCATCCCGATGGGGCACGAGTTCACTTCGCTGGTACTGGCCCTGTTACAGGTCGGCGGCCACCCGCCCAAGGTGGACGAAGCCACGATCGAGCAGATCCGCTCGCTCACTGGCACCTTCCGCTTTGAAAGCTACATTTCACTGTCGTGCCACAACTGCCCCGACGTGGTGCAGGCGCTCAACCTGATGGCGGTGCTCAACCCCGGCATCGAGAGCGTGATGGTCGACGGCGCCCTGTTCCAGGAGGAAGTGGAAAGCCGCCAGGTCATGGCGGTGCCCTCGGTATATCTCAACGGCGAGCCCTTTGGCCAGGGGCGCATGACGCTGGAAGAGATCGTCGCCAAGATCGACACCGGCGCGGCCGCCCGTGACGCCGAGAAAATCAACGCCAAGGAACCGTTCGACGTGCTCGTCGTCGGCGGCGGCCCCGCCGGCGCGGCGGCGGCAGTGTACGCAGCGCGCAAAGGCATTCGCACCGGCGTCGTCGCCGAGCGTTTCGGCGGCCAGGTGCTGGACACCCTGTCGATCGAAAACCTGGTGTCGGTGCCCCACACCGATGGCCCGAAACTGGCGGTGGCGCTGGAACAGCACGTCAAGGAATACGATGTCGACATCATCAATCTGCAGCGCGCAGCGGCACTGGTGCCGGCTGGCGAGGACGGACTGATCCGTATCGACACCGCCAGTGGCGCGACCCTGCGGGCCAGGAGCGTGGTGCTGGCCACCGGCGCCCGCTGGCGCGAGATGAACGTGCCCGGCGAGGCGGAATACCGCAACCGCGGCGTCGCCTATTGTCCGCACTGCGATGGCCCGCTGTTCAAGGGCAAGCACGTCGCGGTCATCGGCGGGGGCAACTCCGGGGTGGAAGCGGCTATCGATCTTGCCGGGCTGGTCTCCCATGTTACCCTGATCGAGTTCGACCCCCAGCTGCGCGCCGACGCCGTGCTGCAGAACAAGCTCAACAGCCTGGCCAACGTCACCGTAATCACCCACGCCCTGACCACCGAGGTCACCGGCGACGGCGACAAGGTCAACGGCTTGATCTACCAGGACCGGACCAGCAATGAGTCGAAGCGGGTCGACCTGGAAGGCGTCTTCGTCCAGATCGGCCTGCTGCCCAACACCGACTGGCTGAAAGGCACCGTCGAGTTGTCGCCCCGCGGCGAAATCGAAATCGACAATCGCGGCCAGACGTCGGTGCCCGGTGTTTTCGCCGCCGGGGATGTGACCACTGTGCCCTACAAGCAGATTGTCATCGCCATGGGCGAAGGCGCCACCGCCAGCCTCAGCGCCTTCGATCACCTGATCCGCAGTTCGGCGCCGCAACAACCCGCCGAGTCGTCCAAGCCCCAGGCAGTGGAAGTGGCCTGACGGCGCCAGCGGAGGAGGCAGTCACTTTTTTCAATATGACGCGGTTCCCGGATCCTCCGTTGCGATCAGCCGGGCTTAGGGCCAGCTGCCCGCAACGGAGGATCCGGGGATTTCGGGTGGTTTGGGTTACCCGCTCTCCACCGACAGCCAGACTCGCCCTACAGCGGCTCTTTTGCAGTCGGCCCGGCGATCGCCATCGCCTTGATATAGGCGGGCCGCTGGCTCACTCGTCGAACATAGGCGGACAGGTTCGGCAGATGGTCCACCGTCGGCCCTCCGAACAGGGGCAAGGTGGTGAAGGCGAAGAAGTTGATCAGGTCGGCGGCGGTAAATTCCGGGCCGGCGAGATAGTCGCTCTCCCCCAGGCGCTGTTCCAGGTGATTGAACATGCGTTCATCCCGCTCCCGCGAAAAGTCGTCGGCGCGTTTCACGGCCGGGTCGTCCGCGGACATGTTGCGCAGGAACATGCGCAGCATCAGGTTGGCCTGAAGGCTGTCCCTGAAGCTCATCCAGTACAGGTAGTCGGCGTAGTTGGGCTGGTCCTTATCCACCCCCAGGCGACCGTTGCCGTGGCGATTGATGATGTACTCGATAATGGCGTGGGATTCACCCAGCACGGTGTCGCCATCGCGGATCACCGGCGCGGTGGCCACCGGGTGCAGGGCCTTGTATTCGGGCGGCGCAAGACCGCTTTCAGCGCGGCCGAACCATTCGAGTTGGTAGGGCAGTTCCAGTTCTTCCATCAGCCAGACAATGCGGTCGGACTGGGAAACCCCCAGATGGTAGATAGTGATCATCGTTTTAGTCCGTGGTACTTGATCCCGTTGTAATTGGGCGTCATGGGACAACAAATGGTGCTCCCTGGTCAATTGGCGAATTCAACGCCAATCGACGGCGGGGACCGCGACTGCAGAAGATCCCCGCCGCTACCCACGCACCGGCACGCTTACATCGATACTCTTGCAGCGAGAACCCGGCATCAGAAATCCGCCTGCCGGCCCTGAGAAAGCGTGGGAAAGAAACGGTAGAAACCCCCGCTATTTTTTTAGATCCTCTTTGAGATCGCCATAAGCTCTTTGCACTTTACCCGCACCTTTTTGCACCTTGCCCTCCGCTTCCTTGCTTTTGTCGCCGGTGATCTTTCCCACTGCTTCCTTACCGCGGCCCTTGGCTTTGTTGACTTCACCCTTTACCTGATCTTTGTTCATGGTAATCACCTTTTGGTTTGGTAGTCCTGTTGCCGGCATCGGCATCCATGCTTCCCGCGCGCCTCCTGCTAACGGTATGGACACTGCAATATCCGATCTGTTCGACTGCACAGAGAAAATCATCCTGTCGAATTCGCCCCGGCAACCGGGTGGCCCGGGCGGCGCCGGCGGGAATCCACTGGCCTGCGATTTCCGTTGCGGCGGTCGAGACTCGCCCCGGGATGACACCGCGCCCTCATGGGGCAGTCCTCGCCGATTGTGAATCGGCCCATAACAGGTATCATTGCCCTGTGCCACTGTTCACACCAGACGAAGATTCACCACAGGCGACTATCCACAACAAACAACAAGGATCAGAATGGGCTTGCGACAAACGCTTATCACGGCGCTGCCAGGCGCCCTGCTGTTGACCGCGGCGCTGCTGCTCAGCGCCTGCGGTGGCGGCGAGAGCAACGTTGAAGCCGGCAACCGGGAACAGATACTCCACTTCGGCAACGGCACCGAACCTCAGGAACTGGACCCCCATATCGTCACCGGCGTGCCGGAAAGCAATATCATCAACGCCCTGCTGGA
>JBAZCN010000210.1:0-4445 GCA_041655035.1 Porticoccaceae bacterium | reverse complement strand
AGGACCTGGCCTGCTCCGATGTGACCTTTTGCACGGCTATCGACCCCATCGATGCCGCCGAGATGGCCCGTTCACTGGAGGGAATGGCCGCACTCCATTCCAGCTGCTGGGATAATGGCGTACTCGATCAGCATCCCTGGCTGAAGATTTCCATGGGCGCGAACTCCTCCGACGCCAATATGTACCGCTCCCTTGAAGAGCACATGCTCTACAACAACAGCCTGGCCTCACGCCGCGCGGTGCTGCCCGGCTGGTTTCTCGAAGACCCCGAGCGGCTGAGCCGCGCCTACGATCTGCTGGTGGCCCATGAAAGGGCACAACCGGGGCCGCGCACCCTGATTCATGGCGACGCCCATCTGGGCAACAGCTATGTGACCAGCGATGGCGACCGGCGCTGGCTGGATTGGCAGATTGTGCGCCAGGGCACACCCTGGCGGGATCTGAATTACTTCATGACCAGCTCCATGACGGTGGCGGAGCGGCGCAGCAACGAACAGCACCTGCTCAGGCATTACCTGGAGTTGATGACGGCAAGGGGCTGTGAGATGCCCGCGTTTGAGGATGCCTGGGAGCAGTATTGCCTGTGGCCCATCCATGGGCTTGCCTCCTTCAACGGCAGCCGCGACGAGTGGCAGCTGCCCGGCTCGATTCTCGCCGGGGTCGAGCGTTTTTCCGCGGCCATCGAGGATCACGAATCGGTTCAGCGCATGGGGAGGATTTCCCGGCGCTAAGTCCAGCGCCTGCTTATGGTTGCGGTGGAAACGGCGCGGTATAGATGGCGATGGTCAATTGCAGGATGTCCTGCCAGAACCTTTCCTGGGTGCAATAGGGGTTTCCGCCGGTGATGGTCAGGCGCCGGCGTTCATTGAGACCGCTGAGGAAGATTTCTGCGGCCAGGCGGTAGCGGGTGTTGAACACATCGGCGGGCATCTCGGGAAAACACTCCTTCAGCAGCCGGTTGAGTTCCTCTACTGCCGGGGCCACCCTTTCATAGGGCGGGATATCGGCTTTCAGGGAGCTGCCAAGCTGGAGCTTGTTGCGGTGGAATATCTGGTAGGTGAAGTCCGCGTAAAGATGTTGCTCCTTCTCGTCGAAGGCTTCCAGTATCGGCATGAAGATCGCCCGCACGATATCCTGGGGGGTAATGTCGCTGCGCCGTTTCAGGCCCTCCAGCGTCAGGCTGCGGGCTGCGTCGAGTTCCGCCATGCGGATGGTGAAGATCGCGTCCACCAGCCCCTCCTTGCTGCCGAAATGATGCTGTACGGCGTAATTGTTGGCCTGGTCCGCGGCCGCGACGATCTGGCGCAGGGAGACGTTGTCGATACCGTGCTGACCGAACAGGCGCTCGGCGGCGAGAATGAGCTTGCGGGCGCCTTTCGGGTAATCCTCGAGCCGGGTTCTGGTAACGGGCTTTGCGGGTCGGCCGCTGTGGGCTGAACGAGTCAATGCTACACTTGTCCTTTTATTGAGTTACTTATTGATAAACCATAACGGCCTGCCGGTCCTGGCCAATGTTTTCGCTGGCCGGTTTTCTTATGTCGGTTTCTGGCGCCGATTATCGGGTGGTAATTGTAACCCCTGGAGGGTTTTAAGTCGCTTGACTTATAGTGTTTATGCAACCTATTATCGGCACAAAATATTATCTGCGCCAGTGATCTTTCTGGTGGCGGCAATCAAAGTCAAGGCGCTGTCCCTCCCGGTTTGCTTGTCGGCGGGCGCAGCGGCTTTCTCATTATAATTACACCGGAGGTTCAAATGGGGCGTCTGCAGAACAAGGTTGCGGTAATCACCGGCGCCGGCAGTGGCATTGGCAGGGCTTCCGCGCTGCGCTTTGCCGGGGAAGGGGCCGCCGTGGTGGTCACCGACCTGTATGCCGAGAGCGCGGAGCAAGTCGCCGGAGAAATCAACAGCAGTGGCGGAAAGGCCATCGGCCTGGCGGTGGACGTGGGCGTCGAAGCCGCCGTCAAGGACATGATCGACCAGACGGTGAGCCAGTTCGGCCGCGTCGACGTGCTGTACAATAACGCGGTCAACAACAACCCCGAGCGCTCGCGTCGCGACCGCGACCTGCTCAATTTCGATGCCGAGATTTTCGAGTGGACTCTCAGGGTCAATACCCTCGGCGGCGTGCTGGGCTGTAAATACGCCTTGCCCCATATGCTCGAGCAGGGCGGTGGGTCCATCCTGTTCACCTCCTCCACCAGCGCCAGCGCCGGCGAAGTGACGGCCTTTTCCTATGGTGCCTCCAAGGCCGCGGTCAACTGGTACGTCAAGACCATTGCCGCCACTTACGGCAAGCAGGGGATTCGCTGCAATGCCATTATCCCCGGGGTGATTCGCACGCCGTCCCAGCGCGCCTGGTCCAACCCGGAAATGGATGAGGCGTTTCTCTCGGTGCACAACTCGCCGCGCCTGGGAGAGCCGGAGGATATCGCCAATATGGCGCTGTTCCTGGCCTCCGATGAGGCGGCCTTCGTCAACGGCTCCCTCTACCAGGTGGACGGCGGGATTTCCTGCGCCACGCCGATGGTGCCGGTGGTGCGCAATTTCCTGTCGTAAGGCACGGAGCCAGATCATCCAATAACAGCTGATTTCAGCAGACCTTTATAGCAGAGGATTATTCATGAAACGTCTCGAAGGCAAAGTGGCCATCGTTACCGGCGGCGGTGGCGGCATCGGCTCCATCACCGCATTGCGTCTGGTCAACGAGGGCGCCCGGGTGGTATGCGCCGACATCAACCTGGCGTCAGCCGAGCGCGCCGTGGCGGCCCTCGGGGGCAACGGCCTCGCGGTGCAATTCGATGCCCAGGATATCGACAGCATCGAGGCCATGGTGGCGACCACCATCGAGCATTATGGACGCCTCGATATTCTCCACAACAACACGGCGGTCACCGATCCCGAGACCCAGAGCCTCGACCGGACCTCGGTGGATATTCCCATGGAGGTGTGGCAGAAGACCCTGGATGTGAACCTTACCGGCTATATGGCCAGTTGCCGCTTTGCCATTCCTCATATGATCAAGGGTGGCGGCGGTTCCATCATCAACACCGCTTCCGGCTCGGGCATGCGCGGGGACCTGGTGCGTATCGCCTACGGCTCCACCAAAGCGGCGGTGATCACCATGAGCAAATATATCGCCACCCAGCACGGGCGGCAGGGTATCCGCTGTAATGCCATCGCGCCCGGTGTTATCGTTACCCCGGCCCTCGAGAGCACCGCGCCGGAGATCAAGGCGGTCATCGGCAAATACACATTGACGCCGCGCTTGGGAACGCCGGAAGATATCGCCGCGCTGGTCGCCTTTCTGGCGGCTGACGAATCAGGCTACATCACCGGTCAGTGCATCGAGATCAATGGCGGCACCAGTGCCTGCCAGCCGCATTTTGCCGAGTTTTACGCCCAGAGCCAGCAGCAATGACCGCCGGCGGGGATTGCCACCTTGGCCGGTGGGTTCTTGCTGCGGCGCGAATTCACTGGCGGCCCTTCCTCCGGCACCACAAATAAGAGGTAACCCGTGACCGATAACAGCAATAATGTATCCCAGACGGCGTCCAGCGCAGTCCCTCAAGCAGGTTTTGGACCCTACCAGCGCCGGGAGAAAATTCCCCGGCATCTCGACCAGATCGACGCTCAATGGCTCACCGCCATGCTCCGCAACCGCTATCCGGATCTGGTGGTGGAGGCGATGGACGTGGTGAACGTGCGCAACGGCCACACCACCAAGATGCAGGTGAAACTGACATTCAACGAGGCGGGCAGGAAAGCGGGCATTCCCGAAAACGTCTGTCTCAAGGCCAACTGGTCGGAAGGTTTTGACAGCGGCGATATCTGTGAACTTGAAGCGCGCTTCTACCACTATGTCCGCGACGACCTCGGTGTGCCCGCGCCCCGCGCCTACTATGCCGATTGGGATGGAGACGGCAGCGGCCAGGGCCTGGTGGTGATGGAAGATCTGGTGCTGGAGGGCGGCACCTTCGGCCACAGCACCCACCATATCGGTATCGACGGTGTGGCCCATGGCCTCGAGAGCCTCGCCAAGCTGCATGGCGGCTGGTGGGGCAGTCCCAAACTCGATGAGCACCGCTGGCTGCAGGCCTCCATGGATACTCCCATCGATTGCGGGCAGTTGGAGATGATGTGGCCGTGGGCGGAAAAAAATATCGTCAAGCCCGAATACCAGGCCTTCCTGCCCCGCTGGCTGCTGGATGAGCCCGCGCGTTTCTTCCGCGCCTTTGAAAAGCTCGGGGTGTTTGAACGGCAACAAACCAGCCCGCGCTGTGTGGTTCACGGCGACTCCCACCTCGGCAACAGCTACCTGCGCACCAATGGCGAACGGGTGTGGCTCGACTGGCAACTGGTGCGCAAGGGCAGGCCGTGGCGGGATGTGACCTACTTCATGCTCGGCTCCCTTACCATCGAGGAGCGCCGCAGCGCCGAGCGGG
>JBAZCN010000209.1:0-4496 GCA_041655035.1 Porticoccaceae bacterium | reverse complement strand
CATGGTGGTGGTCGGCGCCCTGGTCCCGCTGAGCGAGCCGCTCCAGCTCGGCGCCCTGGTGATGCAGCGCCGGTCGGTCGCCGGTTCCATCATCGGCGGTATCAAGGAAACCCAGGAAATGCTCGACTTCTGCGCGGAGCACAACATCCTCCCCGACGTGGAAATGATCACCATCGACACCATCAACGACGCCTACCAACGGATGTTGAAAAACGATGTCAAGTACCGTTTCGTGATCGACATCGCGTCCCTTGGCTAGAGTCTGACATGTCGATATTGGCTACTGATGCATAGCAGAACATCTCGATTGCTGCTGCGCCTGCGGTGCGCTTCGTTCCTCAGCGCACCCTATCAAGGCATAGGGTGCGCCGACGCGGGAGGCGCCGCCGATGCCTGCCAAGCGGCGGGCGCGGCAGTTTTCAGGTTCTGCGCTTGCTGTACATTTCCTTGTTTTCCTGCCGCTTCTCATCGCTTTTGCGCAGCAGCACATAGGTGGCCCCATAGCCGCCGTGGTGGCGCTGGGCGCTATGAAAGGCGAGTACCGCATCGATCTGGCGCAGCCAGTGATTGGTGCAGCTTTTGAGCAGGGCCGGGTTGTCGCGCAGTTCGCCCTTGCCGTGGGTAATCAGGGCGCAGCGGATATTATGGGCGACGCAGTCGCTGACGAATTCGAATACCGCGTGACGGGCCTGCTCGACACTCAGCCGGTGCAGATCGAGGCGGGCATCGAGTGCATAGCGGCCCTGGCGCAGGTTCTTGAACACGCCGTGCTGGACGCCGTCGCGCTTGAAGGACAGTTCATCCCAGGGTTTGACCATCCCGATGTGATCGAGAGCGGCGAGGTAGTTGCCGGCGCGGATATTTTCCTGCTCGGCCGCGCGGCGCCGCTCCCGCATCCCCGGCGTCACCGTCCGGGCGGCGTGCTGGTCGACCGTCTCCGGCGTTTTCAGCGGCTCCACCTCACCGACGAACGCTTTGAACAGCTCGCTGTCTTCGTCACTCATGGGCCCGGCTCACGGCACTGCCTCAAGGTCGAGAGACGAGATCTCGAGATGGGAAAGGTCGATCTGCAACGCCATGGGTCGCCTGCGTTCATGGGGCTTCAATACATCGCCGCCCGCCCTGTCGACGCTGAGATGGCCGGTGGCAATATCCCGGCAGTACACCGGCCGGCGCTCCTCCGGGCGCAAAATATCGGCTCCGGGAGGCGCGACGGTGACTGCCGCCAGGCCGTCGCCGACGGCAGCGGAGCTTGCGGCGATCGCCGCCTTGCCATCCCCGCCGCGCACTTCGGCCAGAGCGCCCATCGCCGCCAGCATGTCGCGCAACTGCCGCGCCCTGTCGAGTTCGATATTTTTGCGGATGGCCACGGGGCGCCCCGAGAACAGCCGCT
Source organism: Porticoccaceae bacterium (assembly GCA_041655035.1). GTDB lineage: Bacteria > Pseudomonadota > Gammaproteobacteria > Pseudomonadales > Porticoccaceae > NAT127. Next base: position 3,103 of record JBAZCN010000209.1, on the reverse strand, counting down.
CGACCCGCGCATCATCGAGGCGGAAGAATTCCTGCAGCCGCTGGCGAACCTCGCCCGGGGTAGTACCGGGGACAAGATCGCCACGAAAAACCACGGTATAGGTGTCAGTCACGGTTTTTCTCCGTCCACATTAAAACAGGAGAATAGCTCCCCACACCAGGAGCACAAGAACCATGGCCACCAGCACCGCGGCGGAGCCGAGGTCCTTGGCGCGTCCCGCCAGTTCGTTGTGCTCGTGGCCTATCCGGTCGATGGCCGCCTCCACAGCGGAATTGAGCAGTTCGACGATCAGCACCAGCAATAACACCGCCACCAGCAGCGCCTTTTCGACACCGCTCTCGCCCAGCCACAACCCCAACGGTATCAGCACCAGGCCCAGCGCCACCTCCATGCGGAACGCCTCTTCGTGACGGAAGCAGGCGGCGAGACCCTGGATTGAGTAGCGCAGGGCACAGACGAGGCGGCGGTACAGCAAACCGCGCAATGCCGTCACGAAATATCCGCCTTGCCATTATCCCCGGTCTCGCCGTTGCCGTTGATGCTGTGGTCCATATCGAGCGCGGGCACGGTGTCCATCAGCCCCCCCACGATCCGCGCCGGCACTCCGGCGACGGTGCAATGGGCCGGTACCGGATCGAGCACCAGGCTGCCGGCGCCGATCCGCGCGCCCTCGCCGACGATGATATTGCCGAGAATCTTGGCGCCGGCCGAGATCAGTACTCCCCGCCGGATCTTGGGGTGGCGCTCGCCGCTCTCATTGCCGGTGCCGCCGAGCGTCACCGCGTGGAGAATGGAGACGTCGTCGCCGATCACCGCGGTCTCCCCGACCACCAGGCCGGTGGCGTGGTCGAGCATCACGCCACCGCCGATCTGTGCCGCCGGGTGAATATCCACGGCGAAGATTTCCGACACCCGGCTCTGGATGTAGATCGCCATGCCGCGCCGCCCGCGCTGCCACAGCCAGTGGCCGATGCGATAGGCCTGGAGGGCCTGGAAACCCTTGAAGTAGAGCAGTGGGATGTAATGGCGATCGCAGGCGGGGTCCCGCTCGTAGTGGGCCAGCAGGTCGCGGCGCATTCTCTCGGTGATCCGGGGGTCATCGGCAAAGCCTTCGGCGATCACGTGCGAGAGCGTCAGCGCCGGCACCACGTCGCTGCCCAACAGGCTGGCGAGCGCATAGGCCAGGGCCGATTCAAGGGAATCGTGCCCCAGTACCGCGGCGTGAAAATAACTGGCCAGGACAGGTTCCTCGCCGGCGACGGTTTTCACTTCGTCCCGCAGGATCTGCCACAGTTCGTCGTTGTCGCCCACCTTGCAATCCATCCCCGTTAACAGCGATTCCGAAGTGAGGGCACTATCCCGCAACGGCGGCGAGGTTTCAACCTGGACAGCGCACAAAGCGGGCAAATATCTCGTCGAGATGCGCCAGCACCGTATCGCCGAGCACCATGCCGCTGTGGGGGATGACGCCGGCCAGCAGATCCCGGGTCAGATGGCTGGCAAAGTGCTCCGCGACCGGCCTGAAACTCAGGTGCCAGGGTTCGGGCGCGACGCCGCCGCGATCCTCGTCATAGGGGCGGTAAAAACCGAGTGCGGCGACCTCATCGCTGGCGAGCCAGGCCGCCAGCCGGGCGAACGGCCCACTGGGACCGTACTCTTCCGCGACCAGTTGCAGCGCGTACTGGGCGGGCACCGCTGCCCGATCCCACACGTCCATATCGGTGCCCCAGTGGTGCCGGGAGGCGCCCGGCAGGGCCGACCAGCGTAGGATGGCAAAGACCTTGTCTCTATCCGACAGCCGATCCAGCTCCACCGCCCGGCCGCTGTCATCGAGCACCGCCCGGTCACCGCGGGCCTTGGCGTTCCAGATCAGCAACTGGCGCTCAAACCCCCGGTAGCCGCTGGCCACGGCGAGATCGATGCCCCTGGCGCGGGCCAGGGCGCAAAGAGCGCCAAACGGGGCCACCAGCTGATGGTGGAGGAGTATGTCACCTCCCACCGGCGCCAGATGCGTGGTGGCCCGTCCGAGAAGGATCTCGTGTTCAGGCACTTCCGTTTCCATGCTCGCCGGCCCGCCAGCGATGCCGGCACCAGGGGCTACCGCCATCGGATCGCCTCGCTTCGACCCTCCGCCGGGAGTCACGACTACAGGTCATTCCCATCGGCACCGGAGTCATCGCCGGAAACGGGTGAGTTGTTGAGCCAGATCACCGGGGTGCTGTCACCCTCGATGTTGAAAAACTGGGACATCCACAGCAGGCAGCCGATCATGACCACGGCACCGAGAGCCATGAAACACAGGACTTTGAATATTTTCATCGAGTCGGGCAAGAAGATTTGCGCCAAAGCATAGCGCAGGTGCGGGGAATTCTCTATCGCCGCTAGTAATGGGGAGGGGGCGGCTCATCTTCGATCTTGCCAATGCTCTGGCCATCGACCAACTGCCGGAATCGGGCATACAGCTCCCTGTTCATCCCTTCCAACCGGTCGATCTGCTCGGCCTGGCGGCTGACGACCTGGTTCAGGGCATTGAGCATATCCTCCTGGTAGGCCAGCCGTACTTCGAGCTCCATCAGTCTTTCGTCATCCACCATGCGCTGCACCTTCACAAAATCGCGGCCGACAATAGCATACCGCGCCTTGAATTTCTGGCGTTTACCTCTATCTAACAACCGACGCGCCCGGGCGTACCGTGGCATAATCCAGCCACCGCAGCGGGCCTCGGCTTCCAAGGAGAATTGACGTGTTACGCATTGCTTTGTTTCTCGGCACCAACATCGCCATTCTGGCTCTGGTCAGTATCATCTTCAAGGTTTTCGGCCTCGAACACTACCTGGCCAACCAGGGTATCGACGGCAACCTCACCTCGCTGCTGATCTTTTGCGGCATCTTCGGCTTTGCCGGGTCATTTGTTTCCCTGCTGCTGTCGAAGACCATGGCCAAGATGGGCACCGGCACCAAGATCATTGCCCAGCCCGCCAACGCAGAAGAGCGCTGGCTGGTGGAGACCGTCGCCGATCTCGCCAGAAAGGCCAATATCGGCATGCCCGAGGTCGGCATCTTCCCCGCCCAGCAGTCCAACGCCTTCGCCACCGGCTGGAAC
>JBAZCN010000208.1:0-4498 GCA_041655035.1 Porticoccaceae bacterium | reverse complement strand
GGGCCGGCGGGGGGTCTGGGGGGGGCGTGGGCGCGGCGGCGGGGGCCGTCGTCCCGGTGGTGGTGCGGGGCTGCGTCGCCACGCCCTGGTCGGTGGCGGTCAGCGAGGCGCAACCGCTCAGCGCCAGCGCAAGCAGGAGCCCGGGCAGTATCGATTTATTCATTGCTGTCCTGTTGTGTTGCCTGTTTGTTGTCCGTCGCGGGTTCTTGGGGTGGAGAGTCTTTGGGCGGCGCAGGCTGCTGGCGAGCCTTGTCTTTGCCCTTGACCACGGCGTGTTCCAGTTCGAGCTTGCGCGCCGCGCCGTTGCCTCTGCCGCCGTCGGCGGGGGTGAAGGTGATATGGTCGGCGGCGATGCCGGTGAGCTGCCAGCCGTGGAGCTTGTCGTGCAGCAGCACCCGCTGGCGCTGGCCATCGACGTCGACGATGGCGCCGCCGGCGTCACCGCCGGCAAAAATGCCCACCAGCCTGATCTTGTCGAAGGGGTCGGGGCCGCGCGCTTGTTCCTGTTCGCTGCTCTCGGCGCTGGCGACATAGGGGCGGCGCTCGCTCCAGAACAGCGGCCGGGCGACCATGGCGCCGGCGGCGTCGTCGCCATTGCCGGCGAGGGTGAGGTCGACGGCGGCGATGGTGGCCGGCGCCGGCAACAGGGGCGGCGGCATGGCGCGGGTCCAGACCAGTATGGCGGCAACCAGCAGGGCCAGCAGCACCAGCGCGGCGAGAGCCGCGGCGACGGTGGCCAGGCGATTGAGCAGGCCGCTTCTCAGCACCGGGGGCAGCAGCATGGCGGGCAACAGCCCGAAGGGCTTCGGTTTGGTGGACTTCAGCTTGGTAGAGAATGCCGGCATCACAGCAGCCTCACCACGCTGACGCCGAGCTGGAGCATGACGTTCTGCTCGGGATCGTTGCGCCGGGCGCGGGCCGGACTCAGTTCGAGGCTGTTGACCAGCACCAGGGGGCGCATCTGCTGGAGGGCGAGCAATGCCTGGTCGAGGGCTTCCATCGAGCCGCTGGCGGTGAGGTTGACGCGGATCTCCTCGAAGCCCTGGCGGGCCTGGGCGGCCAGCACCTGGCTGCCGGTGACGCTGAGGCCGGCGGCTTCGAGCTGGTGGCGCAGCTGTTGCTGGACATTGGCGCCGGTGGCGGCGCTGTCGCTGCCGGCGGGATAGGTGAGGCTGGCGAGCTGTGCGTGGGTGTGGGCGGCGGCGACATCGAGCTGGTCGAAGCTGTGGATATAGCCGAGCAGCCGGGCGATGCGGGGTTCGATGTCTTCGAGCCGCTGGCTGTTGTCGCTGTGCCAGCTCCAGAGGCTGGAGAGGATCACCAGCACCACGAGGGCGATGGCGCCGGCACAACCGGCGGCCACCACCTGGGCGTGGCGGGGTAGTTGCCGCCACAGGTCCGGGTTCCAGCGCCTCATGGGATGGCGGTCTCCGTGGCGGCGGACTCGGGGTCGCCGCCGGGCGCGGTGGACTTGGCGCGGGCGGCCCTGATCTTGGCGGCCCTCTCCTGAAGAATCTTGTCCAGCGCGGCTTGATCCCGCGGAGCTCTTTCTTGGAGGGGACTCTTTTGAATGCCCGTTTCTTTTTGACGGGCGTCCGGCGGCGCGTTGTGCCGGGTGGGCTCCTTGTGGACGGCCTGCGCCTGAATGGATTCCTCCTGGATGGATTCCACGGGAGCGGTTTGCCCGGGCGCGACTTGTTCCGGGGCCGGGGCGTCCTGCGGCGGCGCGGTGGCCAGTACCCGCAGCTCGACGGTGAACTGTTCGAGTCCTGAACGGGCGTCGCGGCGGATGCCGGCGGGGGCCTTGAGGTCGGCGTAGCGGGAGTCGTCGGTCAGGGTCTGCATAAAGGCGCTGGCGCCGGTGGCCATGCCGCGCATCTGCACCCGGTCGCCTTCGACCTTCAGTTGTTGCAGAAAGACGTCGTCGGGGGCGAGGTCCGACAACTGATTGAGCAACTGGTGGTGATCGACCTGCTGGTCGAGCAGTTGTTGCAGCGCCTCGGCGCGCTCGTTGTCGAGAGCCAGCTGTTCGCGCAGTTGCAGGGCCTCGGCGGCGGTGCGCTGGGTGTTGGCCAGGTGGTGCTCCATGTTGTCGGCCTGCATCTGGCGCATCAGGCCGGGCACCGCCGCAAGGCCGAGAAGCAGCGCCAGCGCCAGCGCGGCGAGGGCGGCGAGCCAGCCGAGCCGCCGGCGGTAGTCGCTGGCGCGGCGGTCTTCGCCGAAACCGCGCAGCACGATGGGCGCGCCGTCGGCGGTGAGGCACCAGGCCTCGGGCAGTTCGCCGCTGTCATGCCCTTGCTGGCCGAGGTGCTCGACGACACTGGCGCGGGCGGCGATGGCGAGCTCGACCCGCAATTTGCCCTGGCGGCGCTCGCGCAGCCGCCAGCCGTAGCAGGTGTCTTCGGGCAGAAAGGGGCTTGAGGCCTGAACTTCGAGGGCGATGGCGTCGTCGAGATCGGCTTCGAGGGACTGGGGCAGTTCCAGGGTGCGCGGCAGGATCAGTTCGTCCGGCACCTGGCGGGCTCGGAACAGGGTGTCGGCGCCGGCGCCTCGGCGCGGCGGCGCGCTTTTCGCTGTCGGGCTTTCGTCCATCCGGCTTTCGGCTATCGGGACTGCGGCTATCGGGACTGCGGCTATCGGAATTTCGGCAATGTAGTAGCGCGGCGGCTGGCCATCGGCGGCGAGCAGTTCGACGGGGGCTTCGAGGCGCTGGCGCAGGCCGGCCGCCGGCCCCCACAGGAGCTCGCGCCAACCCGCGCGCCAGTACTGTATGACTGGTGCGAGATCGAAACCGAAAAGCGTCCAGCGCTGGCTTTCAGCTTGCATGTTTGTTCCGTTATTCCTTGGTTCGCTGATGTGCCGTGAATTCTACAGGTTGCACCCGGGTGAATCGCCAGGGCAGGCCGTTCGCTCCGCCGGCCATGTCCGCCCAGATTCGCTGTTGCGCCATCCGGCCGTCGTCGAGGCGCACGTCGATCTCGAGGCAGTAGGCCGTCGACATGCCCGCCGCCAGATGTTCGAGGTTGAGGCCGGAGGGCAACTGGGAGGCGTCGGCGGGGCCATCCTGACGGGCATCGACGATAAAATCAACCAGCCTGTCGTCGCCCTGTGCAATGGTTCGCAAAACACCGGGCGGCGCGGCCAGCGGGTCGACACCGGGCTGGCCGCCGGGTTCGGTGTGGATGGCGGTGCGGACGCGATCATACACGACGCGGGTCATCCCCGGAACGCGCAGCAGATCCTCGATGACCCGCAAGGGGATGGCATTGCCGGCGTCGTGGTCGTCGAGGCCGAGTTCGAGACCTGCAGGCTGGCGCCGTTCGACCAGCGCCTCGGCAAGCTGGGCGGCGGCGTCGCGGGACAGCCTGCCGGTGTAGTGGAAGAGGTCGGCGAGCAGCTCGGCCGGCGCCTGGTTGAGGTCGACCAATCCGCTGACCGGTATCGCCCGGGCGGTAATGGCCAGGCCGCCGAGGGTGTAGCGGGCGGTGAACGTCGCGCTGCCGCCGTAGCTGCCATCGTTGCGGGCCAGCAGCAGGTCGCGCAGCAGCAGGTGTGCGGCGCCGGTGGCGGCGGCCTGGGTGCGGGCCTGGTCGCGCTGCAGGGCGGTGAGCTGGACGTCGGTGCGGGCCTGGTAGACGACGCCGGAAACCAGCAGCGACAGGGCGGCGAGCATCCACAGCAGCATGGCGAGGGCGACGCCGCGTTGCCGCCCGGCGGGGTGATGCGGGGCCGGCGTGCTCATGGGCCGGCCTGGTGCTGGTCGGGGGCGACGACGAGATCGGGCCAGTAGCGGCCCCGGGTGCGCACCCGGATGGTGATGGCCTGGGGCAGAGTGAGACTCTCTTCTCCGCCACTGGCTGCTCCCCAGCCGGATTGCCAGCCCTCGGCCTGGCCGGCGCGGTAGCTCAGTTCGAAGTCCTCGACGCCGTCGAGCAGCGGGTAGCCTCGGCTGGCATTCCAGTCGGGCTCGTCGAGGTCCGGCTGGTAGGGCGCGAACTGGATGTTGAGGGTGTCGCCAGTGCGGTAAAGGCGCATGTATTGCAGGCCGGCGACGCCTTCGACGCCTTGCAGCGGCGCCGCCCAGTGCACTGTGCCGGCGGTGCCGTGAAAGTACGGAGTGCCGGTGAGCGGCGAGGTGATCGGCACCGCCTGGCGCAGGCTGTTGCGCAAAAACTGGCTGACCAGGCGCATCTCGTCGAGGCGGTCGATGGTCGCCTTGAGTCTGGCCTGGGTGTTGCCGAGGGTGTGGACGGCGGTGAGGGTGGCGAGCACCACCAGCGAGAGAATGGTGAGGGCGACGATCACTTCGACCAGGGTGAAGCCGGCCATGCCCCGGCGGGATCTGGCGGCGCTGCGCCCTGCGGGCCGGGTCGCGTCAGAATTCATTGGCGGGCGCCGTCTGGGGCACGATGGTGGTGAGTTTCACGGTGCGCGCTTTGCCGCCGCCATCGTCCCAGCTGACATCGACGTCGAGCTGGTGCAGGGCGACCGCGGGCAG
>JBAZCN010000207.1:0-4563 GCA_041655035.1 Porticoccaceae bacterium | reverse complement strand
CGCCGGGCGAAAGGAAGGAGTCATGAGCCGCCCGGTGGTGATTGCCTGCCAGGGCAATCCCCCACCGGGCGGCAAAGGTCAGTCGGCAGGGAGGTCGATACGGATATCCACCTGGCGGATGATCCCCGTGGGCATCCTGCCGTTGGCGGTATTCTGCGCCACTACCGTGCTGCCCCAGTCGATGCCGACGTCGAAGGTTTCGTGGGAGGGCAGGCGGTCGCCGAGATTCTTCAACTCGCCTTCGGCCACGACCTTGCCGTTGACGGCGAGGGTGCCGGTGCCCGTGGTCGGGCCGGTCTTGTGCAGACTGAAACTCAGGGTGCTGGTGCCGGCGGCCAGCCGCTGCTTGCCGCGGATGAACGTGGTGTCGCGGCGCATGTGGTTGTGGGCGAATACCGGGCGGCCATCCTCGATATAGAGCGTGTAGCCACCGTCACTGCCGCCAAAGGCGTAGATCACGCCGTCCGCCACCTTGTCTTCATTGTCCAGTATGGTCTCGGAGGTGAAGCTGAACAGGTTGATCGGCGGGGCCAGGACATGGGGCAGGCGTTCGGTGCCGGGGCGAAGGACGAAGCGGCCTTCGCGTTCGCGCAGCGATTGCATCAGTCGCTGCTGGGCATCGGCGATAAAGTCCGGCAGCAGCGGGTAGACATTATTGTCCCGCGCCAACTGGTCGAACAGTTGCTGCATTTCAGCCAGTTTTTCCGGGTGGGACTCGGCAAGGTCGAAGCGCTCGTTGAAATCCTCGTCGACGTGGTACAACTCCCATACGGCATCGTCCAGCGAGACCGGCTTGAACACATCCCAGGGGGTTTTGCGCAGTTGGACGTTGGCTTTCCAGCCGTTTGCCCAGAGGCCGTGGTTGCCCCAGAGTTCATAGTACTGGTGCTGCTTGCGGGTGGATGCGGTGGCATCGTCGAAGGCGTAGCGGAAGCTGATGCCGTCCATCGGCTGCTGTTCGACTCCGGCGACGCTGTCCGGAGCGCCGATGCCGGTGATATCGAGCACCGTGGGCAGGATGTCATTGACGTGGTGGTACTGGCTGCGGATTTCTCCCGTTTTGTGAATGCCCCGCGGCCAGTGGACCAGCATCGGCACCCGGTTGCCGCCTTCGAATGAGCTCTGCTTGTAGTGTTTGAAGGGCGTATTGCCCGCTGCCGCCCAGCCCACAGGATAGTGAGGGTAGGTTTTGTCACTGCCCCAGTCGTCGATGCGCTCGAGGTTTTCTGCCCAGTCGACCTGGCCCATCAGCAGTTCGTTGAACGAGCCGGCGATGCCGCCCTCGGCGCTGGTACCGTTATCGGAAACCACCAGGATCAGGGTGTTGTCGAGGGTGCCGGTTTCCCGCAGGGCGGCGACGATGCGGCCGAATTCGTGGTCGGCGTGATCGAGCATCGCCGCGTACACTTCCATGGCGCGCGCCGCCATGCGCCGCTGGTCGGCGCTGAGACTGTCCCAAGTCGGCACATTATCCGCCCAGGCCGGCAGCTCGGCGTTGGCCGGCACCAGTCCGAGGCGTTTCTGGCGTTCGAGGATCATTTCCCGCGCGGCGTTCCAGCCCATATCGAACCGGCCCTTGTACTTGGCGATGAAGTCCCTGGGTGCGTGGTGAGGGGCGTGCACCGCACCGGTTGACCAGTACATCAAGAATGGCTGATCGGGCCTGGCGCCGTGCTGGGCGCGGATCCAGGTGATGGCCTGATCGGCGAGATCGGTCGTGACGTGGTAGCCGGGGTCGGCAGGTACTTCCGCCGGCGTATGGTCGCGCCACATCAACGGCGTGAACTGGTGGGTGTCGTAGGTCAGAAAGCCGTAGAAGTGCTCGAAACCCTGGCCGCTGGGCCAGTAGTCGAAGGGCCCGAGGGGGGAGGTGTGCTCGGCGGGCAACTGATCCCATTTGCCGAGAGCGTAGGTGGCATAGCCCTGGTCCTTGAGGATGCGGCCGATGCCGGCGGCGCTGGCGGGAATACGGGCATTGTAGCCGGGGAACCCGGAAGCGGTGTTGGCGTGTGAACCCATGCCCACGGCATGGGGATTGCGCCCGGTCAGCAGGGATGCCCGGGTGGGCGAGCACAGCGGCGTGGCATGGAAGTTTGAAAAGCGCAGGCCGCTGTCCGCCAGGCTGTCGAGGCTGGGGGTATCGATCAGGCCGCCGAAGTTGGACCAGTGGCCGAAGCCGACGTCGTCCATCAACCAGATCAGGATGTTGGGGGCATCCTTGGGCGGCGCCTGCGGGGCAGCCCAGTGCGCTGTCGAATCGGCGCCACTGCGGGCGATGACGCCCTGGAACGTTTCCGTGGCAGAGGTCGCGGCACAGGCGAGCGCTGCGCCAAGTGCCAGCAGCGGGGCCAATAACCCCACCTTGAGGATATGGATAAACGGTGTCGCGGAGGGTTTGTTCATGAACGATTCCTTGATTGTTATGGTCTCGGTCGAGGGCACAGGAGAAGCGCTGCCCTTCGCCATCAAATCTATACGATACAGTATAGTATTTCAATCGATTGGCGAAATGAATCACATTATGCGGTGCTGCGGTGCTGCGGCGATCGGCAGGCGGCGGGTTAGCGGTCGCCGCCAGAGGCCCTTTCCATCGCCTGTTGGGCCTCGGCGGCCTGACCGGTCCTGGTGTAGGCGAGGGACAGGTTGTACCAGGCGCGGGTAAAGGCCGGGTCCAGTTCCACGGTTTTCTTCAGATAGCGGATGGCGGTCTCCAGGTCACCCGCCTCGCCGGCGAGCAGGCCGAGGGAATAGGGCAGGACGGCGTTGTCCGGGAACAATGACCAGCCGTCCAGCAGGGTCTTTCGCGCCTCGCTGTTGAGGCCGGCGCCGCTGAGCAGGATGGCTCCCTGGTGGTAGAGGCCGGCGTTGCGGCTGTCGAGGCGGACGGCGCGGCGGACGTTGTCCAGCACCTCGCTGCGGCGGCCGTCGCGGGCGGCATTGCCGGCCAGCAGCAACAGGCTTTGCGGGCGGTCGCGGTGGAATTGCAGATACTGGTCGAGTTCGTTCCGCACCCGGTCGTCGGCAATGTGCTGGCCGCCGGCGCTGAGTCCGAGGCCAGCGGCGATGCGCACCGCGCGACTGTCGTCGGCGAGCAGATCCATTGCCGCCGCGAGGCCGCTTCCTTGTTGGTTGAGAGCTTGTTGGTCGAGAGCCTGTTGGTCGAAAGCCTGCTGGCCGAGGGCAGTGGCGGCACGGGCGCGCACCAGCGGATGATCGTCCCTGCTGGCCTGGGCGATGGCGGCCGCGGCGCGCTGCTCCGGCAGGTAATTGGCGATCAGGCCGACGTAGGTGGCGCGCCAGGCGGGGTTGGCTTCGTCGTCCAGCAGGGCCAGCAGCCCCGCCAGTGCCTCGGGGTTGTCGCCGTAGGCGGCGTGCAGGGCCAGGGCCCGCCGGCGCTGTCGGCTGTCGGCCAGTTGCCGGCCGTGGCGCTGTTCCGCCGCGGTGACCGCCCAGTCCAGATCCTTGTCGAGGTGGCAGTTGCTGCAGGCATTGGGAATGCCGAGCTCTTTGGTCATCATCGGGTCGGGCAGCAGGAAGCCGTGGTCGGCCCTGGGATCTGCCTGCATATAGGTGGTCTTGGGCATATGGCAGTTGACGCACTGGTTGCCACTGCTGCCGGCCGGGTGGACGCTGTGGGCAACCGGGTCGATCACCGGGGCGCCCAGGGCGCCGCCGAGGTGACAGCTCTGGCACAGGCTGTTGTCTTCCACCGGCAGCAGGGTTTTCAGGCTGTGCGGGTTGTGGCAGTTCTGGCAAGTGACGCCGGCACCGTGCATTTTGCTCATCGCGAACGAGCCGTAGACGAACACTTCGTCGAGGATCTGGCCGTCGGCGTGGTAGAGACCTGGCTGGTCCGGCAGAGACAGGGCGAAATGGTCGTGGTAGTGGTCGCCGGCCTTGAAGCCGTCGGCGGTCAACTGGTCGCGGCGGGAATGGCAGCCCACGCAGGTCTCCATCATCACTGCCGCCGGCAGTCGGGCGGGAAGCGCCAGGTCGCCGCCGCTGCTGGCAGTGACGATGTGGCGCTCGAGGTCACCGTGGCAGGAGGCGCAGGTCACTCCCTGCTGCACCCAGCTCGAATCGTAGCGGTTGGCGGCGAAGTCGAACTGCTTGCGGTAATCGGTGGTATGGCACCAGGCGCAGTTGGCGTTCCAGTTCATGCCCTGGCCGGTCCAGTGGCCCCACTCCCCGGGCTGGCGGTGTTCACCTTCGAACACGTCGAGCCAGCGGTCCTCCTCGACGTGGTAGAGCGCGCTCAGCGCCTGAAAGCGATTGCCGGTCAATTGCGCCAGGTACTGGCGTATCGGCGTATGGCCGATCACCCCCACCAGGGGGTACTCGATGGCAGTGCCGTCGTCCGCCACCACGCTGACCAGAAATTCATCGCCCCGCCGCTCCATGCGATAGGTGACGCCGGCCTCCCTAACTTCCCGGGCGGGGGTGAACGCCGGCCCGTCGAGTTCGGGGGATACCGGCCGGTTGGCGTGGGCGTGGTGGCTGGTGGACCACTCGTCCACCTGTGTGGCGTGGCAACCGGCGCAGGTGGCGATATCGGTAGCGCCG
>JBAZCN010000206.1:0-4580 GCA_041655035.1 Porticoccaceae bacterium | reverse complement strand
GCCGACCCCATCGGGCGGCCGCTCGTGAAGATACCCCTGTGGACGCGGAAGCGGGGGAGGGCCTACTCCCGGATTCTATCCAGCCATCGAATACCAGTTACCGAAATAATAGCAGGCAGTAGTCGACGCTTGGCGCTGTACTGACGCCTGTGCTCAAAGTAAACCCCAAGGTAAGCAAAGTAGCAGGGAGGAAGTCTGGCGCCCGCCACTTTGCGATTTTGCAATAGCGGTTTGTAGGGGATCGTCAGCTTGAATAATAGAACTCAGGATTTTGTCACGGGCACTGCAAATCTCCCGCCCGCCTACCGGGCGAGAACGGAAAGGCTGCCGCAGCGTGTCGACCAGGTCACCCGGGATTGGCTGACCCGCACATTACAGCTGCGCTATGCCGGCCTCGTGGTCGAAGAGATGGAGATTCTCGAGGTGATCAGCGGCCACACCACCAAGGTGCGGGTGGCACTCGAATTGAATGAAGCAGGGCGCGCGGCAGGCATTCCGCGTCAGGTGTGCCTGAAGGCGAACTGGTCCGGCGATCCGCTGAGCACCCAGGCCTGCGTGCTCGAGGCGAGGTTCTACCACTACTTTCGCGATCAGCTGAACGTGCCGGCGCCGGTGTGCTACTTCGCCGATTGGGACGACGGCGCGCAGCCACAGGGGCTGGTCATCATGGAGGATCTCGCCGGCCAGGGCGGCCATTTCGGCCACAGCACCCGGCCTATCAGCATCGAGGAAGCGCGTCGCGCCCTGGATGGCTTCGCCGGCCTGCATGCCGGTCTCTGGGGCAGCCCGACACTTGACCAGAACCAGTGGCTGGAGATGTCCATGGCGCCGGGCACCAGCGATGCCGCGTTGTACCAGACCCTGTCGAAATACATGTACATCAATCTCGAGAATCCGCAGCTTCGCGCGGTGCTGCCGCAATGGCTGCTCGATGACCCCGAACGCCTCGGCCGCGGGTTCGAGCGGCTGGTTGCCCACCAGCGGCGTGAAACGATGCCGCGCTGCCTGATCCACGGCGACGCCCATCTGGGCAACAGTTTTTTCAGGAGGGACGGCAGTCGCATCTTCATGGATTTCCAACTCGTGACCAGGGCACATCCCTGGCGCGACCTGACGTATTTCCTGGTGGGCTCGCTGAGCATCGAGGACCGGCGCCGGGCGGAGCGCGAGCTGTTGCAGCACTACCTGGAGCGTCTCGATGCGCACGGCGCGGGCGGACGTCTCGGCTTCGACAAGCTGTGGTCGGAATTTCAGCGGTGGCCGATGTGGGGCATGGTTGCCTGGATAACCAATCTCGACCAGTGGGGCCAGGCCACGCTGCCGTCGGTCGAACGTTTCTATGCGGCGGCGGCCGATCACGACACGCTCAAGCTGCTGGAGGAGGGTTGAGAGACGCGGAGTACAACAACAGGCTGCGTTGAATTTTGCCGCGCAGGTGGCCACTGAGAGCATGATTTCACATAAAGACAGGGACGGCGGCTGGCGAGTGCAGCCGACGCCTGGCAGGGATCGCCTGTTTTCATTCATTCGACGATGTAGGGGATTATTATAATGTATAGCAGTAAGAAACAACGTCTGAGCCTGGCTGTCGGCTCCTGCGTGATGGCGTTAGCCGCCGGGTTGCCAGCCCATGCGCAGACCGCCCAGCGGGCGGCGGAGGGGCGAACCGGTATCGAAGAGATTACGGTCACGGCGCGCCGTACCGAGGAAAGCTTGCAGTCGGTGCCGGTGGCGGTCACGGCCTTCACCGCCGAGTCGCTGCGCGAGAAGCAGATTTCCACACCGGAGGATTTGCAGCTCAGTTCCCCGGGAGTGATGCTCAGCGGCTCCGGCGGGGGAAAGAATAACACTGTCTATCAGATTCGCGGCCAGTCCAAGGCTCTTTCCGGCACCAGTTCGCCCGCCGTCATCAGTTACTTCGCCGAAGTGCCCGATCCCAACTATGGCAGCTTCGTTCCGCAGTACGACATGGATTCGGTGCAGGTGCTCAAGGGGCCACAAGGCACGCTGTTTGGTCGCAATACCACCGGTGGCGCGCTGCTGTACTCGCCGGCGGCGCCAACCTACGAGCTGGACGGTGAGCTGTCGGCGCGGTTTGGAAATTACAGCAACCAGCAGTACCAGGCGATGATCAACATCCCGATCATCACCGACAAGGTAGCGTTGCGCATCGCCGCGGATATCCAGGATCGCGATGGATATTCCAAGGATCTGCGTAGCGGGCGCGATCTGGATGACGCGAATTCGGACGGATTTCGCGTGTCGCTGCTGCTCGACCCCACCGACCGTATCAGCAACCTGACCATTTACGACTACTACAAGAGTTCCACCAACGGTACCGCTTCGGTGATGACCGAAGTGCCGACGGATGAGACACTGATGACGCTCTACGGCGTTCAGGCGGATGCCCTCGCGCAACTGGCCGCGCAGCGTGATCGCGGCCCCCGCAAGGTGTACACCTCGCGGGATCAGTTCGATGACCTCGAGAGGCACAGTCTCACCAACCGCACCGAGATCGATTTCGGCGCGGTGCAGATCATCAATATTTTCGGCTACCGCGACGTCGACCTGAAATACCTCACCAACGTCGACGGCTTGCCGGCGCTGGTTACCGACGGCTCGGGCGCCTACCCCGCCGGGGTACAACTGGAGTACATCAAGGGTTCGCTCTACCAGAGCCTGGAGCAGACCAGCAACGAGCTGCAATTTCGCGGTCAGGCGTTCGATGACAAGCTGAATTGGATCGTCGGTGGTTTCTGGCTGAAGAATGAACCCAACGGGCCGCAGTCGAACTGGGTCGGTTTCGGGCATATCATCGACACACCCGATCCCGCCACCTCATTCAATTTCGTCACCGAAGAAAGCAAGGCTGTCTTCGCCCATGTCACCTATGACCTCGACAGCCTGCTCGCAGGGCTGAAACTCGAACTCGGGGCCCGCTACACCAAGGACGAAATCGAGTCCTGCACCGGTGTGGGAGTCGCCGCCACACCCAACGGTACCAAGCTGTCCGATTGCAAACGCGGCAACACCGACAAGGTTGTCGGCGCCAGCGTCAACAGTGCGAGCTCCAACGAAACCACTTGGTCGGCAGGCCTCAACTGGCAGGTCACTCCCGACCTTTTCACTTATATTGTCACCCGCAAAGGCTATCGCGCAGGGGGCATCAACGCGCCTACCTTCTCTGGCCGCATGGTTCCCTATCAGGCCTTTGCACCGGAGTCGGTGACCGACGCCGAAATCGGCATGCGCGCCGACTGGGCAATTGGCAACGTCGACTTCCGCACCAACGTCTCGGCATTCATCGCCAAGTACAAGGATGTGCAGGCGGTGTTGTCCGGCGTACAGGTGTCGCCGAACTGCGATCCGTCCAACCCCGACAACCAGCCAGGGGTATCGCCCGACGGCGATTGCGATATCAACAACGATCCGGCGGGCGGAACCCTGTTGGCCAATCTGGGCGAAAGAGAAGTCAAGGGCGTGGAGTTCGAGGTCGTGGTGGCACCGCTGGATGGTCTCACCTTCAATATCGGCGGCAGCTATGTCGACACCAAGACCACCAAGTTCACGCTGCCAACGGCGCTGGCACCCTACGTCGGCACCACTTCGATTCCCTTTAATTACACGCCGGAAACGTCGTTCATCGCCGGGGCGCGCTACGAAATGCAACTCGACAATGGCCTGGCCGAGCAGGTGGTGTTCAATGCCAACTACTACTGGACCGATGACATTCCCTACGTCGAATCCATGCTGCCTTCCTATAGCCTGACGAACCTTCGTGTGGATTTTAATCGTGTGGCGCACAGCGCATTGGACGTGGGCCTGTTTGTCAGGAATGCCTTCGACAAGGACTACATGACCACCGGCAACGTCTCCGGCGCGTTCATCGGCCAGACTGTCGGGCTGTTCGGACCACCGCGCATGTACGGGGTGGAACTGCGCTACGCCTTTGGCCAGTAGCTCGACACCGCACCGGGCGGCTGCGCCGGCTGTTTGCCGGCGCAGCCGCCCGTCACGCAGCACACGCTGCTTTACCAGGGCCAATGAGGACTATCCCATGTCATCCTCCCAATACCGCTGCAACGATCCCGCCGACCTCGCTGCAATCATGGCCATCGAGAACAAGCTGGCGCAATACAACCCGATGGACGATATCATCGACTACTACGCCGACGACGCCATCGTGCTCGACGTCTACGCGCCGGGCATTTTCCGGGGCAGGTCCGAGATCTACGCGGGCTTCGAAGAAGGCCTGCAGACCCTCGAGACCTTCACCGGCAATATCACCGATAGCAACATTCTGTCGAGCGGTAACCTCGCGGCAGCCGCTTTGCAGGTGCGTTTCGATGTCACCTTGAAGAACGGCCAGAAGGTCGCGCTCCAACTGCGCCAACTGGACGCCTTCAAGAAGGTCAATGGCAAATGGCTGATCGTGCAGCAGCATATCTCTTTCCCCGTGGATGCCAAGACCGGCATGGGCGTGCTGAACGGGCCGCTGCCGGTGCGCGGCCCCGTGCAATGGCCGGCCAACCCATTGCCCGGACCGGCCGTCAGCCGTGAACAGGGGATTGCGGAGATTC
>JBAZCN010000205.1:0-4598 GCA_041655035.1 Porticoccaceae bacterium | reverse complement strand
CACGCCCTTGACCTCGGCGAGATCGGCCAGTTCCCGGGCCTCGTCGAGGCCGTTACCGAGCGGCCACTCGCAATAGACATGCTTGCCGGCGTTCAGCGCCGCCGTCACCAGCTCATGGTGGTGCGGCACCTTGACGGTGACCACGACAAGGTCGATTTCCGGCGAATTCACCAGCGCGTCGGCGCTCTCGAAGGCGTGGGGCAGCGCGTATGCCTGGGCGGCCCGCTGCGCACTGGCGAGGCTGGTGTTGGCGACGCCGACCACCTGGTAATCGCCGGATAGTGCCTTCAGCGCCGGCATGTGGGCGGTGGCGGCCCAGTGGATGCCGGGGTTGAGGCCGATCAACCCGACACGAATTGGCTTGCCGGTCATGGCGTGCTCCTGTTGTTTCGGTTGTTGTTTCGGTATGGGCACAGGATGGCTCAAAAAACCCGCGCGATCTGGCCATGCTGCCCCCAGGACGCCACGCTGTCAACGCCGTCGGGAAATGGGCCTGCCGG
Organism: Porticoccaceae bacterium; assembly: GCA_041655035.1. Taxonomy (GTDB): domain Bacteria; phylum Pseudomonadota; class Gammaproteobacteria; order Pseudomonadales; family Porticoccaceae; genus NAT127. The sequence continues at coordinate 4,098 of JBAZCN010000205.1, read as the reverse complement.
TTCCGGGCATCGCCGCCTCAGGGTGGTGACGCATTCGCGAATACCTGTGGGTATACTAGCCGGGGCGACGCTCAACCTATGTATAAAACTACAATCGCAGGGAGATTTACCGTGAACAGATTTACGACGACTCGGGCTGTGCGTCGCCATTGCGGATGGGCACTCACGATGATACTGGGCCTGGCCGGTTGCGGTGGCGTCGAGGAGCCGCCGCCCCCGCCGCCGGAGGTCGGCGTGCTTACCCTGACGTCGGTTGCGGTGCCGCTGAATCTGACATACACGGCGCGCACCCGCGGTGAACGCGAGGTGGAAGTGCGGGCGCGGGTTTCCGGCATCCTGCAGAAGCGCTATTACCACGAAGGGGCGGCAGTGGCCGCCGACGCGCTGTTGTTTCGCATCGATCCGGCGCCGTTTGCGGCGGCGGTGCGCAGTGCCGAGGGCCGCCTCGGCATCGAGCAGGCGCGGCTGGCCGAGGCGGAGCTGCAGCGGGAGCGGGTGCGCAAACTGGTGGAGCGAGGCTTCAGCGCGGACCGCGAGCGCGACGTGGCGGAAGCCGCGTTCGCCTCGGCCAGGGCGGCGGTGGCCGCGGCTCTGGCCGATGTCGAGCAGGCGAAGCTCAATCTGGCCTATACCGAAGTGCGCGCGCCGATCGCCGGCATCACCGGCCGCGAGGCGCGGTCCGAAGGCAGCCTGGTCGACGCGGGTGGAGAATCGAGCCTGCTGACGACGCTCGCCCAGGCGGATCGCTTGTATGTCGATTTCGCGCTGCCTGAGGACGAGGCCCGGCTGGTGCGCGAGGCCTTGGCGCAGCGGCCGGAGGAGGTCAGCGTGCGCCTGCGCCGCGCGGACGGCAGGGCGTTGCCGGACGAGGCCAGAATCGAATTCATCGACACCCGGGTGCACGGCGATTCCGGCACCGTCGAGGTGCGGGCGGCACTGGACAACCGCGGCGGCGCGCTGGCGCCCGGGCAGTTCGTGCGCGCCTATATCCAGGGGCTGAACACCGCCGACGGCATCTATGTGCCCGCCCGCGCGGTGTTGCACAGCGCCGATGGCCCCTTTGTGTGGACAGTCGACGCCGAGCAGATCGTGCATTTCCAGCCGGTGAAGCTGGGTCTCGGCGTCGGCAACCTGCTGCACGTCGAGGAAGGGCTCAGCGCCAATGAGCGGGTGATTGTCGACGGAGTGCTGAAAGTGCAGCCCGGCGCGCCGGCGGCGCCGGTCGAGGTGACGCTGGACAGCCTGCCCGCCGCCGTGCGGAGTGGGTCATGATGCTGTCGCGGTTCATCGACAGGCCGTTGCTGGCCTGCGTGCTGTCGGCTTTCATCGTGATCGCCGGCCTGGTTTCGCTGGGGTCCCTGCCGGTGGCGCTGTATCCGGATATCCTGCCGCCGATGGTCGAGGTGTCGACGGCCTATCCGGGGGCGACGCCGGAGGTCTCGGCGGACACCGTGGCGGCGCCGCTGGAACAGCAGATCAACGGTGCGGAGGGCATGGTCTACCAGCGCTCCGCCGCCTCGGCCAATGGCGCGACGCAGGTGGTGGTGACGTTCGCCATCGGCACCGATCCGGATCAGGCGGTGATCAACGTGCAGAACCGGGTGCAGGCGGCGCTGCCGCTGTTGCCGGAGGAAGTGCGCCGCCAGGGCGTGGTGGTGCGCAAGTTGAATGCGACGGCGGTGTCGTACATCAGCATCGATGCCGTCGACGGCCGCTACGACGATACGTTCATTTCCAATTACGCGATGGTCGACATCGCCGATGAGCTGCGCCGTGTCCCGGGCGTCGCGGCCATCGATGCGTATGGCGGCAAGGAACATTCGATCCGTATCTGGCTGCAACCGGACAAGCTGGCGCAGTTCGAATTGACCCCGATGGATGTCGCCGCCGCGGTGCGCGAGCAGAATTCACAATTCGCCACCGGCCGCATCGGCGAAGAACCCTCGTCGCAATACAGCGACCTCACCCTCAGCATTACCGCGCAGGGCCGGCTGGTCACGCCGCAGGAATTCGAGCGCATCATTCTCAAGGCCGAGTCCGGCGCCATCGTCCGGCTCGGTGATGTCGCCCGTGTCGAGCTTGCCGCCCGCGACTACAGCGTCACTACCACGCAGGGCGGCAAGCCGGCGGTGATACTGGGCGTTTTCCCGCAGCCGGGGGCCAACGTCATCGATATTTCCAACGGTGTGCGCGAGACGCTGCAACGCCTGGAGAAGGATTTTCCGCAGGGCCTGCGCTGGCAGATCGTGTTCGATACCACCGACTTCGTCCGGGTGGCGATCAAGGAAGTGTTGAAGACGCTGGCCGAGGCGGTGATCCTGGTATTTCTTGTCGTCTTCCTGTTTCTGCAGAACTGGCGCGCGACCTTGATCCCGTGCCTGGCGGTGCCGGTGTCGCTGATCGGCGCGCTGGCGGGGATGCTGGCGCTGGGCGTGACGATCAACCTGACCACGCTGTTCGCGATGGTGCTGTCGATCGGCATCGTGGTCGATGACGCCATCGTCGTTCTGGAGAACGTCGAGCGGCACATGCGCGCCGGGGGGCTCGGTGTGCGCGAGGCGACCAAGCGCGCCATGCGCGAAGTCACCAGCCCGCTGATTGCCATCGTTCTGGTGTTGACCTCGGTGTTCCTGCCGGTGGCGTTCCTCGGCGGCCTGGCCGGCGAGATGTACCGCCAGTTTGCGGTCACGCTGTCGGTGGCGGTGATCATCTCCGGCTTCGTCGCGCTGACGCTGACGCCGGCCCTGTGTGCGCTGCTGCTGAAACCGCACGTCGAGAAGGAGCGCAGCGGCTGGCTGGCGCGCTACGGCCAGTGGTTCGAGCGCGTCACGCTGCGCTACGCGAGCGGCGTGGCGTTCTTCATCCGCCACGGAGTGCTGGCCACGGTGCTGTTCGCGATCATGCTCGGCGCGACCTGGAGGCTGTCGGAAATACTGCCGACCTCGCTGGTGCCGGAGGAGGACCAGGGTTATGTCATCGCCTTGCCCTTCCTGCCGCCGGCCGCCTCGCTGAAGAGGACCGACGCGGTGATGCAGCAGATCGAGCTGAAGCTGGCCGAACATCCAGCCGTGCTGGAGACGGTGTCGTTCGGCGGCTTCGATCCCTATACCTTCATGCCGCGCCCGGGCACCGGCTTCTCCTTCATCACCTTGAAACCCTGGTCCGAGCGCGGCGATGACGCCTTGCAGTCGCCGGCCCTGGTCAACGAAGTGATGGCGATGGATGCCGATATCAAGGACGCGGTGGTGTTTGGCGCGCCGCCGCCGCCGATCGAGGGCATGTCGTCGACCGGGGGCTTCGAGGGGTTTGTGCAATCCCGCGTCGGTTCCGACTACCAGGCGCTGGAGGCGGCAACGGCCGGGCTGGTCGCCGCCGCGGCCGAACGGCCGGAAGTGATGGGTGTGTTCACGTCGTTTTCGGCGCAGGTCCCGCAGATCCGCCTCGACATCGATCGCGAGCAGGCCAAGCTCCTGGGTGTCGATATCGACGAAGTCTTCGAGACGTTGCAGAGCACCTTCGGCGCCTACTACATCAACGACTTCAACCTGCTCGGCCGTGTCTACCGGGTGCAGATGCAATCCGACGCCCAGTACCGGACCTACGCCGAGGATTTGCGCCATGTCTATGTGCGCAGCAAGGAGGGGCGGCCGATCCCGATCACCGCGCTGGGCGAGATGCACCTGGTGACCGGGCCGGACATGGTCGAGCGGTTCAATATCTACCCGGCGGCGCGCCTTCTGGGCGGGCCGGCGCCGGGCTACAGTTCGGGGCAGGCGCTGGCGGTGATGGAGGAGCTGGCGCGCGAACATCTGCCGGCAGGCTACACGCTGGAGTGGAACGCGCAGGCGTTTCTGGAGAAGGAGATCGTGCAGAACACCGCGGGGCTGTACCTGCTGGCGATGCTGATGGTGTTCCTTATCCTGGCCGCCCAGTACGAACGTCTGTCGCTGCCGTTCGCGGTGATCCTGTCGGTGCCGTTCGCGGTGTTCGGCGCCTTCGCCGCGGTGTGGGCGCGCGACTTGCACAACGATCTGTACCTGCAGATCGGCCTGATCACCCTGGTTGGCCTGGCGGCGAAGAACGCGATCCTGATCGTCG
>JBAZCN010000204.1:0-4668 GCA_041655035.1 Porticoccaceae bacterium | reverse complement strand
CGTTTTCTCAACCTCGTCGCCGAGGGCAGGCACACCACGCCCCAGGCCGTCGAGGCCGTCGCCAGCGGCCGCATCTGGACCGGCAGACAGGCCATGGAGATCGGCCTGGTGGACAGCCTCGGCACCTATAACGACGCCATCAACGCCGCCGGGCTGAGGGTCGGCCTGGACAAGTGGCAAGTGAAATACATCGAGCGCCCACTCAGCTTCCAGGAGCAACTGCTGAAGCAACTGGCCGGCAGCGCGGTGCAGGCTCGCCAATGGCTGGCGCCCTGGAGCGCCCTGCCCCCGCCGCTGGCAAAACGCGCCGCCGAGCTGGCAGCACAGCTCGACGCGCTGGCGGGCATGAATGATCCGCGCGGGCTCTACCTGCAGTGCTTTGGCTGCGCCCAGCCGTAAAAAGGCCGGGGCCGCCACCCGGGAGGCCTGGCCGTCCGCCCGGCGAACAAGGGTCTGCCGCCGTTTCGATACGGGCTATCGGCAAATAAAGGACCGCGTTCAAGACGGCGGCTTGTGCGGTGCGCTTCGTTCCTCGGCGCACCCTCTGAAACCTATGAAGGAGTAAAAGGTGCGCCGACGCAGGCGATGCGGCGCATGGCCGCCTTTGCGCGGTGAACGTCGACAGACGCTAACCATCCTCTCGACGAAAGGTGCCCCGGTACTGCCGCGGCGACATGCCGGTCCATTGGGCGAAGGCGCGGCTGAAGGAGCGGGCCTCGGAAAATCCCACGTACTCCGAGACCTGCTCCACGGCCAGTCGCTCGTCGACCAGTTTGCGGATTGCCGTTTCCCGGCGGATATCGTCCTTGATCTTCTGGTAGCTGGTGCCACTGGCCTTGAGTTGGCGGTACAGGCTCTGGGAGCTGAGGCCGAGCCGTGTTGCCAGCGCCTGCAGTGAAGGAAAAACCAGCCCGCCGTCGCTCAGCGACTCGATGATGCGTTCGACCTGTCGCTCGAGGCTGTTGTCGCTGCCGGGAATGGTCATGACATCGGCGGGAGCGTTGCGCACGAAGTAGGCCACCTCGCCACGGCTGCGCACCAGCGGTTTGTCCAGGTAGGCGGCGTCGAAGATCAGCGCGTTGTGGCACTGGGAAAACAGCAGCTTGCCCGGGAACATCACCTGTAGTTCCCGGTGATGGGCGGGCCGCTGAAACGAAAACAGCGTTTCCCGCAGGCGGATCGCCTCGCCGATGTACCAGCTGGGGAAACGGTGCCAGATCACCAGCAGGAATTCCCGGAGAAAATGACCGGCGTCGAGATCATCGCGGCAATGATCGATGATGAACGAGGCGCTGCCGGCGTTGACCTCGAGCGCCATCGCGATGTCGTCACTGACCAGGCGGTAAAAATCCACCGCCTTGTTCAGCAGCTCGCCCAGGGTGCGGCACTGGCCGACCAGATCGCACATGATCCGGAAAGCGCCCATCCGGCAGGGACGACTGCTGAAGCCCATGAACTCGTCGTCGAGCACCAACTGGACGCTGCGGAACAGGCGCGCCACCTGGTCGGTGTGGACCCGCCGCTCAGCATCGAGGGTCATCGCCGGGTTGATTCCGGCGCGGGCCAGCAAGGTGTCGGCGTCGCCGCCACCGGCGCGGAACGCCGCCAGGGAGCCGAGCACATGATGCATACAGATCGTTGCCACCGCCTTCGTCCTTTCCTGTGCCTATTCCAGGTCATTTGATCGACAAGAGCGGGATTATATGATGTTTTTTGCCCTGTTTGCTGATCGAATCGGTCCTTCCATTGCGTCTGTCCTATGGTTATTGTCGTGCGCCTTCAATTACAATGGCCAACCAGCCAGAAAGCCGGCAGCTACAACCGGCCCAACGTTATTGACCCTGATTTTTTAACCTAGAATTTTCCTCCACTACAGGAGACATTGCCCATGACCGAGTTTCCCAGCAAAACCCTGAACGACTGGCGGCAGGCCGCCGAGAAAGAGCTCAAGGGGCGCTCCCCCGACGAGCTCACCTGGGAAACCCCGGAAGGCATACCCGTCAAGCCCCTGTACACCGCCGAAGATCTCGCCGGGCTCGACAACCTCGACAACCTGCCCGGCTTCGCGCCCTTCAAGCGGGGCCCCCGCGCCACCATGTACTCCGCCCGCCCGTGGACGGTTCGCCAGTACGCCGGCTTCTCCACCGCCGAGGAATCCAACGCCTTTTACAAGCGCAATCTGGCGGCCGGCCAGCAGGGGCTGTCCGTGGCCTTCGATCTCGCCACCCACCGCGGCTACGACTCCGACCACGAGCGGGTCGTCGGCGACGTGGGCAAGGCCGGGGTCGCCATCGACACCGTCGAGGATATGAAGATCCTGTTCGCCGACATTCCCCTCGACCAGGTGTCGGTATCGATGACCATGAACGGCGCGGTGCTGCCGGTAATGGCCATGTACATCGTCGCCGCCGAGGAACAGGGGGTGACGCCCGACAAGCTGGCCGGCACCCTGCAGAACGATATCCTCAAAGAGTTCATGGTGCGCAACACCTATATCTACCCACCCGCGCCGTCGATGCGCATCGTGTCCAACATCATCGGCTACACCGCCGACTTCATGCCCAAGTTCAACTCCATCTCGATCTCCGGCTACCACATGCAGGAAGCCGGGGCCACCAACGTCCAGGAGCTGGCCTTCACCATCGCCGATGGCATCGAGTATGTACGCACCGCGATCGCCAATGGCCTCGACGTCGACAAGTTCGCCCCGCGCCTGTCGTTCTTCTTCGCCATCGGCATGAACTTCTTCATGGAGATCGCCAAGCTGCGCGCCGCCCGCATCCTCTGGGCCACGCTGATGAAGGAAAAGTTCGATCCCAAGAACATCCAGTCGCTGATGCTGCGCACCCATTGCCAGACCTCCGGCGTGAGTCTCACCAGCAAGGACCCCTACAACAACATCATGCGCACCACCATCGAGGCCATGTCGGCGGTACTGGGGGGCACCCAGTCGCTGCACACCAACGCCTTCGACGAGGCCCTGGCGCTGCCCACCGACTTCTCCGCCCGCATCGCCCGCAACACCCAGCTGGTGATCCAGGAGGAAACCGGCATCACCAAGGTGGTCGATCCCCTCGCCGGGTCCTATTACATCGAGAGCCTCACCGACCAGTTGGTCAAGGAAGCCCGCCAGCTGATCGACGAGGTCGAGGATCTGGGCGGCATGACCCGCGCGGTGGAATCGGGCATGCCCAAGCTGCGCATCGAGGAAGCCGCCGCCCAACGCCAGGCGCGCATCGACCGCGGTGAGGAAGTGATCGTCGGCGTCAACCGCTACCAGCTGGAGGTCGAGCCCGATATCGACGTGCTCGATATCGACAACACCAAGGTCCGCGAGTCACAGATTGCCCGCCTCACCCGGGTGCGCGCCGAGCGCGACAGCGCCGCCTGCCAGGCGGCCCTCGACCGCCTCAGCGCGGCGGGAGAGTCCGGCGAAGGCAATCTCCTGGCCCTCGCCGTGGATGCCGCCCGGCAGCGCGCCAGCGTCGGCGAAATTTCCGACGCGCTGGAAAAATCCTGGGGCCGCCACCGCGCCCAGCAACGCACCATCAGCGGCGTCTATGGCGCTGCCTACGAAGGAGACGCCATGTTCAAGGGAATCCAGGACCAGGTCGAAGCCTTTGCCGAACGGCATGGCCGCCGGCCGCGCATGCTGGTCGCCAAAATGGGCCAGGACGGCCATGACCGCGGCGCCAAGGTCATCGCCACCGCCTTTGCCGATATCGGTTTCGACGTCGACATCAGCCCCATGTTCCAGACGCCCGAAGAGGCCGCCCGCCAGGCGGTCGAGAACGACGTCCATATCGTCGGCGCCTCGTCTCTGGCAGCGGGCCACAAGACCCTGATCCCGCAGTTGATCGCGGCCCTCAAAAAAGAAGGCGCCGACGATATCCTGGTGATCTGCGGCGGGGTGATTCCGCCCCAGGATTACGACTTCCTGCGCGCCGCTGGCGTCGCCGCCATCTACGGTCCGGGGACCAACATTCCCGAAGCGGCCAGCGAAGTGCTGCAGTTGATCACCAAGAGTTGATCGCCAGGAGCCGACCACCGGGAACCGATCAAGAAGAACCGTCCTCCGGATAACATTTATTTTCAGGAAACGTATTTTCAGGAAGCGAAATCATGCATGAGATCATCCAGCAACTGGAAACCAAGCGCAGCCAGGCCCGCCTTGGTGGCGGCCAGAAGCGCATCGACGCCCAGCACGCCAAAGGCAAGCTGAGCGCCAGGGAGCGCATCGAACTGCTCCTCGACCCCGGTTCCTTCGAGGAATGGGATATGTTCGTCGAGCACCGCTGCACCGATTTCGGCATGGAGCAGGAACACATTCCCGGCGACGGCGTGGTGACCGGCTACGGCACCCTCAATGGCCGCCTGGTATTCGTGTTCAGCCAGGATTTCACCGTCTACGGCGGCTCCCTGTCGGAAACCCATGCCGAGAAAATCTGCAAGATCATGGATCAGGCGATGAAAGTCGGCGCCCCCGTGATCGGCCTCAATGATTCCGGCGGCGCGCGGATCCAGGAAGGCGTCGCCTCCCTGGGCGGCTACGCCGATGTCTTCCAGCGCAACGTGATGGCCTCCGGCGTCATTCCCCAGATCTCGATGATCATGGGGCCCTGCGCCGGTGGCGCGGTGTACTCCCCGGCCATGACCGACTTCATCTTC
>JBAZCN010000203.1:0-4707 GCA_041655035.1 Porticoccaceae bacterium | reverse complement strand
ATACGGCAACACCCGCGAGCAGTTCGGCCGGCCGATCGGCAAATTCCAGGCTATCCAGCATCTGCTTGCCGACCTCGCCGCCCAGACCGCGGCCGCCCAGGTGGCGGGACTGTTCGCCTGCCGCCAACTGGACAGGGGCAATGGCGAATACGGCGCCGCCGTGGCCAAGGCCAGGGTCGGCACCGCCGCCACCCGGGGCGCGGAAACCGCCCACCAGATCTTCGGCGCCATCGGCTTTACCGATGAGCACATCCTCCACTACTACAGCCGCCGCCTGTGGCAATGGCGCGACGAGGCCGGCAGCGAACACTGGTGGGCCGAGCGCCTGGGGCGCCAGCTACTGGCCAACGACGGCCAGGCCCTGTGGGAGTCGATCGTCAACCACGGCTGAAAAGACGCTGTGCGTCAGGGCCGCTGGATTCACGCCGGATTCATGGCGGCGCCCGCACCGGGCCGCCCGACGGGATCGCCGTCCAACGGCGCAGTTGGCGATGGGCTCCCCTTGCCGTTGCGCTCCTGCAGGCGGAAAGCCGCCACCGCTCGAACCAGGTGCCCCGCCTGCTCGTTGAGACTGGCGGCGGCCGCCGCGGACTCTTCCACCAGCGCGGCGTTCTGCTGGGTCATACTGTCGAGTTCGGCCACCGACTGGTTCACCGAGTTTATGCCGATGGACTGCTCCCCCGCCGCGGCACTGATTTCGCCGATGATGTCGGTGACCCGCTGCACCCCGGCGACGATATCGTTCATCGCGCTCCCGGCGTCGCGGACCAGGCGGGCGCCACTGTCGACCTTGTCGCTGGATGCTCCGATAAGCACCTTGATTTCGCTGGCCGCCTCGGCGCTGCGTTGCGCCAGCGACTGCACTTCGCCGGCAACCACGGCAAATCCGCGCCCCTGGTCGCCGGCCCGGGCCGCCTCCACCGAGGCGTTCAGCGCCAGGATATTGGTCTGGAACGCGATGCCATCGATCACCCCGATGATTTCGGCAATCTTTCGCGAGGCATTGCTGATTTCCGCCATATTGGCCACCACCTGCTCCACGATGCCGCCCCCCCGGGCCGCCGCTTCGGTGGCAGCGGATGCCAATTGATTGGCCTGGCGAGCTGCGTCGGCACTCTGGCCGACAGTCACGGTCAACTCCTCCAGGGCCGACGCACTGTGCTGCAGGTTGACCGCGGTGGTTTCGGTGCGGACACTCAGGTCCTGATTGCCCGAGGCAATTTCAGCAGACGCCAACCTGATGGAATCGGTGGCATCGCGGATCTGGCCGATGGTTATCCGCAAGGTCTTCACCATCTGCCGGACACTGCCGTCAATGGAGCTGTCGTCATCGGCTGTCGAACAGTCGGCGCTCAGGTCACCGTCGGCAACGCGCTTCATGGCCCGGCGCAAACGGTCCGGCTCATCCCCCAGCTCCCGCCACACCGAGTTGATGGTGAGATAGGACGCGATGCCCAGCACCACCAGCACGGCCAGCCCCGTCAGCACGTTGACGACCAGCGCCACGCCAATACCCCGGTCGGCCTCGGCCTGGCGATCGAGGGTGGCCTGGGTTGCCAGTTGCAGCTGCGCGCTCACCAGATCGTTCAGCGTGCCCTGCCAGACCTGCATCTCATCGATCAGCTCGCCGATATCGCCGTGGCCGAGCATCGCCCGAGTGGCGCCCAGGGCGGCATCCCGATAGTGCTGGAAAGCCGTGCGCAGCTCACCGCCGATAGCTGTCTTGCCGGCGATGTTTTCCACATTCGCGATATGGCCGCCGACCTGTTGCGACACATTCTCGACCACGTCGAGGGCCTCCAGATCGCCCTCGGCGGCAGCCGCCTGCAACAAGGTGCGAAAGGACTCGATGCGGCGGTCGATCTGGTTGACTTCCAGGAGATAGGGATTGTCCACCGTGCGCAGGCGTTCAATTGCCGCGGAGGTGCCGGCGCCCACCAGGTAGCTGATGAACAGGCCAATGACGAACACCAGCGATGCACTGAGCGGCAACATCCAGATTTTGGTACGAAACTTCACTGTCTTTGCTCCAGTCGTCGGAAGGCAGAGCCGGGCTGGCGACAAGCCGGCTCAAGCGGGGTTATTTCAGCTCGAGGATGACCTTGACAGTATTGTCAAGTGCAGCCCTTTCGATATAGCCAATGGCTTTCGGGTTGTCGGCAACGGCTTTCTTGACGGCCGCCGAATCCGGCAACTGCTTCGGGGCCTGCCCCCTGCCTGAGAAAACAATGCGGGACCAGGTGGATTTGACCTGGGCGACATCCCTCCCTGTCGCTTGCTGGTAGAAGTCCGCGTACAGCGCACTGCTCTCGCGATGGTCATACAGGGTTGCCGTATGGCTCTTGCCGAGATAGAGATCCGCGATCCGCTCCTTGGTCATGGCTTCCGCCGAAGGGTGGCCAATGACCACAATGTCGGCCGCGAGGGCGGCACTGCCCAGGCAACCGAGCAGCACCGCGGCAATAAGGCTTTTCACAATAATCATCACGACTCCGCTCCCTTAAAACACAAAATCAGCGGCGATGCTGAAAATATGCGTGCTCGGCGCCCTGGCGGCAAACCCGGCCGCAACCGGCACATACTGCAAGCCGCTGAACCCACGGGCCTCCTCGACCTGCGCCTTGAGAGCCAGGTTCCTGACCGCATCCCAGCGCACACCGATGGCCGTGGTCTGGGCATTGCGCCTGTCCCCGGTGCTGTAGCCCTCGCCGTCCGGCCTGAAGTGGGAGAATGTTGCGTAGGGCATCACCGCGCCGAAACGGTAGCCGGCCGACAGGTAGTAAGCGTCGCTGTCGAAGTAGCCATCCTGCGCACCGCGGCCGTTCCAGCGGCGCAGGATGTATTCCGACTGCACCAGCAAGCTGCCGTTGTCGTACTTCACCCCGAGCCCGGTGAAGCCGTCGTCACCCTTGACGGCTGGCGATCCGGGAAACTGGACTTCGTGGTTACGGCTGAGGGTGTAGCCGGCGCGGAGCGTCCAGTCACCGCGTTCGGCCACCAGGTTCAACGACACCATCTCGTCGCCTTCGGTCGTGCCGGACAGCACTGTTTGCTCCCTGACGGAGTACAACTTGGCCTCGCTCTGGCCGGCGGAAAGCTGGGTGGTGATGTTGTAGCCCGCCAACTCGGCGCGAAAGATGCCCTGCACGCCGTCGAAAGACGTGGGGATGTAACTGGCATAGGCCTCCATGGGCACCCGCAGCCAGTGCATGGCGTAGCCGACATGGCGGGAATCCGATACCAGAAAGGTCGGCAGCACCATCCGCCCCACCCGTACACTGGCCCACTCGTTCAGATTGGCCTGGCCGAACAACCATTCCACGTCCGGGCTGTAGTCCTTGTCGCGACGGCTGGCAAAGACCTGGCCGACAGCCGAAAAGACACTGTTGAAGGTCACATTGGCCTGCAGGCCAAGGCGGCTGTCCACGCCCCAGTCGCCGGACGAATCCGTCGCGCCCTTGTGCTGGCGGGCACTGGAGCGGAACTCGGCCTCGTTGGTATCCGTGGTCACGTAACCCAGCGTACCGAAGCCGCTGACGTGGAGATCGGGCGGACTGGCCAGCGCAGACTGACCGGCAGTGGTCAGCGCCGCGAATGCCAGCGCGGAGCAAAAAGGAGCTTGCAGTTTCATTGTCTCTTCCTTAATGACATCAAAATTCGATTTCGACATTGGAGGTCCGCAGCCTGCGAACCAGGCTGTGGATATTGGGACGCTCAAAGAGCGGGCCGCACTATAGCTGGTCGACAACGGCGCCAACGGCGGAACAACTCGCCTTTCAGCCCGTTAATAACCATTAAAGTTTGACCCCTCGCTGCCGTGAGCCTGTCGCGATGCCCAGCGCCCGGCAATTCGCCCACGGGTGAGCGCAGGCCGTATTTCCCGACGGGAGGGAGGGGGTAAAAGATATCAGTACGGAATACCCAGCAATTCCGGAAGCGCGCGGCAAATATGCGTCACCAGGGGCGGGCGGCGGGCGCCCGACGACACCGGGAAGGGATTTCTGATCCGCGGTGCGCCCGCCCATGCGTGCGTGGCGGCACCCGGATGAATACGGCAAAGATGGATACGGCAATGACCGATAGGCTATCGGAGTCGGTGGTCAGCCACTGCTGAACGGAAACGCCGGGCCGCGCCGGCAAGATGCCGACCCCGGATGGGCCGAGTCGTACTCGGCGCCCCCGGGGCCGGACAGAGCGTCAACCGCGGCGCAAATGCCTCCTGCCCAGCATCGCCATCAGCAGCGCGAGCAGCATCAGGCCGGCGTGGGACAGGGTCGGCACGGCGGTCGGCCGCGGCGGCACCTCGACCGTGCTCGGGCCATCGCCGTCCGGGTCGGGCGTACTTTGATCGACGATCGGATCATCCTCGCCGGGCGGGGTCCAGCTCGACTCCGCTTCATTCTCGTAGTTGACCGGCGACGCTTCACGGGCAACCGCTACCCGGAAGGTGACCACCAGCTCATTTTCCGCGCCGGCCTCATCGCTGTGCCCGAAGTCGGGGCCCAGGTCCGCCGCAACCAGTATCCGCCCCTGCGGGTAGGTCGGGTCAGGCGCTTCGAAATCGCAGGCCGAATAACTGCTCGATCCCCGCGCCTCGCAGACGAGGCTGCCGTCGATGAAGGTCATGCCGGCGCGGATGGCGTCGCTGATCACCACGTCCTCCGCCGCGATGAGAGACCTGTTGATCCACACCATGCGCCACTCGAT
>JBAZCN010000202.1:0-4740 GCA_041655035.1 Porticoccaceae bacterium | reverse complement strand
GTCCCCGCCGAGCAGCTCGGTGGCGCGGTGACCCATACCAGCAAATCCGGGGTTGCCGATCTCGCCTTCGAGAATGATGTCGAAGCCCTGCTGATGCTGCGCCGTTTCGTGAATTACCTGCCGGCCAACAACCGGGAAAAACCGCCGGTGTGGCCCACCGACGATCGCGCCGACCGCATGGACCTGTCGCTCGACACTCTGGTGCCCGACGACACCAACAAGCCCTACGACATGAAGGAGCTGATTCTCAAGATCGCCGACGAGAACGAATTCTTCGAGATCCAGCCCGACTATGCCAGGAACATCGTGGTCGGCTTCATCCGCATGGAGGGCTCCACCGTTGGCGTGGTGGCCAACCAGCCGATGGTACTCGCCGGTTGCCTGGATATCGACTCATCGAAGAAGGCCGCGCGCTTCGTGCGCTTCTGCGATGCCTTCAATATTCCCATCCTCACTCTGGTGGACGTCCCCGGCTTCATGCCCGGCACTACCCAGGAGTACGGCGGCATCATCAAGCACGGCGCCAAGCTGCTCTACGCCTATGCCGAGGCCACGGTGCCCAAGATCACCCTGATCACCCGCAAGGCCTACGGTGGCGCCTATGACGTGATGAGCTCCAAGCACCTGCGCGGCGATGTCAACTTCGCCTGGCCGTCCGCCGAAATCGCGGTCATGGGGCCCAAAGGGGCAGTGGAAATCATCTTCCGCAAGGATATCGGCGATGCGGACAAGATTGCCGCGCGCACCGAGGAATACCGCCAGAAATTCGCCAACCCCTTTATCGCCGGCAAGCGCGGCTTTATCGACGATGTCATCATGCCCCACGAAACCCGCAAGCGGGTATGCCGTTCACTGGCGATGCTGCGCGAGAAAAAGCTCGAAAATCCCTGGCGCAAGCATGGCAACATCCCCTTGTAGCCGAGGCCCGGCAGTCCGTGCCCTGAACATTCATTCCCGCTCCCACTGATTACGCGAAGACGAAGATAATGGCCCTATTCAACAAGATTCTAGTCGCCAACCGCGGCGAAATTGCCTGCCGGGTTTTCAAGACCGCCAAGCGGCTTGGTATCGCCACCGTGGCTGTGTACTCCGATGCCGACCGCGATGCCCTGCACGTACAGATGGCGGATGAAGCCGTCCATATCGGCCCCTCCGCCTCCAGCGAAAGCTATCTGGTGATCGACAAGATCATCGCCGCCTGCAAGCAGACCGGCGCCGACGCCGTGCATCCCGGCTATGGCTTCCTGTCGGAGAACCGCGCCTTCCAGGAAGCCCTGGACAAGGAAGGCATTGCCTTCATCGGCCCCGGAGCTCACGCGATCTACGCCATGGGCGACAAGATCGAGTCGAAAAAACTCGCCCGTGAAGCCGGTGTCAATACCGTCCCCGGCTACCTTGGGGTGATCAAGGACGCCGACGAAGCCGTCAAAATCGCCAACGAAGTCGGCTACCCGGTGATGATCAAGGCCTCCGCCGGCGGCGGCGGCAAAGGTATGCGCCTGGCGTGGAACGACAGCGAAGCTCACGAGGGTTTCACCTCGGCCACCAACGAGGCCAAATCATCCTTTGGCGACGACCGGGTGTTCATCGAGAAATTCATCGAACAACCCCGCCACATCGAGATCCAGGTGATCGCCGACAGCCAGGGCAACACCCTCTACCTCGGCGAGCGCGAGTGCTCGATCCAGCGCCGCCACCAGAAAGTCATCGAGGAGGCGCCCTCCCCGTTCCTCACCCCGGAGCTGCGCCGCGACATGGGCGAACAGGCCTGCGCCCTCGCCCGGGCGGTGAACTACAAGTCGGCGGGCACCGTGGAATTCATTGTCGGCGGCGCCACCGGCGAGTTCTATTTCCTGGAAATGAACACCCGCCTGCAGGTGGAGCACCCGGTCACCGAGATGGTCACCGGCCTCGACCTGGTGGAACTGATGATCCGGATTGCCGCCGGCGAGCCTCTGCCGCTCACCCAGGACGACGTCAAGCTCAACGGCTGGGCCATCGAGAGCCGCGTCTACGCCGAGGACCCGTTCCGCAATTTCATGCCGTCCACCGGCCGCCTCACCCGCTACCTGCCGCCCAAGGAATCGAAAAACGTCCGTGTCGACGCCGGCGTCTACGAAGGTGGCGAAGTGTCGATGTTCTACGATCCGATGATCGCCAAGCTCATCACCTATGGCAAAACCCGTGAGGAAGCGGCCGACCTTATGGTCGAGGCACTCGACTCCTACTACATCCGCGGCGTCAATCACAATATCAGCTTCCTCAATGCGCTGATGGTACACCCGCGCTTTCTCGCCGGGCAGCTGACCACCAATTTCATCGCTGAAGAATTCCCCGACGGCTTCCATGCCGAGAATATCGTCCACAACGATCCCGACCTGCCGGTGGTCGTGGCCGCCGCGGTCAACCAGAACTTCCGCGATCGCTCCGCCGCCATGTCCGGCCAGGCCCGGGGCCTCGGCTACAACTCCCCGCGCACCTGGATGATCATCATCGGCGAGCGCCAGGTCGAGGCCAGCGTGGTCAGCCACAGCAAAGGCTACTCGCTGTCGGTGGACGGCAGGCCCTACGAGGTGGTCACTCAGTGGAAACGCAGCCAGCCGCTGTTCACCGCCACCATCAATGGCAAACCGGTGTCCATGCAGGTCGATCGCGAAGGTATCTACTACCGGCTCTTCCATCGCGGCGCATCGTTCCGGGCCCTGGTGGTGACGCCGGAAACCGCCGTCCTCAACCGCTACATGCTGGAGAAAGTACCGCCGGACATGTCCAAGTTCCTGCTTTCTCCAATGCCCGGCCTGCTTACTTCCGTAGCAGTCCAGGCCGGTGACGCGGTGAAGGCCGGAGAAGAACTCGCCGTGGTCGAAGCCATGAAGATGGAAAACAGCCTGCGCGCCACGCAGGATGGTGTGGTCAAGGTGGTTCTCGCCGAAGCGGGCGGCAGCCTCACCGTCGACCAACCCATCATCGAATTCGAGTAAAGTACTGATGAGCAACATCATTGACAGTCAAGAAGCCGTGGATAGCGATGCTATCCGCCAACTGGCTGCCGATATCCGCGCCGGCAACCGCCGCGCCCTGGCCCGGGGGATCACCCTGGTGGAATCCACCCGCCACGATCACCGGGCCCAGGCCAGCGCACTGCTCGAACTGGTCACGCCCCATACCGGGAACTCCGTGCGGCTCGGCATCACCGGTGTCCCCGGCGTTGGCAAGTCCAGTTTTATCGAGGTGTTCGGCAACAGGGTCATCGACCAGGGGCATCGGGTGGCAGTGCTGGCGGTCGACCCCAGCTCATCCATCAGTGGTGGTTCCATTCTCGGCGACAAGACCCGCATGGAGAACCTGACCCGCCGCGAGGAGGCTTTCATCCGCCCCTCGCCCGCCGGCAAGACGCTCGGCGGCGTGGCGCGACGCACCCGGGAAACCCTGCTGTTGTGCGAGGCTGCCGGCTACGACGTGATCATCATCGAAACCGTCGGCGTCGGCCAGTCGGAAACCATGGTCTCGGAGATGACCGACATGTTCCTGCTGTTGCTGCTGCCCGGTGGTGGCGACGAGCTGCAGGGCATGAAGCGCGGTATCACCGAGCTGGCCGACCTGCTGCTGGTCAACAAGGCCGATGGCGAACAGCTCAAACTCGCCAACTACACCGTATCCGACTACCGCTCAGCGATCCATTTCCTGCCCCACAAGCACAAAAGCTGGTCGGCCAGGGTGGCCTCGTGTTCATCTGCCGAGGATACCGGTATTCTCGAGGTCTGGAACACCGTCGAGGAGTTCGTCGCCGCCCTGAAGGACAGCGGCGAATGGCTGGCCAGGCGCTCGCGCCAGGCAATCGACTGGATGTGGCGCGAAACCGCCGAGTCCCTGCTGGTCGACCTGCGCCGCCACCCCGCCATTGCCGGCGCGCTGCCGGAGATAGAAGCAGCCGTAAGGCGCGGCGACAAGCCGCCGACCGTCGCCGCGATGGATATTGTCCGCCTTTACAGACAAGCCAGCGCGTTTGCCAACAGCCAACCCGCCAACGAGAGTGTTGATTTATGATAGGCAAGCTCAACCATGTGGCCATCGTGGTGCCCGACCTGAAGGCCGCCGCCGACAAGTATCGCAATACCCTGGGAGCGGACGTATCCGACCCCGTCGATCTGCCCGATCACGGCGTGACGACGGTTTTTGTCGTGCTCCCCAACACCAAGATCGAACTGCTCCACCCACTTGGAGAAGCGTCGCCCGTCGCCAGGTTCCTGGAGAAAAACACTGACGGCGGTATCCATCATCTGTGCTATGAGGTCGAGGACATCATCGCCGCCAGGGACAAGCTGATCGCCGACGGCGCGCGGATTCTCGGCGACGGGGAGCCGAAAATCGGCGCTCACGGCAAGCCCGTGCTGTTTCTCCATCCCAAGGATTTCTTTGGCACCCTGGTTGAAATCGAGCAGTGTTGAGCGCCGATTCCCGAGTGCCTGGCGGACGACGCAGCGAGTCCTCTGACCAGGGCTCGCCGCCACAACACCCGGGGCTACAACAGCAAAACCCCAGAAGCGGCGCAGTTTCAGGCTTTTCGGGGCGGCTCCGGGCGCTGTGGCAACCAGCTTTCGCAACCGGTTCGCAACCGCCCCAGCTCAGATCCCCGGCGTCAGATACTCGAGGCTCCTGACCTTGATCAAGCCACTTTCTATTCCCTGGAGAATTTCCTCGGCGCTCGCCGGCACGCCGAAATAATACCCCTGGGCCATG
>JBAZCN010000201.1:0-4850 GCA_041655035.1 Porticoccaceae bacterium | reverse complement strand
TTCCCGGTGCGCTTCATTCTTCAGCGCACCCTATGGATACCGGGGCAGCGGTGAGTGTTGGCGCGTTCCATGGGGTGTGCCGACGGAGGAGGCGTCCCGGCGGTGTTTCGGGGGCTTCCCGGTGCGCTTTATTCTTCAGCGCACCCTATGGATACCGGGGCAGCGGTGAGTGTTGGCGCGTTTCATGGGGTGTGCCGACGAAGGAGGCGCACCGGCGGTGTTTGGGTGTTCTCCGGTGCGCTTCAGCGTTCAGCGGACCCCATGGAACTGCGGGCGTTACATCGCCCGCAGTTTTTCGACGACCTTGTCGCCAAAGGCATCGGTGCTGATCAATTGCACGTTGGCGCCGCCCCGGGACAGGTCGGGGGTGGAGAAGCCGTCGGCGAACACGCCCTGCATTGCCGCCCAGATGTTCTTTGCCTCGTCGACCATGCCGAAGCTCATTTCCAGCATCATCGCCACCGAGCCGATCATCGAATAGGGGTTGGCGATGTTTTTGCCGGCGATATCCGGCGCCGAGCCGTGGGAGGGCTCATAGTAGGCTTTTTCGGCGCCCATGCAGGCGGAGGGCATCAGGCCCAGGGAGCCGAGAATGCCGCCGCCCTGGTCGCTGAGGATGTCACCGAACATGTTTTCCATCACCATCACGTCGAACTGGGTGGGGTTCAGGCACAGGTGGGTGGCGGCGGCGTCGACCAGCATATGGATCACTTTCACATCCGGGTAGTCGGGCGCCAGTTCGGCGACGATCTCGTTCCACAGCACGCTCGATTTCAGCACGTTGCTCTTGTGGATATTGTGCAGCACTTTCTTGCGGCGGCTGGCCAGCTTGAAGCCTTCGTGGAGGATCTGGCGGATCTGCGCCTCGTCGTATTCCAGCACTTCCTTCACATAGCGCAAACCCCGGTCGTTGACGCCGGTTTCCTTGTGGCCGAAATACAGGCCGCCCACCAGTTCGCGGACCATCATGATATCGATGCCTTCGCCGATGATCTCGGCCTTCAGGGGCGAGAAGCCGGCAATGGCCTTGGGCAGGTAGACCGGGCGGAAGTTGGCGTAGGTGTTGTAGCGCGCGCGCAACGGCAGCAGCGCGCCGCGCTCCGGCTGCATGTCCACCGGGATCTTCTGGGACTCTTCATGGCTGAGGCCGATGGGCCCCTTGATGATGGCGTCGGCGGCGTCGCAGATCGCTTTTGTGTCTTCGGGGAACGGGTGGCCGCAATCGAAATAGGCCTGGCCGCCAAAGGGCGCTTCCAGCAGTTCGAAGCGCACGTCGTTGCGCTCCTCCACCAGTTTGAAGACCTTGATGGCCTCGCGCATGATTTCGGGACCGATGCCGTCACCGGCGAGAATGGCGATCTTGTAGGTTTTCATCAGAGGGTGTCCTGTGGGTCTGAGTGTTCGACGGGAACGGGAGGCGGGATTTTACTGGCCAGCGGCGGGGTGGGCAACTTGGCGGAGCTGGCGACGGGGTAACGGGCGGCGGGGAGAGCCGACCCGCCGGGAGAGCCGGCTTCGCATCGCGCTGCCGCACTCCGCCGCGCGGAGCGCGGCAGCGAAAAGCGGTCCGCCGCGAAGCGGGAGCGCAGGGCTGGCGGTCAGCGCTGGCCGAGAAACAGGTCGATTCCCGCCTGGGCGCAGTCCATGTCCTGCTGCGGCGTGCCGGAGCTGAGCCCGATCCCGCCGACAACCTCGCCGTCGACGATCACCGGCAGGCCGCCGCCGACGACCATCAGCCGGCCGCCGATGGCGCTGTTGATGCCGAAGGCGAGGTTGCCGGGTATGCAGACGGCGTTGTATTCGTGGGTCGCCTTGCGCGCCGCGGCGGCGGTGAAGGCCTTGTCGGTGGCGATGGTGATGCTGGTGATCTTGCCGCCGTCCATCCGCTCGAATGCGATCAGGTTGCCGGATTCATCGACCACGGCGATGCACATGGGCACGCCGATTGCGGTGGCCTTGGCGCGGGCGCCGGCGATCAGCACCTGGGCGTCGGCCTGGGAAAGTCTGTTGATGGTGAGCATGGTTGTTCTCCTGGTTTGAGTTACTGGTCGGACTGATCACAGGCGCTGCGGGGGATGTGGACAGCGGAACCCGGGTGGTGCGCGCTGTCGCCGGTTCCGCGTCGCCACCCGGAGGCTCGGAACGAGGTGAGGCTCGAGGTTCCGCCTCATCCCACTCCCGCACTCCGCCTGGACCGCGAGACCTCGGGTGTCAGGCCAAAACACCTTTCGCTTTCTTGCGCCACGCGTGCAGCAGCGGTTCGGTATAGCCGTTGGGTTGTTCGCGCCCCTTCAAGACCAGGTCGCGGGCGGCCTGGAAGGCGGGGGAGGCGTCGAGGTTGGCGGTCATGGGGCGGTAGGCCGGGTCGCCGGCGTTCTGGTGGTCCACCACGGCGGCCATGCGCGCCAGGGTTTCCTCGACCTGGGCGCTGGTGCAGATGCCGTGGCGCAGCCAGTTGGCGATATGCTGGCTGGAGATGCGCAGGGTGGCGCGGTCTTCCATCAGACCGACATTGTGGATGTCCGGCACCTTGGAGCAGCCGACGCCCTGTTCCACCCAGCGCACCACGTAGCCGAGGATGCCCTGGGCGTTGTTGTCCAGTTCCTGCTGAATCTCTTCCCGCGCCAGTGGCGTGTCGCCCAGCAGCGGCAGGGTGACCAGGTCCTCAAGGGTGGCGCGCCGCCGGCCTTTCAGGCTTTCCTGCACCGCGCTCACCTGGGTGTGGTGATAGTGCATGGCGTGGAGGGTCGCGGCGGTGGGCGAGGGCACCCAGGCGCAACTGGCGCCGGCTTGCGGGTGGTTGTGCTTGGTGGCAAGCATCTCGGCCATTTCGTCGGGCTTGGCCCACATGCCCTTGCCGATCTGGGCGCGGCCGCGCAGGCCGCAGGCGAGACCGGTGTCGACGTTCCAGTCTTCGTAGGCGGCGATCCAGCGCTGTTTTTTCATGGCGTCCTTGCGCACCACCGGCCCGGCTTCCATCAGGCTGTGAATCTCGTCGCCGGTGCGGTCGAGAAAACCGGTGTTGATGAATATCACCCGGTCGCGGGCGGCGTGGATACAGGCGCCGAGGTTGAGGGTGGTGCGCCGCTCCTCGTCCATGATGCCGATCTTGAGGCTGTAGCGCGGCAATTCGAGGATGTCCTCGATGCGGTCGAACAGGGTGTTGGCAAAGGCCACTTCCTCGGGGCCGTGCATCTTGGGCTTGACGATGTAGACGCTGCCGGCGCGGCTGTTGCGCGGGCCGCCGGTTTTTTTCAGGTCGTGGAGGGCGCACAGGCTGGTGACCAGACCGTCGAGGATGCCTTCGGGGATGTCGTTGCCGTCGCCGTCGATGATGGCATCGGTGGTCATCAGGTGGCCGACGTTGCGCACCAGCAGCAGGCTGCGGCCCGGCAGGCTGAAGGGCCGGCCGGCGGGGTCGCGGTAGTGGCGGTCGGGGTTGAGGCCGCGGGTCATGGTCGCGCCGCCTTTGTCGAAGGTGGCGCTGAGGTCGCCCTTCATGAGCCCCAGCCAGTTGCGGTAGACCGCCACCTTGTCTTCGGCGTCCACGGCGGCGATGGAGTCTTCGCAGTCCTGGATGGTGGAGACCGCTGATTCCAGCACCACATCGCAGATATGGGCGGGGTCGTCGCGGCCTATGGGGTGTCGGGGGTCGATCCTGATTTCAATATGCAGGCCATTGTTGACCAGCAACACCGCGGCGGGGGAGGCCGGGTCGCCCGCGTATCCGGCAAGCTGGCGGTTGTCCGCGAGCGCGGTCGGTCGGTCGCCCAGCCCGAGTTGCAACTGTCCGCTGGCAATGGCAAGCCCCGTCACCTGATCCCAGCAATGGCCGCCGGCAAGGGGAGCGGCCCGGTCGAGAAACTCCTTGGCGAAGGCGATGACCTTCGCGCCGCGCAGCGGATTGTAGGCGGCGCCTTTTTCCGCGCCACCGCTTTCGGCAATGGCGTCGGTGCCGTAGAGGGCATCGTAGAGGCTTCCCCAGCGGGCGTTGGCGGCATTGAGGGCGAAGCGGGCGTTCATCACCGGCACCACCAGCTGGGGGCCGGCGAGGGTGGCGATTTCGGCGTCGACGCCGGTGGTGCCGACCTGGAAGTCCTGGGCCTCGGGGACAAGATAGCCGATCTCTTGCAGAAAGCTGATATAGCGTTCGCTGTCCACCGGCCCCGGATTGGCCCGGTGCCAGTTGTCCAGTTGTCCTTGCAACTGGTCTCTTTTCGCCAGCAGTTCCCGGTTGACGGGCGTGAGTTCGGCGAGCAGGCGGGCAAAGCCCCGCCACAGATGGTCGGCATCGAGGCCGGTGCCGGGGAGAATTTCATCCTCGACCAGGTTGGCGAGTGGGGTGGCGATCTGGAGGCCGGCCCGTGGGCTGCGTTCAGTCATATCGTGCTCCTGTTTTCTATTATTCCCGACGGTGAAGTCATAGGGTGTGCTGAGGAATCAAGCGCACCGGTGTGGTGG
Source organism: Porticoccaceae bacterium (assembly GCA_041655035.1). Taxonomy (GTDB): domain Bacteria; phylum Pseudomonadota; class Gammaproteobacteria; order Pseudomonadales; family Porticoccaceae; genus NAT127. Next base: position 389 of record JBAZCN010000201.1, on the reverse strand, counting down.
TGGGGGTGCGCCTCGTTGCTCAGCGCACCCCACGAGCATGGTGGTTACGGGAAAGTACCTCATCAATCAATTCGATCCAGTGGACGACCGGGATGGCGCCGCCTGAATGCAGATGTGTCTGGCAGCCGATATTGGCGGTGGCGATGACGTCCGGCTGCGGTGCGGTCAGCGCCGCGAGCTTGTTGTCGCGCAACTGGCGCGACAGTTCCGGCTGGAGGATCGAGTAGGTGCCGGCCGAGCCGCAGCACAGGTGGCTGTCGGCGGCCGGCAGCAGGTCGTACCCCGCGGCTGTCAGCAGCCGCTCGACGCTGCCGGTGATGCCGAGGCCATGTTGGAGGGTACAGGGCGACTGAAAGACCACCCGTCGCCGTGCGCCATCGTCGTTCACC
>JBAZCN010000200.1:0-4915 GCA_041655035.1 Porticoccaceae bacterium | reverse complement strand
AACGTCGGTCAGGGTCTGCGCACCCTGTTGGGTAAAGACTTCGAGGGGAATGATCTGGAGGGTCTGCGGAGTATCCACCAAGGGCGCGGTGAATTTTTCGGAGGACGAAGTCTGGCGGTTGTATTCCCCCTTGACCTCCACTACTTCGAGCTTGACGTTCTTGTCCCTTCCGCCGGCGGGATCGCCGGCACCTTGAGCGTGGGCCCCCTGAACCCAGGCAATGGCCCCATAGGCGGCAAGCATGGCCGCCACCATGGGCTTGAGATGGGTTCTGGGCGGCATCGGCGCCGGATTGTGGTCGTCTTTCATCATGGTCATATTCTCCGGAACGTGGTTGTGAGAGTCAACAGCTGCCCCTGCCGGTATCATGTAGTTATCGACAGCCATTACGCAGATGATAATCGTTACCATACTCCATAGCAATTAACAATTGGGTCGATAGAGTAATTACATTTGTAATGCGGATCATGGCGTCGTCGCCTCGAAACGGTTACTGTTTGGCTATCCCGGATACGGAGACCTTCACTCGATGCTGCATACCATTCCCGACCTGCTGGCCCCCGACCAGGTCCGGCTCTGCCGCCAGGCGCTGGATCAGGCGCAGTGGACCGATGGCCGCGCCACGGCGGGGCATGTCGCCCGCCAGGCCAAGCACAACCTGCAACTGGCGCCGGACGACCCGGCGACCATCCAGTTGGGCAATTTGATCCTCGACGCACTGGCGAAGAGCCCGTTGTTCATGTCCGCGGCGCTGCCCCTCAAGGTTGTTCCGCCGCGCTTCAACTGCTACCAGGAAGGCGGGCACTACGCCAACCATGTCGACAACGCGGTGTTCAGTGTGCCGGGCACGTCGCACCGCGTTCGCAGCGACCTGTCCGCCACGGTGTTCCTCAGCGGGCCGGACGAATATGAAGGGGGTGAGCTGATCGTCGAGGACGTCTACGGGAGCCACAGTGTCAAACTGCCCGCCGGCAGCGCCGTGCTCTATCCCAGCACCAGCCTGCACCGGGTTCAGCCGGTCACCCGCGGGGTGCGGCTGGCGTCGTTTTTCTGGATCCAGAGCTTGGTCCGCGAAGACGGCCGGCGCAGCGTACTGTTCGATCTCGACCTCGCCATCCAGGAACTGACCGGAGAGCTCCCCGACCACCCGACACTGCCGCGACTGACCGCCGTGTACCACAACCTGCTGCGCCAGTGGGTCGACACCTGACAGCTATGGATACCTTCCTCCACCCCATGACCACCATCCCTCGGGACATCGTCGCCGTCGCCGACTACGAACCCTATGCCCGTGAGCGCATGCCGTCGCAGGTCTGGGCCTGGCTGAACGGCGGCGGCGCCGACGAACTGACCCTGGAAGACAACCGCGCCGCCTTCCGCTGCCTGCGCCTGCAGAATCGGATACTGCGGGACCTGACAGGCGGCAACACCCGCCTCAGTTTGCTGGGCGACAACTTCGACTACCCCATCCTGCTGGCCCCGGTGGCCTTCCAGAAGCTGGTTCACCCCCAGGGCGAGCAGGCCACTGTGCTGGGAGCCGCGGCGATGAAGGCGGGGATGGTGGTGAGCACCCAGGCCAGCATGGCTCTGGAGGATATCGCCGGCGCGGCGCGGAGCCCGCTGTGGTTCCAGCTCTACCTGCAAAGTGACCGCGGCTTTACCCGCGAGCTTGTGCAACGGGCGGAACAGGCAGGTTATCGCGCGCTGGTGGTGACGGTCGACGCGCCGGTGAACGGCCTGCGCAACCGCGAGCAACGCGCCGGATTTGCCCTGCCTCCCGGCATCGAAGCAGTCAACCTGCGGGGCATGCCGGCTGCACCAGGCCACCATGCACGCCCCGGCGACAGCCCGATATTCGGCAGCCCTCTGCTAGCAAGCGCGCCGCGCTGGGAGGATATCACCTGGCTGCACTCCGTCACCCGGCTGCCGGTGGTGCTGAAAGGCATCGCTGCCGTGGAAGATGCCCTGCTCGCGGCGGATCTTGGCGTGGCCGGAATAATCGTTTCCAACCACGGCGGACGCACCCTCGACGGGCTACCCGCCACCATCGATGCCCTGCCAGCCATCACCCGGGCAGTGGCTGGCCGGCTGCCGGTGCTGCTCGACGGTGGCATCCGGCGCGGCACCGATATCCTCAAGGCCCTGGCTCTCGGCGCCTCGGCAGTGCTGATCGGGCGCCCCTATATGCACGCCCTGGCGGCGGCCGGCGCCCCCGGTGTCGCCCATGTATTGCACATCCTGCGCGCCGAGCTAGAAGCCGCCATGGCACTCGCCGGTTGCCGCGATCTGGCGGCGATCGACCCCTCGGTAATCTGGCGGAACACCTGACCGGGCAGCCGCTGTGGCAGGCGGCCCGCCCTGTTCGACGCTGCCGAGACCCATACCCTCGATTCCCGGCCAGTTCGCGGCAACCGGCGATATGCCCCGGCCCATCTCTGGGAAGCCATTCGCCCTCCAGGCGCGGGCAGCGGATGGGGAAGAGCCTGCGAAAGCCGACCGCAGCCAGGCTTGCCCGCCGGATGGAAGGCCGCTAGTGGCTGGAGACGATCGTGGCCCACCAGGGCATGGGCCGGCGGACCCTGACGGGCAGAGTCATTTCCAGCATGGTGAGCACTCGCTGGGGATTTTCGAGGGGAAAACTTCCTGCCACCCGCAGGCCGGCGATATCATCGGCCACGCCGATATGGCCGTGGGTGTAGCGCCGCAATTCGGCCACCAGCTCGCCGAGGGTGATGTCCTCGGCCAGCAGCAGGCCCCCGGCCCAGGCCTCCCCGGCCGAATCGGCGGCCACCCGGGACACGATGCCGTCGCGCCTGAAGCGCGCCGCCCGGCCCTTGCCAAATGGCTCGGCATGACCCTCGAGCCCGTGTATCGCAGCAGTTCCGTCGTATACCGACAAGCGAATGAGATCGCCCTCGTCACGCACGGCAAAGCGTGCGCCAAGGGCGTGGAGACGACCCTGTCCGGTATCCACCACCAGCGGCCTGGGGTCGATACCGGTGGCCACCAGTATTTCCCCCGAGACCAGTTGCAGGCGACGCAGCCGTGGCTGGAAATCGACGTCGAATGCGCTGTTGGTATTGAGCCACACGCGGGAGCCGTCGCTGAGCAGCACATCGCGGATTTCACCTGTGCCGGTGCGATAGTCTGCCGCCCAATCGGCGAGCAGCGCCGGGAACGGCGTATGGCGCCAGGATGACCCCAGCAGGCTCACTCCACAGGCCAGCAGCGCCACGTTGCCGAGCAGCTCCCGCCGGGTAGTGTTTCGGCCTCGCGCCCGGTTCGGCGCGACCTCGGCGCCGTGGTCGGCGACTCGAAAGGTGTCGAAGCGCCGCCCGATGCTCTCCACATAGTTCCAGGCGGCGCGATGATCCTCCCGCTCGGAGAGCCACGCCTGCCAGCGCAGCCTGTCCCGGCCGGTGGCCTCTTCAGAGCCCAGCAGCGTGAACCACCTCGCCGCCTGCTCGAGGATATCGTGGGATGGCGTCAGCCCTCGCTCGGGCCTGGAACCGCGATTCATCGGTGCTCACCTCCGGAAATCAACCCGCCACGCCGCTCGGCACTCCCTGGCCCGACCGCGCCATTGCCGTATCGCGTACTGCCTGAAAGCGGGGTCAACAACAATAAATGAGACCATAATCAAATGCAAACAGTTATCAAACGCCTTGGCACATCAAGCCATGGCAGGCCATCCAGACAACCTGGCTGATGCGCGCCGGAGCAATATCCGGAAAAGCGTCGGGTGGCAAGCGTTCCAGTGCCGGCCGGAAGGTGTGTCCGTCAGCTGCGGCGACCTGCCTGGCCGGGCAGAAAGCGCTCCAGTTGCATTTCCTGCAGCCGGCTCAGGGTGCGGCGAAACGGAAAGGCGAGATAACCGTCGGGATACAAGTGCCTCATCGGCACCGCCGCCTCGATGTACAACGGCACGCCGCGGTCGTAACATTCGTCCACCATGGCGATGAAGCGGCGCACGCTGTCGTCCTGCACCGAGAGCGCGGGTAGCTCCCTATCCCCGGCTGCGACGCGCCGCGCTGCGTCTTCGGTGCCGCGGGCTATCCTTGCCGGACGCGAAGCGCCGCCCAGCCCGGGTACCTCGCCGAGCAAAATGGCCGGGAAACGATCGCACAAGGCAATAAAATCCGCTGTCGCCAGGGGTTGCCCACACAGATCGGCGAACAAGAACCAGACCGCCCCGGCGCTGTGGCGAACCGGCTTCGCCAGACGTCCGCCAAACGACAGCGGCTCGGTACTGACCGCCGCGGTACCTGTCAGTTGTTCGAATACCGCTGCGAGAGCGCTCGGCTGGCCGGGCTCGGCCACCCAGTAACGGCGGTGCGATAGCCCTGGATGCAGGCGGTGATCGCTCTTGCCGTCCACCGCCACGACTGTCATGTGCTGCATCAGCGATGCAATGGCCGGAACAAAACGCTCGCGGTTGAAACCATCGGCATACAACTGGTCCGGCGCCTGATTCGAGGTCGCCACCATTACCACGCCAGCCTCGAACATCGCCTGAAACACCCCCCCGAGCAGCATGGCGTCGGCGATATCCGCCACGAACAACTCGTCGAAGCACAAGACCCGCACTTCATCAGCCAGCTCGCGCGCCAGCACCTGCAACGGATCGGCGGTACCCGTCAGGGCAAACAGCCGCCGGTGTACCCACTGCATGAAATGGTGAAAATGCTGGCGCCGCGACGGTATCCGCAAGCTCTTGTGGAAACGGTCCATCAACCAGGTTTTACCGCGCCCGACCGGGCCCCACAGATAAACCCCGGGGCACAGCGTGGAAGGATCGTCGTGGAGTGCGCGATAGCAGGCCTCCAGAGCCTGCACCGCACGCCACTGCGCGGCATCGGACACAAAGCCTTCCTGCGCCAAGGCTCGCCGATAGGCCGATTCGGGAGAAAGTGAT
>JBAZCN010000199.1:0-4926 GCA_041655035.1 Porticoccaceae bacterium | reverse complement strand
GCCGGAGGAGGCGCAGGAAGCGCCCCCAGAGCGATCTCCGGAAGGCGATGAATATGCCGACTACGCGGGCCTGTACAGCGGCGGTGAGCACAGCGATGCCTTTGCCGACTACGGTGAAGACGCGGGCCCGGCGTTTCGCCCGTCGGTCGGCGCCGGCACCCGCAGGCTCAAGCTGTCGGCGGTGCAGCGCCTGATCCTGCTCCTTCTCCACAGCCCGGGGTTGTGCCGGGAGCTGGACCGGCTCAGCGATCTCGATAGTCTCGACGATCCCGATGCCGACCTGCTGGTCAGCCTGGTGGCGGTGCTGCGCGACCACCCGGACTATACGCTCAATCATATCCTCGGTTTCTGGCGGGGCGTCCACGGCGCGGGGCAGGGCGAGAGGCTCGCTCGCATCGCCGCCTCCGATCTGGCCCTGTCGCAGGAGAGCGCCGCGAAGGACAGCCTGGTGGAGTTCCACGACATCTGCCGCCACCTGGAGAAGCGCATCCACAGGGAGCGCCCGCCGCTGACCCAGCTCGAAACATTGCTCGGCCATGAGGTGCTGAATACCGAGGAGCGCAAGTGGCTGCTCGACCTCTGGCACAACCAGCTGGCCGAGGAAGAACGGACTCCGGCAATTAATCTGATGATTAAACAAGCACTTGCAAAGCCTGTGAGCAAAAAACGGAAATAGTCAACTAGGATTGTAAGAGAGCTCTTGCAATCAGAGGACAAGGCCCAATCTATAGGCTATAATCCCGCGTTTATTTTCGGCCACACACCAACCACTGGACTGTTATGAGCGAATCACCCCAGCAGCAATCCCGTCTCAAGGAGCTTATCGCCAAAGGTCGAGAGCAAGGTTACCTGACCTATGCAGAGGTGAATGACCATCTGCCGGAAGATATCTCCGACCCTGATCAAGTGGAAGATATCATCCAGATGATCAACGACATGGGCATCAGTGTCTTTGAAACCGCCCCCGACGCCGATACCCTGCTGATGACCGCGGGTGATTCCACCGCCGATGAGATCGCCGCCGCCGAGGCTGCAGCCGCGCTGGCCGCCGTGGAAACCGAACAGCACCGCACCACCGATCCGGTGCGCATGTACATGCGCGAGATGGGCTCCGTGGAGCTCCTGACCCGGGAAGGGGAGATCGAAATCGCCAAGCGCATCGAGGAAGGCATCCGCGAACTGATGTCGAGCCTTGCCGAATGGCCCAAGGCGGTCGACCAGATCATTGCCGAATATGATCTGGTGGCCACCGGTGAACGCAAGCTGAGCGAAATCATCAGCGGTTACCTCGATCCGATGGAGCACGTGCCCTCTGCCATGGAGCAGAGCGCCGCCGCCGAAGAAGCCGGCGACGACACCAACCAGGATGAGGATGGCCTCGATATCGACGAGGCCCGCCAGCGCTTCGACGCGCTGCGCAAGCAGAATGACAAAACCCGGCGCTCGCTCGCCCGTCATGGCCGGACCAGCGACACCGCCAAGAAGAACCTCGAAGAACTGGGCGAGCTGTTCAAATACCTGAAACTCGTCCCGCGCCAGTTCGACCCGATGATCATCGAAGTGCGCGATATCCTCGAGCGGATCCGCCAGGAAGAGCGCACCATCATGTCGCTGTGCGTGCGCAATGGCAAAATGCCCCGCGCCGACTTCATCGACAGTTTCCCCGGCAATGAAACCAACGAGAAGTGGGTTGCCGGCGTTCTCAAGAAGAAGCCGGCGTATGCCGACCGCCTGAAAAAAGCTGAGGAGGATATCCTTCGCAGCCAGCGCAAGCTGCAACAGATCGAGGAGACCTACGGCATTTCCGTGCCCCAGATCAAGGACATCAATCGCCGCATGTCCATCGGCGAAGCCAAGGCCCGTCGCGCCAAGAAGGAAATGGTCGAGGCCAACCTGCGCCTGGTGATTTCCATTGCCAAAAAGTACACCAACCGCGGCCTGCAATTCCTCGACCTGATCCAGGAAGGCAACATCGGCCTGATGAAAGCGGTGGACAAGTTCGAATACCGCCGCGGCTACAAGTTCTCCACCTACGCCACTTGGTGGATTCGCCAGGCCATCACCCGCTCCATCGCCGACCAGGCCAGGACGATCCGCATCCCGGTGCATATGATCGAGACCATCAACAAGCTCAACCGCATCAGTCGTCAGATGCTCCAGGAAATGGGTCGCGAACCCACCCCGGAAGAACTGGGCGAGCGCATGGAAATGCCCGAGGACAAGATCCGCAAGGTGCTCAAGATCGCCAAGGAGCCGATCTCCATGGAAACTCCCATCGGCGACGACGAAGATTCGCACCTGGGGGATTTCATCGAAGACGTCAACATCATGTCGCCGATCGACTCCGCCACCACCGAGAGCCTGACGGAAGCCACCCGCGAAGTGCTCAACGGCCTCACCGCCCGCGAGGCCAAGGTGCTGCGCATGCGCTTCGGCATCGACATGAACACCGATCACACCCTCGAGGAAGTGGGCAAGCAGTTCGACGTCACCCGCGAGCGCATCCGCCAGATCGAAGCCAAGGCCCTGCGCAAGCTGCGCCATCCGAGCCGCTCCGATCATCTGCGCAGTTTTATTGAAGACTGATATGGCCTGAAAAGAGGTGGACATCTATAATGCCCACCTCTTTTTTATACAACTCAAATACGGGCCCATAGCTCAGTTGGTCAGAGCAGGCGACTCATAATCCATTGCTCCGGCTGGAATGAGACGCCCCAGGGAAGCAACAGAAACACCTTGCAGCAATGCAAGATTTTAGAAAAAGGGCCTATAGCTCAGTTGGTTAGAGCACCCGACTCATAATCGGATGGTCGCTGGTTCAAGTCCAGCTGGGCCCACCATTTTCCCCTTTGTTAGCGTTTCGGTACAGTTTCGGTACAGTGGCAATGCAAGAGCCCTGTTCAGGAGTGACCGATGGCTACAATTACGAAGACCCCCTCACGCACCTGGAAGGCCGTTATCCGCAAGTCTGGATGGCCGACCACCATAAAAACCTTTCGCACCAAACGCGACGCCGAAGACTGGGCACGCCGCACAGAAGACGAAATGGTGCGCGGCGTTTATATCCAACGGGCAAGCTCCGAACGCCTGACCGTCGAAGCAGCGCTGAAACGCTACCTTGCGGAAATCTCACCAACCAAGCGTCCCACCTCTGCCGCAAGTGAGGCCCGCCACGCCAAACCACTGATCCAGCATCTGGGAAAATACTCTCTCGCCGCGCTCAGCTCGGAAATCATCGCCCAGTACCGTGATGACCGCCTCGCCGGGCTGGATCGCAAAGACGCCAGAGGCCAACCAGACCCCAGGCCAAGATCCCCAAACACCGTTCGGCTCGATCTTGCCCTGCTGGGCCACATGTTCAACATCGCCATCAAGGAATGGGGCATAGGACTGACCCACAATCCTGTCCAGAGCATTCGGCGACCTGCCCCCGGCCCAGGTCGTGACCGGCGACTGACCCCGGAAGAGCAGAAACGTCTTCTGGCAGCCGTTGATGCTCACTCCAACCCCATGCTGGGCTGGATAGTGCGTATCGCCCTGGAAACCGGTATGCGGTCCTCAGAGATCTCAACCCTACGCAGAAGCCAGATAGACCTTGATCGACGCGTGGTGAGGCTGCGGGAGACCAAGAACACCACTTCGCGCACAGTCCCACTGACGAACGAAGCAACGCGACTATTCCGCCAAGCTCTGGCTAATCCGATTCGCCCCATCGACACCGACCTCGTTTTCTTTGGCGAACCCGGAAAAGATGGCAAACGACGCGCCTATCAGTTCAACCCTGTTTGGACTCGCATCAAAAAGAACACAGGCATACTGGATTTTCGTTTTCACGACTTACGACACGAGGCCGTCAGCAGACTGGTCGAAGCTGGGCTATCCGACCAAGAGGTGTCAGCGATAAGTGGGCACAAATCCATGCAAATGCTCAAGCGTTACACCCATCTTCGAGCGGAAGACTTGGTGGAAAAGCTCGATAAGCTGGAAAAATCACGCCCGCAATGATGATTTATTTCTATCAATAATCAAAGAACGATAGCCACCACAACCTATTGTTATTAAAGTCTATTTTTTGAAGAAATAATTGTTCGAAACCAAGGCACTATATATTGGTACTCGCCGAGCATAGTTCTTGGCATGTGCGAAGAGTTTATTTTGGTCTTTTTAAATCAAAGGCTTAAATTTGACCGCCGCCCTCTTCCGTCCAAAAATACGTTCACTTACTTAAAACAAGGTGGACGTATCAATGACTACAGAAAAATACTTACTTCAACAGTATGGCCCTTTAATGAGCCTGACTGACGTGGCCTGCCTGCTGGATCGCTCACCAGAGGGTGTTCGGGTCGCGTTGTACTCCGATACAGATATCTCACGAAGGCTGAAACCGACCATGCTACGCGTGGGGCGTCGAGTTTATTTCCGTACGCTTCAAGTAAAGGATGCCTTGGCTCTAGATGCAGCTGATGCGACATGAGCAAAACAATTTCAGTCAAACGCAGTCCTGTTCGCTCGTACTCCATTGTGTATGACGACATCTTAATGGACGACCGCATTGGGTGGCGTGCCCGGGTACTTCTAGCCTGGATGCTTGGAAGAAGCGATGGCTTCCAGATTCATATCTGGTATATCCGCAAGGTCTTCCGGCTAAGCGAGCAGCAATGGGTGCATGCACGAAAGGAAATGCAATCAGCCGGCTACTTTCTGCAAGATCGCATTCGGGACGAAGATGGAAGAATCCGGTGGACTCACGTTGTCACAGACACCCCAGCGCCACCATCCCCCCAAAAACCATAGGATGGTTCACCATGGGATGGCTAGCCACGGCATGGACAACCATGGCATGGGAAATAAGGGGATATACCAGTAAGAGTACTACCAACATGAGTAATACCAATAAGAGTAACACCAGAAACAACAGTACCAGCC
>JBAZCN010000198.1:0-4961 GCA_041655035.1 Porticoccaceae bacterium | reverse complement strand
GCCGGCGGCGATAAGGTCGCCGAGATTGATGTGGGCATCGAGGGCGGAGCCCAGCGCGCCGTCGGGGTCGGAGGCCAGGGCAAGCAAGCCGGGCATATCCACGGTGCCGAACAGCCGGAGATCGACGTCGCGCAGCAAGGGGTTGCTGATGATCTCGTTTTGCAGCGCACTCAATCGGGCGCGCAGCACTGAATCCGAGACGACACTGAGGGACAGCTCGATCAACTTGTCGAGACCGATCAGGCCGATTTCGGTGTCGACCAGATCCACCAGGCCCTGGGGCGACAGCGCTTTGAGCTGGTGGATGTTCAGGTCGATGCCCAACTCGCGCAGTAACCCGGCGGGGGTGATGGCGGCGGTGGCGAGCCCGGCGGCATCGAGCGCGGAGAGTTCGGCATCCAGCCCCACGGCGCTCAGTGCCTGCGCCAGCAGGCCGTCGCTGTCGAGTCGCAGCAACTGTGAGCCGACGCTGAATACCGCCGTGGGCACCTGGCGCTCGGCGATGGCCGTGGCTTCGAGGGCGATCTGATCGGGGACATTGCGGTTGACCAGGCCGCCGGCGCGCAGCACCAGGCTGGCGGCAACGCTGTGGCGGGCGGTGACCCGCACGGCCCGGCCTTCGTCGCTGGCCGTGCCCTGGCGAACACCGTCGACGGTGTCGACGTCGACACACTGGACCGTCAATGACTGTGTGCTTTCTTTCTTGAGGAAACCATTGCCCCGGGCATTGTCGGCGGCGAATTCGGGGGCTTTATCGGGAGCCGCGGCGCAATCGCCGTTCGGCAGGCGGGCGACGGCTTCCAGTGCCGCGAAATCGGCCACCTTCTGCAGGCGGCGTTTTTCCAGGTAGAGGCGGCCGCTGTCCACCACCAGGGCCAGCAGCGCCAGCATCATGATCAGCGCGAAGGCGACGATAATGCTGAAAGCACCTCGCTGGTGCGACCTTGCCGGTACGCGCACTGCTGTTATCGGCATCGAATGGCCGTCTCCCTCTGGCGTGTCGTCATCTGTGTCCACAATGGCTATTGCAGGCGAATGCTGGCTTCGCCGCGAATTTCGTCCGGCAGGCGCGGCACCTGCCAGTCGAACAGGGTAAACGGCGGAATGATCGACTCCGGATTGCCGTGGCCGAGGCACAGGCTCCACACATCGCCGGCTATTTTCAGGTAGCCATCGGGGTAGTCCGCACAGGGCTGGGCCCAGGCCGCCGGCAGCCAGGAGTCGCTGATAATGGCCTGGACTTCCGCCAGCGGATCGGCATCCGTAGACAGATGGCGAACGCGCACCGCCTCGCGCAGCGCCTCGGCGGCGAGCTCTTCATAGCTGATGCCGAGCAGCAGGGGCACGGTGTAGCCGGCAATGCCATAGAACACCACAAACAGCAGGATGAATACCAGGCTGAATTCGATCGCCGCGGCGCCACGGGCCTTGCGTGGCGATCCGGGACCTGATGATGATCCGGCACTGGACGAACCGACCTGGGATAAAGCGATTGGCACGGCAGCTATCCTGTGTTGCGGGCGTCATCGACATTTGGTGATCACCCCGATAGTCGGCCCGCAATTCCTGATGAAGCAAATAATAAAGTTGTGCCAGCTAAGAGATGAGAGGCTCAGCGAATGTTTCGAACTAAAATAAAGCCTTATCGTCGAGTGCCGACTCACTACTACCGGTACAGTTGGATGGACCGAGGGAGGGGCTACCCGCCAAGGTCCGGAGTTCATTCTGCCTGGTTCGGTGATTTTCGTCAGTCACCACCAGCATCGACTCCTGCCAGAGCGTCCTTAATAGTCTCAAATACTGTGGCAATCTCATCACCGATAAGGCTCGCTGCCCCGATAATTGCAACAGCAATCAAGCCAGCAATGATCGCGTACTCGATGGCCGAGGCGCCGTCCTCGCGACGAATAAAGGAGGAGAATTTCTGATGCAATGAGTGAAAGAGCTTGTTCATAACGAGTCGTTCCTTGTTGTCTGGCTGGTATTAAATTGTCTTGCTTGTTTATTTATGTGGAGACCAAAGATCACTGTGGCAAAGCCGTAGGCAAAAAGGAATATTCAATAAGGATTAATACTATCTGGGGATATATATACCCGCCCCTTGGGTTTACATTCCGCGCTTGATACCCAATGGTGTTGCGGCGCAAGTTGAACACAGGCTGCCTTTTAAGCAATAACGATAGCCATGTGCCGTATCGCGCCGCCTTCCACCGAGGCCTTAGGGAGGATGCCCCATGAATAGCCGTGTGTTGATGGTGTTTGCCGTGCTGCTATTTATCGGCGCGGGCGTTGCCGGCTATTGGGGAGTCTCTCTCAGCCGCCCAGCCGATGAAAATCCGCCGCTGGAGACCGCCGTGCAACCAGCCGAGGTGCGCGAGCCGGAACCGGTGCGGCGGATCGTCAGCGCCGCGACCGAGGGCCGGGTTCCGGTGGTGGTGCTGGCCCGCGAGGTCAAGGCGTTGACGCCGATCATGGCCGACGATCTGGCTGTGGAGCAGTTGCGGATCGCTCCCCCCGACAGCTTCGGCGATATCGAGACGGTGCTGCGGCGCACCGCCTGGCGCGATCTGCCGGCGGGCACCGTACTCAGCAACGCCAGTTTCGATATGGGCGGTCCGCTGGCGCGAATGATCCGCGCCCATGAGCGGGCCCTGGCGCTCGAGGTCGATGAAGTGGTGGGCGGCGGTGGGCACCTGAAGCCCGGCGATTATGTCGATGTGTTGCTCTACCTCCGCGAAGATGACAAAAATCGCGACCGCACCGTGCAGGTGGTGGTGCCGGCCATGCGGGTGCTCAGCGTGGGCGCCGAGCTCGGCGCCACCAACAACGGCGAAGCGGCGTTGCCTCCGCCGGCGGCGGATGACAAGCCGGCGCGCCAGACGCGCCAGGACAATGCCCGCACCGTGGTGCTGGCGATTCCCGAGGCGCTGCTGACGCGGTTTATGCTGGCCACCCAGGTGGGCACCTTGCGGCTCGCGGTGCGCAGCGCCGACGAAAAGCTGTTGGCCGATTATTACGCCGGCAAGGCGTTTCCCGATCTCGATACCATCGGCCAGCAGTTGTTCCAGTTCGAGAAGTTCGCCCTGCGCAACGCAGCGCGGCCCCAGCCGGGGCTGGTTCCTCCGCCACCGGCGGGCATCCCGGTTTATCGCGGCAACAATGTCTCCCGCCACAGCCCCTGACCGGCAAGGAAGCTTGCAATGATCCGACTACCTGAGATTGCCAACATAGCGCTGTCGGCCGCGCTGTTGTCGCTGCCGTTCGCGGCGCAGTCCGAGGCGAGCTGCGCGCTGCTGACGCAGACGCCGGCGGTGCTCGAGATGGCGCCGGGAACCCACCGCGAACTCAGTCTGCCGGTACAGGTGCAGCGCCTGGCGGTGGGCAATCCGGCGGTGGCGGATGTGCGCCTGACCGACAAGAATACCGTGCTGATCACCGCCAACGAGGGCGGCGTCACCAGTCTCAGTGTGTGGACCGGCTGCGCCTCCCAGCCGCGCCAGAGCATGGTGTTCGTGCTCGGCGAGGGAACTCTGGCGCTGACCCGCCCGCTGCCGGCGGAGGAGGCGGGGCCGGCGCTGCCCAGCCAGGTGCAGACCGATATCCGCTTCGTGGAAGTCAACCGCACCAAGCTCAGGGAAGTCGGCGTATCGCTGTTCGGCACCGGCTCCAATAATTTTCTGTTCGGCTCGCCGGGCACGGCGCCGCCCTCGGTGCCGGTGGGCGGGGTCGGGGCGCTCACCCCCGGGGCGCCGGTGCCGATGTCGGCAACCGGTTTCAATATCGTCTGGGGCGGCGGCAGCAGCAGAGTGCTCGGCGCACTGAACGCCCTGGAAAACAGCGGTTTTGCCTACACGCTGGCGCGGCCAAGCCTGGTGGCGCTGAGCGGCCAGAGCGCCAGCTTTCTCGCCGGCGGCGAATTTCCGGTACCGGTGCCCAGCGCGGGTAGCGATACGGTGTCCATCGAATACAAGGAGTTCGGCGTGCGCCTGAGCCTGACGCCCACGGTGGTCGGGCCGGACCGGATCACACTCAAAGTCGCGCCGGAGGTCAGTGAGCTCGATTTCAACAACGGCATCAGCATTGCCGGCACCACGGTGCCGGCGCTCAACGTGCGTCGCACCGATACCAATATCTCGCTGGCCAGCGGCGAGAGTTTCGTGATCAGCGGGCTGATCAGCGCCAGCAATGTGGGGGCCGTCAACAAGCTGCCGGGGCTCGGCGACATTCCGGTGCTCGGCGCGTTCTTCCGCTCGTCGCGCATCGACCGCGAGGAGCGCGAACTGCTGATGATCGTCACCCCGCATCTGGTGCAGCCTCTGGCGGTGGACGCCCGGCTCCCCGATTTGCCGGGCGAACAGTTGCGGCGCTACGACCCGTCGGTGTTCGAGCAGTTGTTTCTCGAAAGCGGCGATTTCGACCGCACTCCCGGTTTGTCGCGTTAAGGCCCTGTGATGGATAACACCTTTCTGGTATGCAGTCGCAACGAGTCGGATGTGGAATGGCTGCAGAGTGCGCTGGTCTCCGTCGGCCAGATAGTCAAGGTTGGCGACACCCTCGACGAAGTGCTCCGCCTGATGGATATGATGCGCGCGTCGCTGATCTTCATCGGTGTCGATCGCGATAATCTGGTGGCCCAGTGCGCACTGATCGAAGGGCTGCTCGAAGCGCGGCCGATGCTGGTGGTGGTGGCGGTGGGCGACGGCTTCAACAGCGAACTGGTGATCGCCGCGATGCGTGCCGGGGCCCGCGATTTCATCACCTACGGCCTCCGGGGCAGCGAGGTGCAGGGTCTGGTGAGACGCCTCGCGACGCGCTTGCCGCAGTTGCCGTCGCGCCCGGAGCAGGGCGGCCTCGCGGTGCTTCACAGCGCCCGGCCGGACGCCGAGGCGGCGCTGGTCGCCGCCCATATCGCATTGTCGTGCGCCGCCAACGGCAGTGCCACGCTGCTTCTCGATCTGGGT
>JBAZCN010000197.1:0-4994 GCA_041655035.1 Porticoccaceae bacterium | reverse complement strand
CGCGTGGTATACCGGGGAGATCTGAATTGCTGACGCATGGCCCAGGGTCGCTGTGTTTCCTGGTTGGGCAGAAGCGACGTGCCCCGGCCCAGTTTGTGATCGATGGTATCGAAGGCGCTCACTGGGCTGTCGCTCGGCGTCGGCTGCCCGGGGGCGAGCAGGTCGAACCGGCAGTGACGGCGGTCGACGACGTCGAGCAACCCGACGCCGACTTTCAGAAAGGCGTGGCCGGGCCGGTACAGATCCCCGGCCATCTGGCGGGCGAGGGCGACGATGACCCGTATATCGTCGCTGGGGCAGGGCAGCTGGACCACTTTGCTGGCGCTGTGGAACCCGGGTTCGTGGGAAGAGGTATGCATGAACAGGTGTACGGCGCGGGTGAGGTGTCGTTGCCCCCGCAGCTGCTCCGCGGCGCGGCCCGCATAGAGGGCCACCGCTTCCTGCAGCGGCGCAAGGGTGCGCGCCCGGGTGCCGAGTGAGCGGGTGCTGTAGATCTGTCGTTTGTCTGCGGGTACGTCGTCGATTTCGAGGCAGCTATGGCCGTTGAGTTCCTCGATGGTGCGTTGCAGATTGATGTTGCCGTGGCGGCGCAGTACCTTGGGATTGGCTCTCGCCAGGTCCAGGGCGGACCGGATGCCCAGCTCCAACAGGGGCCGCTCCAGTTTGCCGCCGACTCCCCAGATCGTGCGCGCCGGCATTCGTTCCAGTACCCAGCGCCATTTATGGGGTTCATCCAGGATGCATATACCATCGCAAGCGGCGGTTTTCTTGGCCACCTGATTGGCGAGCTTGGCGAGAGTCCTGGTGGGCGCGACGCCCACGCTCATGGGGATTTTCACCTGATCCCAGACGATGTCGCGTATTGCCTGGGCGCAGTGAGCGGAATCGTATCCGGCGAGGTCGAGGAACATTTCGTCGATGGAGTAGGTTTCGAGAGGGACGCCGATTTCGAGAAGGGTCTCCGTGACCCGCCGGGACAGGTCGTCATACAGGGGATAGTTGTTGGCGAAGATGGCCACCCGGCTGCGGCGCAGCTGGTGCTCGACTTTGAAGAGGGGTTGCAGGTCGGGAATGCCGAGTGCCCTGGCTTCCTTCGAACGGGAGATGATGCAGCCATCGCCATTGGACAGCACCACTACGGGCTTGTTGCGCAGGTCCGGCCTGAACACCTGCTCGCAACTGGCATAGAAGGAATTGCAATCGGCTAGGGCAAACATCTGTGTGTCCTGATAGAGCTGGTCACCACGCCTTCGATGGTGAATGTGGAGCCGTTGCGGATGGGGATTGGCGGGTACCCCGGATTGGCCGCCCGCAGCCGCTGGTGGTGAAGGTCGATAATCTTGCAGGTCAGCTCGCCGTCGATGGCGGCTACCACCACGTCGCCATGGGCCGGGCGCAGCGCGCGATCGACGATGAGGTAATCGCCGTCGTGAATGCCCGCGCCGACCATCGACCCGCCGCTTACCCGGCAGTAGAAGGTGGCAGCGCGGTGGCGGATCAGCAACTCGTTGAGATCCAGGGATTTATCCCGGTAGTCGGCGGCCGGCTTGGCAACGCCCCCCTGTACACGCGACAGATGGAGCGGAGTGGCGAACACCCGGGCTGGCGCCGGAGTTGGCGAGGATTGCATCTTCATGGCTACGGTACCGTTTACTGTATGCATGTACAGCATTATGTCTGCAACTTCATTCCCTGGCAAGACGCTCCTTTCCACAAGTTCTTCTTCCCGAGCTTGCGATGTACCTATCTCCGGGCGGGGCGGACCCGGGCACGCAGCAACCAATCAAAGGCGCAAGCTTCCCTGGCCAGGATGGTCTTTCCCAAATCGAGCGGGTAGATTAGCCTTGTCGCCACCAAAGCCTGCGAGCCCCGGGCGGGCGATGGCCCCCGGCAGAGGTGAAGTAAGGAGAAGAAGATCGCCATCAGCAGGGCTTTCGCGAGTTGCTGGTCCGACCCATGGCAATGCCGTGCTCAGCTTCCGCTACCAGCTATCAGTTGTGCCGGGCCGGCCCCCTCGATCCCGGCGCCCTGCAGCCAGATTGCTGCAGGCTCACCGGACAGATTGCCAGCCCCCTCATGTCGTCCTGGCTGACTGGACCTGCGGGCGGGGCTGTGGAGATTTCATCATGACGAAAAAATACAAGCGAAATTCAGCGCTAACGATCAAGGTCATCCTGGACGCTGCCCGAGAGGAGTTCATCGAATCAGGCATCAACAAGGCAACAATTGAAAAGATCGCCGATAGGGCCGATATCAGCCAGCAGCTCATCTACCATTATTTTGGCGGCAAGGAGACCCTCTATCAGGAAATGCTTGCGGATACGGCAAGGAGTGATGTTGAGAGGGCTGAAAGCTCCAGTTTCGATAACCTGGAGCCGCAGGAAGCACTTGCCAATTTTATTGACATGGTATTCGAGGGCCACGATAAATGGGGACGACTGGTCATCGACCAGATCCAGCAGGATGGCAGGCAGATAATTGACAGTAACCCCATACGGGATTCGACACGAAGGTATGTGTCGATGCTCTCGGCAATTCTGGATCGCGGCAAGAGATCAGGCATCTTCACCCTTTCCATTAAAAACGAGGACCTGTTCATTCTCATCTGGCTGCTCTCGCTGGGCATGTCCAGTTTCGGACCTATGGCATCAAAATATATCGATAGGGATTTCGTCACGGAGATGGCCAATGGCTACTGGCGGGACTATTCCAAGGATTTTATTCTTAAGGCGATAAAACCGTAGGACTTGTCGCGATTCGCCGGGGTTTTACAGCACTGCTGTCGAAGCGGTCACCACGCCGGAACGCCGATCAGGACAGACACCAGGCAGGACAGGGCAGGATGCTTGAAGCTTTCGAAGCAGAATGTCGTGAGGTTTTGCTCGCGACAATCGTGACCTCGACAAGTCTGCTGATGGGTATTGATCTTGAATGTGCGGGTGAGCTTCCATTATTAGAGTCAAGCTAAAATAAAAGAACTGCCGAGAATTGACGCTGGCCGCTGCGACCTGCTATTTTCAAGGCAGAACTCAGCATCCCAGCTGTTTCCATTCAGGCAGCAGCATTGCCAGCCGAACATTTTCCCATATATCTCATTGTGGCAATAAACAGCCCTCGGCACGGACAGGCCGTTAGTCGGGGGAGGGTGGCCTGCCGCGGCCTGACAGTCGGGGAGTGTTCGAAACTGAATGGAAAGCGAAGGGCAGCAGCTTCGAGATTGATTGACAAAGCTATTGGAAATTGCCAATGAAAAGGGCCTGCTCAATATGATAGGTGAATTCAGTATTTTTGATTCTTCACTAAAAAATAATCCGCTTCCTGCCTTTGCCGAATTGGCGAGGACGCGACCGTTCAGTCAAAAAATTTATGGTGTGGATTCACTGATTCTGTCTCGATTCAAGCATGTTGAAGAAGCTTTTGTTGATTTCTCACGATTTAGCAGCGTCAAGCCATATATTCCTGGGCAGGAAAGCATCGACTATTTTAAAGGCAGGGAAATCCTTGGATTTGTCGACCCGCCAGAACATACACGCCTGCGTCGAAATCTGTCTGCCTGCCTTTCGCCAGCGGCAGTGAAGGCGCTCGGCCAGGAAATCAACCTGTTGCTCGACAGGACTCTGGATGAACTGGACGATGGCAGCGATAACATCGAGATAATATCTGCCTTCACTCACCCGCTGGCTGTGGACGTGGTGCTGGGGGTACTACTCGGCTTGCCCCGTGAAGATTTTGTGATTTTCGAGGCGCTTACCGCTGAAATGTGCGGCCTTGTCGATTTGAAGCCGGGCGACCAGCACAGCAAAAGCTACGATGACGCCTGGGATACCGCACAGGAATATCTGGAAGATGTCATCGCCGGCGCCAACGACCGGCTTGATAAAAGCAAGATCATCTCCAGCCTGGTGACGCTTAACCGCCAGGACCACATACTGGACAGTGAAGAATTACTCCTGCAGATAATGCCGCTCTGCGTTGCCGGAATCTCTCCCATTTCATCGCTTCTTGGTTCCATATTGCTGATGATGGCGCGTTTTCCCCAGCAGTTCGAAGTCGTGCGCCAGAACCCCAGTCTTGTCGGCGGGGCCATCGAGGAAATACTCAGGTTTGATCCACCAAGCATGTTCAGCCCGCGTTATGCGAAAGGACATTTCAATTATGAAGGCGTGGATGTCGCTGAAGGCATGCCAGTCTATCTGATTGTTGGAGCTACAGGTTTCGATCCGGCAATCTATGAGGATCCATTGCGGTTTGACGTGTCCCGTCCGGCCAGGCCCCATGTCATTTTTGCCAAAGGTGCCCATACTTGCCTGGGTATGCATCTGGTGCGGTTGCTGGGTCGCCTGATGCTGGGCAAGATAGCAACGCACTACAGGGCAGTCGAATTGTTGAATGAGGGAGGACATGTCAATTACTGTGGAAGCCCCCAGGCCAGAGATCCTGAGGAAATTCATCTGCATTTCAAGAGATGAAAACAATTGTCAAATGATCCGGGCGGATGCTCTGCTGTAAATGCACGACCATAATCAAAAAGAACAAAGCAAACGATAGTATCCGCGGATTTCTTGAAGAGAAGGCCAATATACAATTCGCAGTTGTCATGCGCTACCGATCCGTCAATATATTATTGACTGCGATAATTGTTCTAACAGTACAGCTTTTATTTGTGTTCCATTTGCGATCATACATCAGAATAATGTTAACCATGAGATGATACTGATATGAATATAAAAGCCAGATGTTTTCCTTCTACTTTGGCGGGCTTGTCAGCCCTCCTGATGGCGAGCCAGCTGTACGCCCAGGGCGGTATCGAGGAGATCGTGGTGACAGCGAGAAAGGCCGAGGAGAGTTTGCAGCAGACGCCTGTGGCTGTCACTGCCCTGACGGGGAAGATGATGATCGAATCGCAAGTGGTCAACATATCCGACCTGCAGCGCATTGCCCCCAATCTCTCCATTGGCATAGGTGATTCAGGTCCTTCGACCGTGGTCTATGTG
>JBAZCN010000196.1:0-5013 GCA_041655035.1 Porticoccaceae bacterium | reverse complement strand
GCGGGTCGTCGCCGAATCGGACCTCGAAGGCCGCGGCCATAACATTAACCCACGGCCATCACATCAAGGAGCCACATCATGAGCCTCTCCGGCAAACGTATCGTCATCACCGGCGCCGCCGGCGGTCTGGGCAGAACGGTCACCGCTGTGGCGCGCCAGCAGGGCGCCACCCCACTGCTCGTCGACCTGGCGTTTCCCGACGATTTTGCCCCCGACCTTGAAAAGTTCGCCTTCGATCTCACCGATGCCGCCGCGACCGCCCGTCAGGTGGCCGGCATGGGCCGCATCGACGCGCTGTTCAATCTCGCCGGCGGTTTCCATATGGGAGCGTCCCACGATCTTGCCGACCCCGGCTGGGACGCCATGTTTCGCCTCAACGTCGACACCCTGCGCAGCATGGTCGCTGCGGTGGTGCCGGTGATGCTCGGCGAGGGCCGCGGCGTCATCGTCAACGTCGGCGCCCTGGGAGCGGTGCAGGGCCAGGCCAATCTCGGCGCCTATGGCGCGGCGAAAAGCGTGGTGATGCGGCTGACGGAGAGCCTCTCCGCCGAGTTGCGCGCCCAGGGCATCAACGTCAACGCCGTGCTGCCAAGCATCATCGACACCCCCGCCAACCGCCGCGACATGCCCGATGCCGATCCGGCCCTCTGGGTGGCGCCGGAGGATCTCGCCAACGTTATCTGCTTTCTCGCCTCCGACCAGGCACGCGCCATCCACGGCGCCCTGGTGCCGGTGCGCGGCCTGTCATGACAGGTGGTGACATGACACTGCTCGCCAACCGCCGCGCGGTGGTCACCGGCGGCGCCAGCGGTATCGGCCGGGCCACCGCCATCGCCCTGCGCGACGCCGGCTGCCGGGTCATCGCCACCGGCGTCACCGACGCCGAGCTGGCCAACTGCCGGACCGATGCCGCGATGGCCGACATCGACCTCGCCGCCCTGGACGTCGGCGACAGCGATCAGGTCAAGACGTTTTTTGCCGGCCTCTACGGCCTCGACATCCTCGTCAACTGCGCCGGCGTCGGCCGCAGTGGCGATGATTTCAGTGAACAGGGTTTCATGAAAACCGTGGACATCAACCTCCACGGCACCATGCGCTGTTGTTTCGAGGCCAAGCCCCTGCTGCTCGGACAGGGCGGCGCCATCGTCAACCTCGCCTCGGTGATGAGCTTTTTCGGCAGCGGCACCGGCCCCGCCTATGCGGCGAGCAAGGGCGCGGTGGCGCAGTTCACCAAATCCCTGGCGGTCGGCTGGGCGCGGGACGGCATCCGCACCAATGCCGTGGCACCCGGCTGGATCGAAACCCCGATGACCACCGGTCTGCGCGGTGACGACGAGTACCGGGCGCGGGTGTTGGCGCGCTCGCCCCTCAGACGCTGGGGCAGGCCCGAGGAAATCGCCGCGGCGATCCTGTTCCTGGTGTCGCCGGCGGCCAGCTTCGTCAACGGGGTCATCCTGCCGGTGGATGGCGGCTATATGGCAACAGGGATATAGTCCTTCAGCCCCACTATAAAAACCGCCACCATGACAAGGACCAAGGGACGAGCGATGACACAGGACACCCCCGCGATGACGGCGCCGCCGGAGCCCACCGCCAATTCCGGCCTGCTGGTCGATGGCCAGGGCCTGCTCGACGCCCTGGCCGACGCCAACCGCCGGGCCATTTTCAGCCGTCTGCTGGAACAACCCATGCCGGTCAAGGTGATCGCCGCGGATATGCCGATCTCCCAGCCGGCGGTATCCCAGCATCTCAAGGTCATGAAGGAAGCGGGCCTGGTACAGGAAAACCGACAGGGGCGCTATCATTACTACGCCGTCAACCCACTGGCTCTCGACTGGCTCTCCACCCAGTTCGGCGCACTGAGGGACGACGTGCTGAACGCCGCCGAGCAAGCGCACGACGCCTTCGACAACGATGGCCGCGACCCGGTCGATAGCGCCATGGAACGCTGGGCGCGGTCGTGGCCGGAGCAGGACATGCTGTCCACCGGACTTATCGTCCGCTTGTTCATGATCGTCCGCTATATCGAGGTGTTGTCGGAGCGGGCGTCCGCCCGCCACGGCATCAGCTTGCCGGAACTGCAACTACTCGGCACCCTGGACAGAATCACCCCGCGACAAAGCACCCTGGCCGAACTGGCGGCGACCAGCCTGACCACTGTCCCCTCCGCGGCGCGCCATCTCAATCGCATCGAGCAGCGCGGGCTTATCGAGCGCAGCCCCAGTAGCGATGGCCGTGCCCACCATCTCAGCATCACCGCCAAAGGGCGGCAGGTGCTCCGCAAGATCATCGAGCACGAGCAGGTCCACGAACATGCCGCCATCTACCAGATGGCGGAAAAGGAGCGCCTGCAACTGGCCCGACTGCTCCGCCCTCTGCTGCGCGATCTTCAGGACGCCATCAAGCAGCCGCCGGCCAAGTAACCGCTGTCCACCCGCCTTTTTAGCAACCCACCACTGCAAGCAGGCCCTGTCAGTTAACCGGTGCAGAAAGTACCCGCCCCATCCGGACATTGCCGCTGATGGTGGTGCGGTGCACCACGCGGCGGTCACCGATGGGATAGCCTAGCGCCGAATGCAAGGTGCGCCAATTGTCCCACAGCACCAGATCGTCGGGCTGCCAATGGTGGACATAGCTGTATTCACGGCTGGTGATATGGTCCACCAGGCGCTGGAGCAAGGCCGCGCTGTCCTGATCATCGAGACCCACCACCGCCTCCAGATGGAGCGGGCTGAGGTTCAGGGATTTGCGCCCGCTCACCGGGTGACGCCACACCAGCGGCTGGGCAACCGCCGGAAAATCCGGGAAGCTCACCGAGCCCTCGATCTTGCGGATCGACGGATCGCGGCCGTAGCGTGCCAATGTCAGATCCTTGCAAAAACGGTATTCCACTTCGAGGTCGTCGATATCCCGCTGCACAGCCGCGTCGAGACCATCGTAGGCAGCGATGGTATCGATCCACGCGGTCTGGCCCCCACGCTCTGGAGTGACCACAGCCCGCAACATGGCGCCGTGGTTGGGCGTGGTGGTAAAAATCAGGTCCGAATGCCAGGGAATGAAACCGGTGAAGCGCTCATCCGGCGCATCGTCCCGGCCGAGAATGGTCATTTTCACCTGCTCCCTGCTGTCGAGCACCATCAGCTCCGGATAGGCTGACTCCGTCACCAGATTCTTTACGGGGTGGACATCCAACTCGCCAAAACAGCGGCTCAGGCTGATCTGCTGCTCGGGGCTCGTCGCGCCGCCGGGAAAGACAACGATTCCGGCATCGATCCAGGCCTGGTAGAGTTGTTCGCGTACCGCCCCCGGAACAGGCTTGCTCAGGTCGAGACCGGAACAGGCGACGCCAATGCCGCCGGGCAACGGTGTGATATCGAGATTCATGGCAATTCCTCATTATTAATAATTAATTATCGATATTGCAGAGTCGCACGCATGGCAGAGTCGCACGCATGGCAGAGTCGCACAGTGCAGTCGGACGCGGCCCGCCACCATGCAAACTCCGCGACCGGGATATAAATAAACCGGGCGACCCGCGATTACTGCAACCTGCAATTCACTGCAGCGTTCGCAGCAATGTTTTCCAGGTTCATGCCCATACTAAAATTGCCACTGATAAAAGCCATTACTTTCGAATAAGCCCCGGCTTATCCGAATAGCCTTGTCGAGCAAAGCTGATGCTGTGTAAGGTGTTTAGCCAATGGAGCCATCCCGATTAATAAAATTCCCACGGAGCCCGAACCATGACCCCCACCCGCAAAGAATTACTCGACCTGATCGTCAACACCGATCAGGCGTTCAACAGAACCGACGCCGAACTACGCCCGCTGCGCCTCGCCGCCGCCCAGGAATTATTTGCCGAACGCATCGAACAGATCCCCTTGCTCAAGCACCGCGCCGTAGAAGCGGGCATTACCCGAATCGAAAAATTCGCCGACCTGGTGCCGCTGCTGTTCGCACACACGGTGTACAAATCCTATCCCGCCTCCTTCGTCGAAAAAGGTCAGTGGGATCGCCTGCTGAAATGGCTCGACAGCCTGTCGGTGCCCGATCTCACCGGCGTCGACATGAACGGCGTGTCCAATGTCGATGAATTTCTCGATCGCCTTTGGGCCGCCGACCACCGGGTGCTGGCCACCAGCGGCTCCAGCGGCAAGTGCTCGTTTCTCAACCATACCGCCGGCGATCAGGAACTGAAGCGCCGCCATTTCCGCCACACCATGGCCTGGCCCGGTGAAGTGCTCAGCAACAATTACATCGTATTCTGGACCGGCCAGATGGAGGGCCCCAACAGCGCCTGCGAGTCCGCCCAGTTCGCCCTCAAGGACTGGGCCATGGACGGCCGGATGTACGCCCTCGCCAAGGACAAGCTGAAGATTTCGGAAGTGAGCAACATGGCGGCGATGCGCAAGCGCATGGCGGAAGGCTCCGCCACGCCGGACGAAATCGCCGCCTTCGAAGCGGAAGCCGCGGACAAAGCCGACAAAGGCCGCCAGGAGACCATCGAATTCGCCGACCTGGTGCTCGACCACCGCCACCAGCCCATCTACCTGATGGGCTTCTGGGCCCCGGTGCTGGCGATCATCGAGCGCGCCCGCGAGCGCGGCATCCCCGATGGCGATTTCCACCCCGACAGTCTGATCGGTGTCGGCGGCGGCGTGAAGGGCATCCCCCTGCCCGCCGACTTCAAGGAGCGGGTCGACGGGTTCTTCGGCGCCGTCAAGCGCATCCGCACCTACGCCATGACCGAACTGGCCCAGGCACTGCCCAACTGCGAACACGGCAACTACCACGTGCCGCCGGGGCTGATCATGCTGCTGCTGGATGAAACCGGTGAGACGCTCCTCAGCCCCGATGGCGATTCCCAGGGCTCCGACTTCCACGGCACCATCGAAGGCCGCTTCGGCTTCCTCGACCTCGCCTACGAAGGCCGCTGGGGTGGGCTGATCACCGGCGACAAGGTCACAGCGGACTTCTCGCCCACCTGCGGCTGCGGCCGGCCCGGCCCGGTGA
>JBAZCN010000195.1:0-5119 GCA_041655035.1 Porticoccaceae bacterium | reverse complement strand
CCGCCGAGAAAGCCCATCTGGGTATCGGAGACGCCGAGTTCGGCCTTGATCGGCTCCACCAGCACCGAGAGGATATAGCGGTCGATATAGCTGCAGGTATAGGTCAGGGTGAGCACCGCCAGGACATAACGGGCATATCCCGGGGATTCGTGCTTGTGCATGGTTTTCTTCTCGTTATGGGATTTTTCCTTGTTATAGGATTTTTCCTTGTTATAGACAGTATCGTCCATTTTACTACTGCCGGAAATGTCCTGCCGGAAGTCAAAATACCCCTGCATTTCACCCTTTCCCGGAAGACCCCGCACCGGCGGTCTTCCGGTCGTACCCGGCACCTGCATCATCATCGCGGATCAGAACCTGACACTGATTTCCGCGCCGTAGGTGCGCGGCTCGCCATAACTGCCGGCGAGGAAATAGGCATTGCCGAAGGGAATATTGGTGGTGATGTATTCCTTGTCGGTTATGTTTTTACCCCACAGGGTAAAGGTCAGCGAGTCGAAACCGCCGCCAATGGGAATCTCCGCCAATGACAGGCGCGCATTGAGCAGGCCATAGGACTGGATTTTTCCGGGCGGGGTCTTGCCATCCAGATGCGGGTGGACGTAATGGGCGCCCACATAGCTGTAGTCGAGATGGATGTCGAAGGCGCCGATGTCGGTGGTGGCGGCGCGATAATCCACCGCCGCCGAATAACTGCGCTCCGGCGTGTGGGTGAATTTGGCGACGCCGGCAATGTTCGTCAGCACATCGCCTTCGACGTAGTCGTAGCGTTTGAATGTCGGATCGAGGAAACCGAGCCCGGCGGTGATCGTCAGGTGGTCCGATGGCTCGATCCGCAATTCCAGCTCCAGACCCTTGATTTCCGCCTTGCCGGCGTTGTCGACGAAGGAACTGCCGCGGCTGGCGTCGAACACGGTGATCTGCAGTTCGTCGTAATCACTGAAGAACCAGGCGCCGTTGAGCTGGACCCTGTCGTCCAGCCAGCGGGTCTTGAAACCCACCTCGTAGGCCGCCAGTTCCTCCGATTCGTAGGGAATGGCGAATACCGCCGGCGAGGTGGTCTGGCCGTCATAGCCGCCGCTGCGATAGCCCTCGGCGTATTTGACGTAGAGGGTGATGTCGTCCGTCGCGTTCCAGGTGACCGAGCCCATGACCGAGGTGTTGCTGGCGAGGTCGAGGCTCGGCAAATGGGTGGGCGGGATCGGATACTGTGCCGGCGACTGGTTGGTGAAATCACCGAAGGCGCGGTACATGTCCTTGGTTTCTTCCGAGTAGCGGGCGCCGACGCTGAAGGTCAGATCGGGCAGCGCCGCCGGCGACCAGTCCACCTGGCCGAAAATGGCCTTCAGATCGTTGTCGAGCTCGGCCACGCTGTAGACGAGGTTGTTGCCAGAGAATTCGCCGAACACCGCCCGTGGCGAATAATAGGTGCCGTCCTCGTTGAAGTAGTACACCCCGGCCACCCAGTTGAGATTGCCGTGGTCGCCCAGCAACTGGAATTCCTGCGACTTCTGGCGGTAATCCACATTGCGCTGAACGTGGTAAAAACTCAGGTTCGAGCCGTCGTAGTCGGTCATTGCCTCGGTGTCGAACTCCCGGTACCCGGTCAGCGACCTGACGGTGATGACATCGCTGAGCTGCCATTCCACGGTCAGGGTGTGGCCGTCGATGTCGGCATGGTCCCTGTTGCCGAAGTCCGTGGTGCCCCAGTCCGGGTAATCCGGCTCCAGGTAATTGTAATAGCCGAAGCCGGCGGCGCTGGCCCCCGGGTTGAAGATGCTGGTGTCCTCCAGTTCGAGGAGCTGGAAGAACGGCGTGGTATTTCTGACCCGGCTGGCGTCATAGGCATAATCCACCGCCACCTTGTCGGTGGGCTGCCATGCCAGCGCCAGGCGTCCGCTGCGCATATCCTGTTCGCCAAAATCCGCCGACGTGGCGCCTGACCGGCCCACCGGACTCAGGGAGCGATCGCGGTTGGGCACCAGGCCATCGCGGTTGCGGGTGACCAGGGAGAGCTTGGCCGCCAGTTCGCCCAGTCCTTCACCGACGCTGCCCACCGCCGGCAGGTCGAGGTTGAGCCGTGAATAGAGCAGGCTGTCGGTGCCGAACCCGACCCGGGCGTTGCCGCCGAATTCGCCTGTCGGCCTGGCGCTGATGATGTTGATCGCCCCGCCGATGGTGTTTTTGCCGTACAGGGTACCCTGGGGGCCGCGCAACACCTCGACCCGCTCGATATCCGCCAGATCGAACACCGCCGCAGTGCCCTTGCCGATATAGATGCCATCGAAATACAGCCCGACGGTGCCTTCGTTGGCGAGGTTGGACGCATTGGGCTGGGCAACGCCGCGCATCGAAAATACCGCGGTGGTGGAATCGCCCTGGGACAGGTTCACATAGAGGTTGGGCGTACCGGTGCTGATCGAATGCACGTCGGTGATGTCCAGGCGCTCGATGTCCTGTGCTGAATAGGCACTGATGGAAATCGGTGTCTCCTGGAGGTTCTGCTCCCGTTTCTGGGCGGTGACCACGATCTCCTCGATCTGGGCCTGAACAGCCGTCGATACTGCCAGCGCGGGTATGATCAGCAGTGCTGCCGAAGTCTTGGCGGAATGTTTCTTCATCGTTTTTATCCCTTCGTCCAATTGTTATAGGTCCATGCGTCGGCGACGCTTGCCGGCCCGCCATCTCGGGGCCGGGAACGCATGTTATCGGGGATACCCGGCACCACGACTATCAAATCCGGCCAGAGTACTATCTATTGTGGTCTGACCCGCGTGCGCCCCTCGCCGGCCCACCGTTTTGCGGTACATTGCCCGTCACCCCGCAACGACAAGGACCGGAAACCCGCCATGGCCACCCCCACCGATATCCGCGCCAGCCGTGACGCCGGCTACTGGTCGCAATTCGCCTCCACCTGGACCACGCTGCTGACCTACCGCTACTTGGGACGGGTCAACCCGGTGCTCGATCAGGGTGTCGGGCGGGTCACCATGCCGCTGCGCCACGACATGCGCGACAGCGAAGGCCGCGTGATGGCGGCGCCGCTGGCCATCGCCGCGGCGGAATCGGGCGGCATGCACGACGACCTGTATATTCCCAATCCCGTTACGGCATCCCTCGACATTCTCGACGATGCCCGCGGCGTCACCCGGGTGCGGGTCTTGCCCGAGACCATCAGGCTCGGCCGCACCATGGGCTTCAGCCGTTCGCTGATCGTCGACGATGCCAATCCCGCGCGGGTCATCGCCCTGTCGAGCGGCACCGCCATCAGCCTCGGCAGCCCGCCACCCGGCTACCGGCCCATCGACAACCCACCCCTCGAGGTGGCGGACAGCCCCGACATGCCGCGGCTGCACCAGGTCTTCAATATCCACCCGCTGGCGGGCGGGGAATGGCAATTGCCGGCGCTGGATACCGGCACCGCCTCGCCCGATGCCGCCCTGCACCTCGGCCCCCAGCACATCGCCCTGGAAACCGCCGCCAGCGACCGGATTCGCCGCGAGTTCGGCGCTGCCTCCCCGCGCATCCGCCACTGGCAGGTGATGTTCGTCGCCCGCGGCAAGGCCGGGCCGTTCGTCACCAGCAGCGAATTGGTCAATGGCCGGGCGGGCAGTGTCGCGGTGCGCGTGGCGCTGCTCGACAGCGGCAACGAGCAGCAGGTGATTTCCTCGGCCACGGCCATTTACGAGGCCTGACAATAAAATGACCAATACAGGAGCCCAGCCATGAAGCCCCGTTACCCCGATTTCGATTTTTCCACCTTCCGCGTGCATTGGGCCGAGGTGCCGGAATTCGCCCAGCGCTACAACGCGCTGTCCACGGTGCCCGCCCACATCGAACCCTACCTGGTCAAGGTGATGATCAGGGCCCGCAAGACACTGCCGGCCGGCGAGCAGGCGCTGCTCCGGGACGTCGATGTCTTCATCAAGCAGGAAAACCAGCACTGCAAGCAGCACATCGCCTTCAACAAGATGCTCCACGACAATGGCTACGAAGGGCTGAAACCCCTGGAGGCGACCTACAAGGCCGATTACGAGGACTTTCTCGCCAACCGTTCGCTGAAGTTCAACCTCGCCTACTGCGAGGGCTTCGAGGCGATGGGCAGCGCTGGCGCGGAAAACCTGTTCGTCGATCTCAAGGCGTTCTGGGACGGCGCCGACAGCGTCGCGGTGGAGCTGTGGAAATGGCACCTGGCGGAGGAATTCGAGCACCGCGAAGTCTGCTTCCAGGTGTTTCGCGCGCTGTATTGCCGCACCTGGTGGCAGCGTATCGTCAACGGTTATTTTTATCGCGTCTACGGCCTGATCCGCGCCCTCGCCCATATCGGCGGGCACAGCGCACGGTGCATCGAATACCTGATCGGCGAAGACAGAAAGTACATGACGGCGGAGCAGCTGACCGCTTCGCTGGACCGCGAGAAGCGCCTCAAGAAGGCCCTCGGCAAGGCCTACCGGACGAAAACCCTGAAGATGTTCTCGCCCTTCTACGATCCGGGAAAAAAGGCCATCCCTCCCGGACTCGAAGCGGTCCTCGCCGCCATCCCCGACAGCCGCGGCGCTGCCTGAGCTCCACTCAGTAGCAATCGCGCTATGTCTGCGGCGCCATCTTGGAGGCACATGGAACTTTGTAGCCCGATCACTGCCCGGAGCCCCAGATCTATTGACACCTCACACAAACTGAGCGCCTTGAGTTGGCACAATTGTGAGGCCACTGCCTTTGGGAAGCACTTTCGAGACCGTCAGCGCCAGGGATGGCGCTGTCGAGCCCTCAGGGATGAGTTCACGGCGTGTCTCGAAAGTGCTTCCCAAAGGCAGTGGCCGGGCTACGGAGCTCCAGCCGCCCCGAGCCAAACATAGTGCGATCACCCGGGGCGCCCATCCACACCACATTGACAGCCATCAATAACCAACATATAGTCAGTTATTGATGGCTGCCGAGCCACTTTTGCCCCGGGGCAATCACCTCCCGGGCCAGGAGCGGGAATCCGATAATCATGTACAGCGCTCTGCAATTCCAACTTGCCAGACTCGCCGAGCGGGGTTTCGCGACCGAGGACATCCTGCACGGCACGGGCCTGCTCCCACGCCAGCTGGAGGATCCCTGGCCCCACCTCGGGCAG
>JBAZCN010000194.1:0-5178 GCA_041655035.1 Porticoccaceae bacterium | reverse complement strand
CGATCCCCGCGCCTCGCAGACGAGGCTACCGTCGACGAAGGTCATGCCGGCGCGGATGGCGTCGCTGATCACCACGTCCTCCGCCGCGATGAGAGACTTGTTGATCCACACCATCCGCCACTCGATGAAGCCCCGTTGGTCGAATGTGCCGCCCTTGATACCGAGCAGTGGATCGCTGAGATAGGCCAGCACCACCTCCCGGTCTTCACCGGATACCACCGGCTCGGGCTCATCCTCGCGGGTCATGGTGACCTGGACATCATTGACCATGCTGGCATTGTGGGTCGCCTGCACATACCAGATCGCCGACGCCCCGGGGGCCAGCGGCAGGCTGCCGCTGACCGGCCCGACCACCAGCGCCTGGTCGCCGGGCGTCACGCCGAGCTGGCTGTCGGTGAACACCGGGTTATCCAGCGCCAGGGAACCGCCGTTGGTGAGGGTGAAGCACCAGGTCACCGCCTTGTCGTTGCCCGCCACCGGATCGACGATCACCAGCGGATCGACAGCGGCGACACAGCCCGCGCCGCCGGTATGGCCCAGGTAGGCGGTTTTCTCCACCTCCAGTACGGCCTCGTTGTAGAAACCGAAATCGATGGTGAGATTGGAGCGGGTGTCGGCATTGCGGTCATAGTAGCCGGGAGTCTGCTCCGGCCCCTTTTCGCCGATCTCGTCGACCGGCTCGTCGCCGGGCAGCGGGCCCAGGGTCACCAGGCTCGATACCACCGCGTTCGCGGGAATCACGCCCAGCGCATCCGCCAGCGCCGCGCCGTGGTTGTTGGCGTCGAGATCGGAGTCCCCTTCGACCACATGATCGCTGGGCGACAGGCCGTGCAACGGCTGTCCCGGCCCGAAGTTGCCGGCGGGCAGCACCACGATATAGGTCCCTTCGTCGAGGCCGACGAACAGGTAATGACCGGTGCTGTTGGTGGTTTGCGTCGCCAGCGGCGACCCACCCACGGGATTGCCGTCGCCATCGACCTGCCACAGCTCCACCTCGATGCCGGGCACGCCGCGGCTCGAACCAGGTTCGGCGCCGCTGCCATCGTTGTCGAGGCCGTCGTTGTTCACGTCGTACCACACCCGGTTGCCCAGGCTGAACCTCGGCGGATTGTGATAGAAGCCCTGGTCGATGGTCGGATCGTGCTCGCCGGGGGCCAGTTCGATACCGGTGACATCGAAATAGGCGGCGGTTTCATGGTCACCGTTCTCGGGGATACCGTCGGAGTCGGCATCATCGCCGCCGCTGTTGGACGGCGAGCCGATCATGTCCTCGGGCCGGTGGAAGCGGACCAGGTAGCGATCCGTCGGCCCCGTCGGCTCGAGGCCGGAGAAACGGTACCATCCGGGCAGCCCGGTATCCGGATCGTTGGTCGTGGTGGTGCTGGCGATCAACTCGTCGGGCACGCCGTCGCCATCGCTGTCGCGGAACAGCTCGACCAGCACGTCGTTGATGCCGTTGGGCTTTTCGCTCTCGTCCTGGATACCGTCCTCATTGGTGTCGTGCCACACGAAATCACCGAGCGACGCAGTGTCGACCGTGGCCGGCTGGACGATGACGCCCACCCGGGTCGGCGCAGAATGGTTGCGCAGATCGATGTCCGCCTCCCGGTAGCCAAAACCGAAGGTGTTCCAGGCGACGTTGCTGCAACTGTCGTCGGCCTCCGCGCCGCAATCGGAAATCGGCGCGCCTTGCGGCACGAACATCGGGAACTCGAAACGCAGGGTCTCGCCAGGATTGACCACATGGTCGGTGGGGTAGACGATGCGGAACGCGCGCACCCGGCTCGGATCGTTGGGCAACCGGGTGGACCACTGGCCGGCCTGGCCGGCGGCGGGCACCACCGTTTCATCACTGAGCGCCACGCCGTCGGCCAGCGTCGACATCGGGTTGCAGCCGGCCACCGCGACGATGGTGTCGCGGCACGGATTGGGCGCCTGGGTGTAGTAGACCTTGGTGCCCGCAGGCGCCCCGCCCGCCGCGGGATCGATCGGCGCGGTAAAGCGCGGCGACCAGGCGGTGCCCAGAACCGCGCCCGTCCCCACCCCGCTGTTGGTGGTGCCGCCGGGATTGGATGCCGCATCGAACGGCACGATATCGATCAACTCGATGTTGTCGAGCGGCACGTTGGCGGTGTTGTCGATTTCCAGGCGCCAGAATACCGATTGCTCGTGAACGTTGCGGCCGACGATATCCGGGGCGTCCGGGCTGTAGAGCCAGCCGCTGTCCAGGCTGCCCTTCACCCCCTTGCGGGAGGCGACTTCGGTCACCCGCTGCACGGCGAAGGTGGTGTCGCCGGCATGGCAGCGTGCGCTGCCCGCGGTGCCGCTGGCGCCGTTCAGGGTGCCGGTGATGAGATTACCGACGAAGCCGCCGGTCGCCGCACAGAACTGGGTGGACACGGTGTCGCCGGGATTGGCGGAACCGAGAAACGCCACCTGGTTGGCGCGCTCGCCGCCCAGGGTGGTATCGCCAACGGTGGCGACCAGGTTGTAGGTCGCGAATTCTCCCCGGTCGAGCGCACAACCCTTGCCCGCCCAGTCCCACACCACCAGGGTGCGCCCGGTACTGTTGTAGTCGGCAATGACATGGATCTCCGGATCGGCGGAGCACGAGGCGGAACCCGCGGTCCTCGCCGAGCTGACGAAGGTCATCCCCTCCGGCAGCAGGTCGGCGAACACCGGATCGATCATCGCCACCTGCTCCAGCTCGGAACTGTAGCCGCCGGCGTTCTCCATGCGAATGGAAAAGGTCACATTGGCGCCCGGCGCGGTCTGTCCGCCGGGTGCCGTTTTCACCGCCCGCGGCGCAATGCTGGGCACCTCGCCCGCGCCGCGCACCGTCACCGCGCTGGTGCGGGTCACCGATGACGTATTGGCGCCGTTGGCGCTGGTGATCGTCGCGGTGTTGACCAGGTTCGCCGTCTGCGGCAGGTAGCTGGCGCCGGACCAGTCCGCGGCCCTGGCGGTACAGGCCACCACCAGGGTGCGGTTGGCGCCGACGGCCACTATCGGGTTGCCGGCATTGCCGTACTCGACGTCGATACGCTTTATGAAAGTACTGCTATTGTTGGCGCCAATAGTGGCTGCGGTAAAGTTGGTGCCCGTCGGGGCAATGCCATTGAATCCCGCGAAAGCAATGTCATTCTGATCGTAGACCGTGAGCCGCGTCGCATCGGCCTGGATGGTGAAGCTGTCCGCCGCGCAGACCTGGGGCAAGGTATCGTCGATCCTCAGCCCCAAGGGGATATTGCCGCTGTTGCTGGCCGTCACCGTATAGCTCAGCGACTGGCCCGGGTTGACGATATTATCGTGATCGCTGTTGGTCTTGCTGGAACCGCCGACCCCGGGATTGGCTGCCTGCAGGGTATGCGTGACCTCGGTCGACCGGCTTTGCGGCTCCTCGATCTCATAGCTGACCGTCGCGCTGTTGGTCTTTGAGGCGTTGGCGCCTTCGTTCTGGGGGCCGGCCGGATAATTCACCGTCACGTCGATATGGCTGGCCGCGTTGAGCGTGCCGAGATTCCAGGTCAGCGGATTGCCTGCGGAGCCATCGCCTGCGGCCGGCACCGGATTGCCCGACACGAAGGTCGCGCCCGCCGGCAGGGTATCCGTCACCACCACATTGTCCGGCGCCAGCCAGTTGGTGGCGTCGCCGTCGGGGTGTGGACGCACCGTGATACGGTAGGTCGTGTTGTAGCCCGCCGGCCCGGCGGTGCCCAGCACCGCCTTGGCGATCCCCACCCGGTCGTCGGCGGTGGCGGTGACCGGATTGCTGGTCGCCGTTGTCTCGCTGGGCTGGCAGCCCGGATCGGCGCTCAGTCCCGCCGCGCTGCACTCCGCGCGGATGGTCGCGGTGTTGACCACGGCGGTGCCATCGTCGGTGGTGCCGCCGGGGAAGCGCGTCGCCACCTGGAAGCTGCCGGACTGGCCGGCCTGGACGGTGAGTTCAAAAATAAAATGAAGGATGGCGCCGGCCGGCGTGGGACTGCCAACCGATACCGGCGGCTGGGAGCAGGTGGCGTAGTCGGGCGCGGGGTCGCCCGCGCTGTTCTGCACACAGGTTTTGACCAGGCTGCCGGCCGGCGCGGGCAGGGCCGTGGCCTCGAGCTCGAGTGGCAGGGTTTCGACGATCCGCATATTGGCGCAGTCGTCCCGCGGCGTCACCGTCCCGGGGCAACTCCAGGCGAAGTTGTAGTTGAAATCCTGCCCGGAAGGCACCGATCCGGACGCCGGCGGCGTCTTGGTGAGGCTCACCGTCGGCGCCGCGTTCACCGCCGCCGGCGCGGCCAGCAGCGCCAACGACATCATTGCCGGACCGATCAGCCCGGCCAGCCAGGCTCGTCCCCTGAATCTGTCAACACGCTTTGGACACACTTCTGCGGCAGCAACCTGCATCTTCCTTTTCTCCGTTTCCTTGTTTGTATTGGGGTCAAAAAGTGCGCCACCTTATGGGGTTGCCAGATCAATAGCAAGATCGACTACAGCAAAAGAGTAAAGGGTTGATGTGCATCAACACTTTATGTATTGACCCTAAAGTTCCGGCCCCTTAGCTAACCATTGCCGCCGGCCGCATCAGTGATATGCTTACGACCAAGACAGTAGACACTGCGGGAGGGGAACATCCGCCGCGGCAGGCCATCCTCGGTGTAGCGGTCCGGGAACAGTTCCGTGACCCCCACGCCGAGCCTGTCCGCCAATATCTTCTCCATCTTGGGGTAGGGGTTGCGCTTGACGCTGGCCAGGGTCTGCGACCTGATGCCGGCATCCCTGGCCACCTGCGCAATGGACGAGTTGTCCAGGTGCAGCTGATAAGTGATCCATGCCCAACGTTTGTCCCGATCCTGCAAAAGCAGCTTGGTTTTTGCGTCTAACTTCACTGTTTGTCCTCATGTCCATGACCGGCAGCGGAGTAAACATAGCAAATATTTTCAAGGTATCAAGCATAAACTTTCGCAAAATGCTAAAGAGTCATGCACAAAAGCGCAAGTTTTTCCAAAAACAATGGAAAAACAATGCGTTAAGAGGCTTAAAGATGAGCAATTTATTTCGCAGCCGCACTGCGGAGCGCAGGCTATGAACTGCGAAACGCTGGGCGATAGAATCAGGGCTTGCGCCGAGGCCGTGGGCGGCGGCAACAAACTCTCCGATCTCACCGGTATCGGCAGACGCACTCTGGAG
>JBAZCN010000193.1:0-5197 GCA_041655035.1 Porticoccaceae bacterium | reverse complement strand
GATCCAGCCCCGGCGGTGTTCGAAGTTGTAGTCCTTTCCCGAACCGCACAGGAACGCCCGCCGCACACAGCGGGATACGCAGTGGTAATAGGGAGTGTCTTCAAGGGAAATCAGTTCCTTCCTTGGCCTGGTCATGGTTCCTCCGTGAACGGTTGGCAGGTGTGTTTACAGTGGCAAAGGCTTATGGCATTGTCAAGTCGGTGGCTGTCCTTGAGATATTCTTGAGATATTCCTGAAAAGATGGGTGTCCTGATCTCCTTTTTCGATTTTTCGAGATTTTTTTAAAAATCGTTGCACCTTTTGCCGTTCTCGTTCGTCATTAATGTAGACAGGGAAGAATGAGGGGTTCGCCCCAGCAGGGATGCACTTCTTTTCAGATGGCCGATTTTCCAGGTGACCGAAAACCTTTCGGCGACGAAGGGGTGTGTCAGGGGCCGGTAAGCAGCTTCAGGCCCCGGTCCAGCGTGGCTCTCGACAGTTCGCCGATATGGGTGTGCACCAGCCTGCCCTCGGCGTCGTAGAAGAGGGTGGTGGGCAGCACTCTGGCGCCCACAGCGGCGCTGAGCTGGCCGTGCTGATCGAGTAGTATGTGGTCGAGCTCCAGGTTCCCCCGGTGTAGAAATTCAGCCACCAGTTGGGGGTTTTCGCCCTGATTGGCGAACGCGAAGGTGATGTCGCGGCGGGTGCGCTGCGCCTCGGCGAACACCGGCATTTCCCGGATGCAGGGCGGACACCAGGTGGCCCAGATATTGACCACCAGCGGTTTTTGTTCCCGGCGGGCCAGGTCGGCCAGGGACACTGTCTCACCGTCCAGTGTCAGGAGCGGGGCATCGGGTAGCGGGGGGCTGAGCTCACTCATGGCCACCACTGCCGCGGCCAGCAGCCCCCAGGTGAGCACGCCGGCGGCCAGGCCGCCGGACAGGGCGACGCGCTGCGGCGGATGTCGCCACAGCGCCCAGCCTGTATACAGGGCGGCGGTGGCGATGCCGCCGCCGATCTGAAAGCCGCCATCGCGAATATCCACCATCTGCCAAAGGCTGTCATAACTGTCGTGGTACAGGAGCACGAACAGGATGCGCGCCCCGGCGATGCCGATCAGCAGCGCATTGAGCAGGGTGTCGCCGACGGACGTCGATCGGCGGCGGCCGAGCAGGGCGCCGGTCGCAAGCGCGGTCAACAGGGCGAGAAGCATGAAGATCTGGGAGAGGCTGACACCGGCCGGGCCGATGGCCAGGCTTTGCTGCAGGGCGTTCATCGCTGTGATCGGGTTGGGAAGGGAAGCGCAGGATACCGGTTGGCGGCGTTACTGCCAAATGACAGCCTCGATTTGTGCCATCGGGCTGCGGAGAGGTATAGTCGCCGTCCTGTCGCCGCTCGCAGCGGCCCGACTGCCTGCGATTCGGCCTGTATCGCCGTGCTCCGGCTCAAGTTTCTGGTCTGAATGTCGATGTAAACGGCATGGCATGGGCCTGGCGGACAGGACGATACAGCCAGTGGGCTACTCGGTCACAGCTATTCAGTCACAGCTATTCAGTCAAATAGGGGGAATCATTGCCGGTGTCACGCCCGGGCCGTCACCGTGTCGGCTGGAAAAACAGGAAAACGCTGTCATATACGAGTCGCTGGTGTCTGGTTGGGCTGGTGAGCGTGCTGGTCACCGGCTGTTCCACCCTGGCGCCGTCGCCGCCCCGTGATCAGTCCAATCTGTGCCAGATCTTCCGCGAGCAACCCCGCTGGTATGATTACGCCCGCAGCTCGGCGCAGAGTTGGGGCACGCCGATCGCGACTCAGATGGCGTTCATTCAGCGGGAGTCGTCCTTTCGCAGCCATGTCAAGCCGCCGCGCAACCGCTTGCTGGGCTTCATTCCCTGGCGCCGGCCTTCTTCGGCCTACGGTTACGCCCAGGCCCAGGACCCGGTGTGGGGTGAGTACCGCGACGCTGCCGGTAGCCCGCTGGCGCGACGCACCCACATGAAACACGCCACCGACTTCGTCGGCTGGTACAACCATCGTGTGAATCGGAATGTCGGCATTTCGCTGAACAATCCCGAGCACCTGTATCTCGCTTATCACGAGGGACCGACCGGCTACCGCCGCGGAACCTGGCGAGGCAAGCCTCAGGTGCAGCGCGCCGCCCGCGAGGTGGCCGACCGGGCGACCCGCTACCAGTCGCAGCTCAACAGCTGTGAAGCCGAGTTCCGCTGCCGGCGTTTCTACCAGTTCGGTCCTTTCTGTCGGACTTGAACACTTGTCTGGCGGGCGCGAGCGCTGGCCGGGCGAGTGTCAGTCGGATTTTCCGCCGAGGGAGACGGGCAGCACTTCCCACTCCGGCTCCTCGAACTCGCCGATCACGGTGATCTCGCATTTCTCCGCGTGCTCTTCAAGAATGCGGCGCACCATCTCGTCGCGCCGGTCGTCCTTGGCGTCCCGCGCCGCCTTGTTCTCCCAACTGGCGATGGCGAGCAG
Source organism: Porticoccaceae bacterium (assembly GCA_041655035.1). Classification (GTDB taxonomy): domain Bacteria; phylum Pseudomonadota; class Gammaproteobacteria; order Pseudomonadales; family Porticoccaceae; genus NAT127. Next base: position 2,731 of record JBAZCN010000193.1, on the reverse strand, counting down.
CGTGTCCGGCTTGTCGACGGTGCGATGCAGCCGGGTGCCCTGGGCGCCAACGGTGCGCTGAATGACTTCGCTGGCCTTTACCCAGTTGGCGGCATATTCCTCGGCGGTGAATCCCGGTTTCAAGCGGACCTCGAAAATGAACTTCATGGCTGGTTCCCTCGCGCTGTGCGGTAATCCCGTGTCATGACAGGGTAGTCGACGGCCGCTGGGACCACCACCCAGAAGGAGAAGAAGCAGAAGAAGCAGGACACCCATCATTTGCTGTTCCCATCATTTGCTGTTGACGAAGGAAACGCCCCCAGAGGCCGGCGGCAATCCCGGTGCGCTTCGTGCCTCAGCACACCCTATGCTCGTAAGAAGTCGTAAGAAGTGGACGTAAGAAGCGGACACCCAGTAAGAAGTGCAGTAAGCAGTAAGCAGTAAGCAGTGAGAAGTGAGAAGTGAGAAGTGAGAAGTGAGAAGTGAGAAGTGAGAAGTGAGAAGTGGACACCCATCATTTGCAGAAAGAATCGGGACACCCATCATTTGCGGCTGAAGGTTTCCGGGTTCGCAATTGCCGAATCCTTCGCGCCGGTGGCTCCGTCCACGGCCCTGCGGCCGATTCCGCTGTCGTCGGTAAAGAAGCCGTCGATGCCGGCATCGAGCAGTGCGCGGATGTGGGCGACGGCGCCGTCTTCGCTGCGCTTGCGAGGATCTTCGCCCTGCCACAGGCTGCGCGGCAGGAAATGGTTTTCTGGACGGAACGTGTACGGCATGACCAGCAGGCCGGCGGCGTGCGCATCCGCGACCAGGGTAGAGGCCATCCCCAGGCGGCCGTCGGCTTCCACCGGCACCACGTAGCTCAGGGGCGGGCCGAGTGCGTCGGCATAGCCGGCCACTTCGCGCAAACCGGCGGCGGTTGCCATGTCGCCGTAGGTGGGGCCGTCGGCGGCGAGGTCTGCCGGACGCGCCGCCGACGCGCCCAGCAGTTGCAGCAGACGGATGTTGGCGCTGTCGCCGCCGAGCTGTGCGCGCAGCGCGCGCAGGTTGCCGACCTCGAAGGACTGGATCACCACCGGCGCGCTGCGGGTATAGGGGTGTGCGGCGAGCGCGGTGAGGAGACGGCCTTCCAGCGCCAGCCCGCGGCTGCGGAAATAGCTGGGGTGCTTGATTTCCGGAATCAGGCCGATCACCCGCCCGCGGGCGGCGGACTCGCGCGCCACCAGCTCGATGATCTCGTCGAAGGTCGGCACCTGGTGGCGGCCGTCCTCGGTGGTGCCGCGCAGTTGCGGGATGCGTTCGCGCGCGCACAAAGTGCGCAGCTCCTGCAGGGTGAAGTCCTCCACGAACCATCCTTCGACCGCCTGGCCGTCGACGCTGCGCGTGGCCTTGCGGCCGGCGAAGGCGGGATGCGCGGCGACGTCGGTGGTGCCGCTGATTTCGTTCTCGTGCCGCGCCACCAGCACGCCGTCGCGGGTCGCCACCAGGTCGGGCTCGATGTAGTCGGCGCCGTCGTCGATGGCGCGCGCATACGCCGCCAGAGTGTGTTCGGGCAGCGCCGCGCTGGCCCCGCGGTGGGCGATCACCAGCGCCTTGCCGGCGGCGGGTGGGGGTGGGGCGGCTGTGGTTTCTGTGGCGTGCATGGGCGAGGTGGCCAGGGCGAGGACGAGTGGGAGCCAGTGGAGCATGGGCAGCGCCTGCAGGCGGTCGTAAAACTGCATCATCGCGGTGCGGATCGCTCCCGGGCCGACCCCGCCCATTGCCGGCGATGCCGGGCGGCACAGGGTTCCCGGGAGGCGCCGAGGGTCATGCCGAATCGCCGGCTCCGCCGGCGGACCGCTCGATGGCATCGAGGGTCTCGTGCAGCGCGACGGCGTCGCGAAAGCTCGGCGCCGAGCGGGTGCCGTCCCGGATATCCGTGGCGACCCTGGCGTAGATGCGCGCCACATTGCGTGCGATGGAATTGTCAGGCCAGCCTTCATAGGCCGCGGCCGGCGGCATCAGCGGAGCGAGTTCGGTGGCATCGCCTTTGGCGCCGCGGATCGACAATTGCACCATCTGGGCATGTCCGTTGGCGCCGGTCACCTGGATGTCGCCTTCCGTGCCGTTGATCTCCCACAGCAGGTTGACGCCGCGGGACATGCCGCCGCGGTAGTGGATCGAAAACGCCGCCCCGCTGGCAAGCGCGCCATGCACCAGGATCTGGTCGTGGCTGGTCTTCGGTATCGTTGCGCCCGTGTCGGTGACATGAGTCGTGTGGCGGCGGTTGATCAGGCGCGCGGACAAACTGGCGAAATCGCCGAGCACGTCGCGAAAGCCGGCAAGGGTGTGGCCGAGCGGTATGCTGAGCAGCGTTGCGCCATTGGCCTTGTCATCGAGGTAGGCGTGGGCGGCATCGGTCTGGCCGCCCCACTGGCCACCGCTGCCCACCAGGGTTGTCGACAGCACGTCGCCGACGTAGCCGCTGGCGATGAGCTGACGCAGGTGGCCGATCTCGGGCGCGGCGCGCAGCTGGGTGCCGACCGCGGCGACCACGCCCTTGACCTCGGCGAGATCGGCCAGTTCCCGGGCCTCGTCGAGGCCGTTACCGAGCGGCCACTCGCAATAGACATGCTTGCCGGCGTTCAGCGCCGCCGTCACCAGCTCATGGTGGTGCGGGACCTTGACGGTGACCACGACAAGGTCGATTTCCGGCGAATTCACCAGCGCGTCGGCGCTCTCGAAGGCGTGGGGCAGCGCGTATGCCTGGGCG
>JBAZCN010000192.1:0-5259 GCA_041655035.1 Porticoccaceae bacterium | reverse complement strand
AATCTGGGCCGGCGCGCGAAAATCCGTCCGCGCCCGCCCTACCAGACCCGGCACACCTACGCCTGCTGGAACCTGACGGCACAGGGCAACCTGGCTTTCATCGCCAACCAGATGGGCCACAAGGACTTCTCCATGCTCGTGAACGTCTATGCCCGCTGGATAGATACGGAGTCCCCCAGAGAGCTCGATCGCATCTGGGAGGGCATGCAAAACATGGCTCAAAATGCCCCAAATTTGCCCCAAAGCATAGCCACATAAATTATAAGCGACTGTTTTATATGGATAATATTGATTTATCAACGCACACCCCCATGATGCAACAATACCTTCGCATCAAAGCCGACCACCCCAACGAGCTGGTGTTCTACCGCATGGGGGATTTCTACGAGCTGTTCTTCGACGACGCACGGCGGGCGGCCAAACTGCTGGACGTGACCCTCACCGCGCGGGGCAAGACCAGTGGCCAGCCCATTCCCATGTGCGGGGTACCCTACCACGCCGTCGAGGGCTATCTGGCGCGGCTGGTGAAGCAGGGCGTATCCATTGCCATCTGTGAACAGATCGGCGACCCGGCCACCAGCAAGGGGCCGGTGGAGCGCAAGGTGGTGCGCATCGTCACGCCGGGCACGGTCAGCGACGAAGCCTTGCTCGAAGAACGCCGCGACAATCTGCTGGTGGCCGCCACCCACTACCGGGATCGTTACGGGTTGGCCGCCCTGGATATCGGCAGTGGTCGCTTCCAGGTGCTGGAAGCCCCGTCGGAGGAAAGCCTGCTGGGAGAAATCCAGCGCCTGAATCCCGCCGAACTACTGGTCGCCGAAGACTTTCCCTGTCCTCCGGCCCTGGCCAACCGCCCCGGGCTGCGCCGGCGCCCGCCCTGGGAATTCGACCTGGATACGGCGCGGCGCAAACTCACCGAGCAGTTCGCCACCCGCGATCTCGCCGGCTTCGGCTGCGATCATCTTCACAGCGCACTGCGGGCCGCCGGCTGCCTCCTGCAATACGCCAAGGAAACCCAGCGTACCGCCCTGCCCCATATCCAGTCGCTCAGCGTCGAACAGCCTGAGGACAGCGTGGTGCTCGATGCCGCCACCCGGCGCAACCTGGAAATCGACCACAGCCTCGACGGCGGCGACGACCACTGCCTTGCGGCCATCGTCGACCGCACCCAGACCGCCATGGGCAGCCGCCTGCTGCGGCGCTGGCTCAATCGCCCGCTGCGCCGGCTCGAGGTACTGCTCCAGCGCCAGCAGGCCATCGCCCTGTTGCGCGACGGCTTCCGCTACGAGGGTTTCGCCGATCCGCTCAACGCCATCGGCGATATGGAGCGCATCCTCGGCCGCCTCGCGCTGCGCTCCGCCCGCCCGCGGGATCTCGCCCGGTTGCGGGATTCGCTGGCTGTCCTCCCCGATTTGCAGCAACGGCTTGCAGACAGTGAATCCGAGTACCTGGCGGAGCTGGCGGGGAAAATCGCCCAGTTCCCCGCCCAGCACCAACTGTTGCACCGGGCGATCATCGATAATCCGCCGGTGGTGATTCGCGACGGCGGCGTCATCGCCCGCGACTTCGACGCCGAGCTGGACGAGCTGCGGGATATCAGCACCAACGCCGGCGACTATCTGGTCAGGCTGGAAGAGCAGGAAAAGGCCCGCACCGGGATCACCACCCTCAAGGTCGGCTACAACCGGGTGCATGGCTACTATATCGAGATTTCCAAAGGGCAGTCCCACCAGGCGCCGGCGGACTATATCCGCCGCCAGACACTGAAAAATGCCGAGCGCTACATCACCCCGGAATTGAAAACCTTCGAGGACAAGGCGCTCAGCGCCAAAAGCCGCGCCCTGGCCAGGGAAAAGGGGCTTTATGACGCCCTGCTGGAGACCCTGAACGAAGACCTGGCCGCCCTCCAGGCCAGTGCCGCCGCCGTTGCCGAACTCGATGTCCTGGTCAACCTCGCCGAACGCGGGGAACACCTCGACTGGGTGCAGCCAACCCTCAGCGACACGCCGGGCATCAGTATCCGCGCCGGGCGCCACCCGGTGGTGGAGGCCACGCTCGACCGGCCGTTCGTGGCCAACGACGCGATTCTCGGCGACAGCCGGCGGATGCTGATCATCACCGGCCCCAACATGGGCGGTAAGTCCACTTTCATGCGCCAGACGGCGCTGATCACCCTGCTCGCCCATATCGGCAGCCCGGTGCCGGCCGCCGAAGCGCACATCGGGCTGGTCGACCGCATTTTCACCCGCATCGGCTCCTCCGACGACCTCGCCGGCGGGCGCTCCACCTTTATGGTGGAGATGACCGAGACCGCCAACATTCTCCACAACGCCACCCCAACCAGCCTGGTGCTGATGGACGAGATCGGCCGCGGCACCAGCACCTTCGACGGGCTGTCGCTGGCCTGGGCCTGCGCCCGGCACCTGGCGGCCAAGGTGCGCGCCTTCACCCTCTTCGCCACGCACTATTTCGAGCTGACAGCGCTGCCGGAACAGGTTCCGGATGTCGCCAACGTCCATCTCGACGCCACCGAATACCACGACACCATCGTATTTCTCCATGCCGTGCAGGATGGTCCCGCCAATCGCAGTTACGGCATCCAGGTGGCGAAGCTCGCGGGCATCCCCGCCGGCGTCATCGCCGAGGCCCGGCAGGAACTGTCGCGACTGGAGGCCGGCGCCCTGCCGCCCGACGCCAGCGGGGCCAGGGGCAAGGAGAGCGCCAAGCCAGCGGAACCCTACCAGCCGGAGCTGTTCGCCCAGCCCGTGAGTCACCCGGCGCTGGATCTGTTGCGGGCACTGGATGCCGACGGGCTCAGCCCCCGCGACGCCCTGGAGCTGGTCTACCGGTTGAAGTCTCTCGACGCCTGAAACCAGCGGAACGCCATGGGGCGCGCAGAGCAACGCAGCCCACCGCGGTGGCGACCCCAGGGATCACCGGCAGGGGCGGTCGCGGAATGCCCGGGGGGCTTGACCCGAACCCGGTATTGCCCCGAGGCCGCCATCCCACAAGCTGACGACCTTGGGTTTTTACTCTATAATTCGCCTCCTCGCGTGACGAAGCCAACAGGAGAATCCAGCCCATGACATTTGTTGTCGGCGAAAACTGCATCAAGTGCAAACATACGGACTGCGTTGAGGTCTGCCCGGTCGACTGCTTTTATGAGGGGCCCAACTTCCTGGTGATTCACCCGGATGAATGTATCGATTGTGCCCTCTGCGAGCCGGAATGCCCGGCCGAGGCCATTTTCGCCGAGGATGAGCTGCCCGCCGGCCAGGAAGTCTTCCTGGAGCTGAACGCCGAACTCGCCCAGATCTGGCCCAACCTCACCCAGAAAAAAGACGCCCCGCCCGATGCCGAAGAGTGGGACGGCAAACCCGGCAAACTGGCGCTGCTCGAACGCTGAAAACGCCGCCGGCCGACTGGCCGCGGCGCCCGGCGCGCCGCCACGGGCGCCCTGTGCTTAACCCCGCCTTTTCCTACCCCGTCGCCATACCACCCTGCTTCTAACCACCCTGCTTCTAACCAAAGTGCCCCCTTTGCCGCTCCGCTTACGCCGCCAGGGTATCCACCAGGTCCTGCAGTTCCCTCAACGCGACGGAAAACATCGCATAGTTGCGTTGTGGCGACTGGCGCAGCTCGCGGATCATCAACTGCCAGCGTTCGAACAACATCGCCTGACTCTTGCGCCAGTGCTGGATGCGTTCCTCGATCTGGGCTGTGCTGTCGAGATCGTTCAATATCTGCACCGCCATGGCGCGGTACAGTGTTTCCATTTCATCGATGAAGGACTCCTTGGCGAAGTCCTCCCAGCGGTTGTCCGACGTCAGGTCGATGATCTGGTCGGAAAACCAGTTGAGACTCAATGCCTCTTCCAGATGGCCATAGGTCTCGCTGACTAGATCAATGGACAGTCCGGTGCGTATCGACACGTCCGCCATACCGAATGCGAAGAACAGGTCGTTGGCGGAATCCATCAGAATCGCGGCATAAGGTGTCAGCCCCATGGCCAGATAGCCGCCGAGTTCGCTTTGACTTTCCCCAGGTTCGTCGATGCAGCTGGCGATGCTGGTATCGAGCATTTCCTTGAGCAGCGGGTCGAAACGTTCGATTTCGCCACGGGTATCTGTACAGTTGCGGCGATTGCGGAGAATCCAGCGGGTCGCCCGGCGTCCCAGGCGCATCAGCCGCGCCTGCAAGGCGAACTGTTCACGGGCCTGCTGGTGATTCAGGCCATCGAGCTCGGCCCAAACCTCGTCGAGGCGCAGCACATCGCTGACGATGGTAGAGGCGCGCACCACCTGGCCGGCAGCGGCGCCGGTGGATTTCATCAGGCGGTGGACGAAACTCAGGCCCATGCGGTCGACGATCTCATTGGTCAGCTGGTTGGCGATGATGTCGTTCTTCAGCGGGTGCTGAGTCATCTGCTCGCCGTAGCGCGCCGTCATCGCCGGGGGAAAGGCCCGCAACAGGGCCTGGCCAAGGTATTCATCGTCGAGGACATCCGCCCCCCGCAACTGGCCCTTGAGCAGCAGCTTGCTGTGGGACGCCAGTACCGCCAATTCCGGGCGGGTCAGGCCCTGCTGTTTCTTTTGCCGGTCGACGAGGACATCGTCGTCCGGCAGGCCGGTGAGCTTGCGGTTGATGATGCCCTCTGCCTCCCAGTCGACGATGCAGTTCCAGAACTCCGCCAGGTTGTTCTCACAGCGATAGCGGGCCAGGGAAATACCGAGGATCTGCCGCGAACTCTGGCCGAGCACCAGTTCCGCCACCTCGTCGGTCATCTCGGCGAGAAACAGGTTGCGTTGTTTGGGCGTCAGATCCTCGTTGGCCACCAGGTGGTTGAGCAGGATCTTGATGTTGACTTCCTGGTCGGAGCACGCCACGCCGCCCATGTTGTCGATAAAATCGGTGTTGCAGGCGCCGCCATTGAGCGAGTATTCCACCCGCCCCTGCTGGGTCATGCCGAGATTGCCGCCTTCGCCGAATACCCGGCAGCGCAGCTCGCTGCCGTTGACACGCACCTCGTCGTTGGCCCTGTCACCGACCTCGATGTCGGACTGCAGGCTGCCCTTGACATAGGTACCGATACCGCCATTCCACACCAGATCCACCTCCACCTTGAGCAGGCAGTGGATCAGCCGGGCCGGCGTCAGGCTGTCCTCGTCGACAGCCAGCAGCGCCTTGAGCTCGGCAGACAGGGCAATGGACTTGGCCGCCCGCGAGAACACCCCGCCACCCCTGGAGATCCGGGCCCGG
>JBAZCN010000191.1:0-5380 GCA_041655035.1 Porticoccaceae bacterium | reverse complement strand
GCCTCCCCTCTAAAGTTTGCCCATCACCTCGCCGCGAAACCCGTACACCACCCCCTCGCCGGCCAGTGCCACCAGCTCGACCTCCCGGGTCTGGCCCGGCTCGAAGCGCACCGCGGTGCCCGCCGGGATATCGAGACGAAAGCCCCGGGCCGCGTCGCGGTCGAAATGCAGGGCCGGGTTGGTTTCGTAAAAATGGTAGTGGGACCCCACCTGAATGGGCCGGTCGCCGCTGTTGGCGACCGCGACGGTGCGGGTTTCACGTCCGGCATTGATGGCGATATCGCCGGGGCGGGTCTGTATCTCACCGGGCAGCATTGCCGTCCTCCTTCATGCCAGTCGTCGTTCTTCACACTATCGGGTTGTGGACGGTCACCAGCTTGGTGCCGTCGGGAAAGGTGGCTTCCACCTGCACTTCCGGAATCATCTCGGCGACGCCATCCATCACCTCGTCACGGGTCAGCAGAGTGCGCCCGTGACTCATCAATTCCGCCACGGTCCTGCCGTCCCGCGCACCCTCGATGATCTCCATCGAGATCAGCGCCATCGCCTCCGGGTAGTTGAGTTTCAGGCCCCGGGCCCGGCGCCGCTCCGCCACCAGGGCGGCGGTGAAGAGCAGCAGCTTGTCTTTTTCACGGGGGCTAAGTTCCACGCCGTTATCTCCTCCGTTACCGGTTCATGTCCGCCAGATGCGGGGTTCGATGGCCTCGCGGCCACACATGGCCGGTCGCAACCGCCGCCAGGCGGCGCTGAAAATCCGCCGGCACTGCTCTGCGGAATGGCCCAGGTAGCGGATCGCCAGCAAGCCGTCGAGATCACTGATCGCCACTTGCCCACCCTCTCCGCCGCTCAGGCCGGCCAGATATTCCCTCAACGCCGCCAGGGGCTCCCGCGACAGGCCGAGGGTCAACAGGAAAGTGCCCGTCACCGAACCACCGCCGAGCCCCCAGGGGGCTGCGAGCAGGTCGCTGCCACCGGCAAAATGATTGCGCTCCCGGTACAGGGGCCGCCCGGCGCGAGTCAGCTCCAGGGTCTGGGTCAGGTAACCGGCGGTAAAACGTTCGCCACTGGCCGGCCGGCCGAGGCAGACGATATCCCAGATTCCACAACGGGCGCCGCCCTCCAGGGCCACCCGGGTGACGATCTCGCCCCGGGCGCCATCGAAGACGATGGTTTCCTGGGGCAGCCATTCCAGGTAGCTGTCGCCGCCCACCCGACAGTTCACCGTTTGCACCTGAGGCACCGCGCTGGCGTTGCCTCGGTAGATCTTGCCGGCGGAGGGCGTGGTCAACAGGCCGTGGGCATCGTCGCGCAGGGCGATGTCGATAGCGAGCCGATCCCCGGTGACCATGCCACCCGGCGGGTGCAGCAGATAGAGGTGGCACTCGCCACTACCGCCCTCCCCCCGGCCGTCGGGATGGAAAGGGCGCTGCACCCGCAGGGGCCCCCAGTGCCGCATATGCACCATTCGGGTGCAGCCGTGCCGGCGCGCCAGTTCGATTTCCAGCCCTGCGTCCCAACCTGGTGCAAGCCTTGCCCCCAATTGGCTATTCAAACTTGTCATAGGTGGTATCAGGCAATTTCCGTGCCTCTATTTTGTGGCGCCGGCCCTGCTGCGGCGCTTCATCGCCGGCCCGACTTTGTTACAATCGGCCAGGTACCCTCTTCCGGAACCGCAATGTCCAGCACGCCTCCCCATGACCTTATCGGTCAGTTCACCCGTCAATTCGCCGCCCTGGCCGGCCCGGGCTTCGACGCCCTGAACACCGAGTTGCGCCAGCAGATTCGCACCGCCGCCCAGGCCGCCTTCGCGAGGATGGATTTCGTGCCCCGGGAGGATTTCGAGGCCCAGAAGGCGGTATTGCTGCGCACCCGGCAGAAACTGGAACAGCTCGAACAGCAATTGGCGGTGCTGGAAACACGCCTCGCCGCGGACGACAAGCCGCCGCAATAATTCCCCCGGCGGATCGCCGGGCCGCGTAAGCCAAGGATTTCCAGGGAGGGAATCGTGTCACTCGCCATCGTTCACAGCCGCAGCAAACAGGGCATCGACGCCCCCGCCATCACCATCGAAGTGCACCTGTCCAACGGACTGCCCAGCCTCAGCATCGTGGGAATGGCGGAAACCGCCGTCAAGGAGAGCAAGGACCGGGTGCGCAGCGCCCTGCTCAATGCCCATTTCGATTTCCCACCGCGACGCATCACCATCAACCTCGCCCCCGCCGATATCCCCAAGGAAGGCAGCCGCTACGATCTGGCCATCGCCCTCGGCATTCTCGCCGCCTCCGGACAATTGCCGGCGGAACCCCTCGGCGACTACGAATTCGTCGGCGAGCTGGCCCTGACCGGCGAACTGCGAGCCATCGATGGCATGCTGCCCACCGCCATCGCCTGTGGTCGCGCCGGGCGCATCCTGGTGATACCCGCGGGCAACGGCGACGAGGCGGCCCTGGCCCACCGCACCACCATCTACCCCGCCAATCACCTGCTGGCGGTTTGCGCCCATCTGCGGGGCGCCGCGCCCCTCGAATCCCTGCCTCCCGGCGCCCCTCCCGGCGCGGTCGAACACCCTCTCGACATGGCGGACGTGATCGGCCAGCACCAGGCCCGCCGCGCTCTGGAAGTGGCCGCCGCCGGTGGCCACAACCTGCTGTTCTCCGGCCCGCCAGGCACCGGCAAGACCCTCCTTGCCACCCGGCTGCCCACCATCATGCCACCGCTGCAGGAGGACGATGCCCTGGAAGTGGCCAGCATCTATTCGGTCGCCGGCCTCGGCCTGCGCCAGCCCTTCCATCAACCGCCTTTTCGCGCCCCCCATCACACCTCCTCGGCCGCCGCCCTGGTGGGTGGCGGCAGCGTCCCCCGTCCGGGCGAAATATCCCTCGCCCATTGCGGCGTATTGTTTCTCGATGAACTGCCGGAGTTCCCCCGCAGGGTTCTGGACGTGCTGCGGGAACCATTGGAATCGGGTGAAATCCACCTATCGCGGGCGCGGGGGCGGACCTGCTATCCGTCGCGCTTCATGTTGGTCGCGGCGATGAACCCCTGCCCCTGCGGCTACCTCGGCAGCGACAGATGCCGCTGCACCCCCGACCTTGTCCGTCGCTACCGGGAGCGCATTTCCGGCCCGCTGCTGGACCGCATCGACCTTCAGGTGAAAGTACTGCCCATCGCCAACCGGGACTTGGTGCGCGACCAGCCTCCGGGCGAGAACAGCTCCGCGGTGCGCCAGCGGGTAATCGCTGCACGCCTGCGACAGCTCGCGCGCCAGGCCGTGGTCAACGCCGGATTGCAGGTGGATGGGATAAAAATCCATTGCGCTTTGGGAGAGGCACAGCAGCGGCTACTGGAAAGCGCCGTCGAGCGCCTCGGGCTGTCAGCCCGCGGCTATCATCGGGTGCTGAAGGTGGCGCGCACCATTGCCGATCTCGCCGGAAGCGACCACATCGACGTCACTCACCTGGGCGAGGCACTGGGGTATCGCTTCTAGCGGGCCATCCGTTCCAGAACAGGATAATCTTTACCTCTATCTTGAGGCAGCCCGGTACAACAGAAGTTAATTTACACATATGACAATTTTTTGATCGACATCTGCCACTCCTTTGTTTACGCTTCCCTGAGGCTGCAACCTTTACTTCTAACAACTGGATTCCAGCAAAAGGATCCCCACAAAGGAGAGCCCGATGAACAACTACGACCGGCGCACCATGATCAAGCTAACCACCGGGGGACTGGCCGGCCTTGGAGTGCTGGGCAGCGCCCTGGCGACCACGGCCTCCGCTCCGTCATCGAGCGAAGTAACACTGCGCGATGGCGAAAGCGTACCCCTGCTGCCCGACCTGGCAAAAGTGATGCCCGCAGCACCGGCCCTGATGGACGCGCTCGCCACCGAGTTCGCTCCCCGGGCGGCCCGGCTGTCGACACCGCAGGCCTACTGGCTTGGCCTCAACGGCTGGATCACCAATCGTCTTTCCGGCCCCGTCATGAATGGCGAGGTGGACTCCGGAGAGATCGGCGGGCAGGCGTGGGCAGTTTATGCATCCAGTTATTGGGGCGGAATGGAACTGCGAGAGCATTGGGGCATGCCGCCGGTCATTGAAAAACTCGGCCTGCAAATGAAGCCGCCCTTCGCCGAAGTCCAGCAGGACATCGCCACCCACATGGCCAAACGCATGGCCGCCCTGGAAGGTGGTGGCAACCAATGTCTGCAGATTCTCCCGGAGCTCATGCGTGACAACTCCACCTACGGCACCGTCCACGCCATAGCCTACAATGCCGGCGTCCAGGTGGTGAAGACCGAGGATCCGCCAATAGGCCAGAGGCGCCCCCACCGTGAACCCAGGCCGAGCGTGGTCCGGATCAACGCGCGCCACTTCATGCGCGTCGACTATGACCTGCCAACCCCCCGCTACCTAAAGGTGTGGCGCTCCGCTTTCGAAAGAGCGGTGGCGACCAATCCACAAGGCTTCGAGCAGGCCATGGCCGGGGGGAACGGACAGAAAGACCTGCGGGAGATATGGAAACAGGGCGTTGAATATGGAAACACCACCTGGGGCGGCGATGCCCAGGACAAATGGACGGACGTTTATTTTGACGAGACCATACACTGGAGTTCGGTCCTCACCTTCGGACTGGAGGCCGTGGGTCTCGCCGCCCTGGTGGCGGTGATCAACCAGGACGAGGAAGCCGCGAAGCTCGCCGTCATGGGCAACTCCCTCTATGCAGGCGCCACCTCCGGCTGGCTGCTGGGGCTGCTCGACACCGGTGCAAAGCTGCCAACTGTTGGGGCGGGGAATGGCGATATAGCCTGAATCTGCCTCGTGCCGCAATAGCTTTCCGACAATGGGACGCGCAACCACACCGACAACAGGGATCACGGCTACTATCCGCAAATGACAGCGTTGGTGCGTTGCGCTATCCAATTGAGTCAGCAGTTACTTTCCGGTTTTCGCTCGTAAACAAGTACTTCATCCGTAACAAAGGGTAAAGTTTTTTGTCGATTAGAGAATTTAACTTCATCGGCCACGAGTTTGTCTTGATTAACGGGGTCCGTTTCACTGAATAGTTTCCGTGCAGCCTCGGTTGAATAGAACCATAGCTCGGGACAACCTGCAAAATCATATGCTGGATTAGTTGCATGGTACTCGGGTAAAACATGGTTTTGAACGTATCGTGGCGCATACCGGATGGGGTCATTCAGTTTTGAACCAACCTCTATATGCTTATTCGTCCAATAATATTGACTCTCTCTTCGGCTCATACCATCAGCAGGGTGGAAAAAAGCCATCAGCTTGACTGTAGGTTTTTCCAAGCCGTTATCCCATGCCCTTAGCTCCCAACAAGGCAAATGAACTACTTCCGGTATCATGACGGAATGGGAAGC
>JBAZCN010000190.1:0-5400 GCA_041655035.1 Porticoccaceae bacterium | reverse complement strand
TGGCGGCGCTCATGGCCGCCGCCCTGAATAAAGCCACAACGGCGTCATCGGGAAATCCGCCCGGCCCAGCGCCCTGATGCTGCGGAAACCGGCACGCTCCATCGCGCAAACGATGTCGCCCGCGCGCGGTACGTACCTGCCGCGCAGCATCATCGGCGCGTAGAACGGCAAGACCCGCGCCGCCACCGCCGCATCCTCGCTGATTTCGGCATGGGCGGTGACGAGCAGGCCGCCGTGATTCAACGCCTCGAGCATCATGCGCAACCCGGCCTGCGGATCATCGAGAAAATGCAGCACCGACGAGCACCAGATCAGGTCGTAACCGCTGCCGATGGCATCGCGCTTCAGGTCGCAGCCCAGGGTGTCGAGCCGCGCTGACAGCGCCGCCCGGCGGATGTTGTCCTGCGCCACCGGCACGGTATCGGGCAGATCGCATACTGTGCCGCGCCAATGCGGAAGCCGCCGCGCCAGGGCGATGGCGACATGTCCCGGGCCACCGCCGAGATCGAGAAACCGCCCGCGCTCGGGCAGGTCGCGCCAGTCATCCAACTTTTGCAGAACGGCAGGGACGGTGATGGCGCGCTGCTCCTGATCGATCTGCGTCTGCGCCGCCTGCGCCCAATTGCCAGGCGGAAATTCATCGTCACGACCGTCGCGCAACAACCCGTCGAGCTGGGTGGCGAAACTCCCCAGGACACCGGCGCGGTACTGCCACGCCGCGGCGCAGTTCCCGGCTGAGCCGGCGGCAAAGAAGCGGGATGCCAGCGTCGAGACGCCGTATTCCGGTTCCGTCCGAGGCGTCGCCGGCGCCACGCTTCGACTCAGCAAGCCCATGCTCCACAGCAGGTCCAGCCACACCGCCGCGCCGGTAGGGTGCAGACCCAGCCGTTGCGCCACCCTGTTCGCGGTGGCCGGCTGCGCCAGAGAGTCGAACAGCCCCTGGGCCAGCGCCAATGCCAGCGCCCGGCTCTGGATCGGGGCGGCGGCGAGGTTCCAGAAGGCTTGCAACGGGTGATCGGGATAGAAATTCATCGCCATTCCTCAGATGCGCCAGGTCAGCCGCAGGCCCACTTCACGCGGCGGACTGTAGACCGTGACGAAACCGTTCTGGTAGCCCACGGCGTCGTAGCGCTGGTCGCCGACATTGGTGGCGTAGGCCGCGATATCCCAGTTGCCGAGCAGGTATCCGGCGATCAGGTCGATCTGGCCGTGGCCGTTGCGCCGGTACTGGTTGGCGGCGTCCAGGTAGACCTTGCTGCTGCCCACCAGACTGGCCTGCGCATACCAGCCCAGGGGCGCGTCGTAGCGAAGGCCGACATGCCCGGTGAGATCCGGCGCGAAGGGATTGTGCCTGCCGTCATAGGTGGCGGCCCCATCCCGAAATCGGTCGAAGCGGGTGCGGTTCCAAGCCAGTCCGGCCCTCAGCTGCCAGCCACGGCCCGCAAGGTAATCGACGTCCAGCTCCACACCCCTCGAAGTCGCGGTGGCCGCGCTGGTGATGTACATCACTCCCGGCACAGGCATCTGCATCACCTGCATGTCGTCGATGTCCATGAGGTAGGCGGCCAGCGAATAGCGCAGGCGCCTGTCGATGGCCCAGCCCTTGATACCCGTCTCATAGGACCAGTTTTCCTCGGGCTCGTAGGCCAGGTAGCCGAGCATCGGCGACAAGGTATTGAAGCCGCCGGTGCGCATGCCCCGGCCGGCAC
The DNA here is from genome assembly GCA_041655035.1 of Porticoccaceae bacterium. GTDB lineage: Bacteria > Pseudomonadota > Gammaproteobacteria > Pseudomonadales > Porticoccaceae > NAT127. Next base: position 3,691 of record JBAZCN010000190.1, on the reverse strand, counting down.
TCGCGTACCATTGGTGGCGCGGGTTGATCTGGTGCTGGAGGGCGAGCCTGGGCGAAAAGTGCGTCCAGTCCTTGCTCTGCGCGGCATCACCCTGCGGGTGGATTTCGACCTCGTTGCGTTCGACACGGCCCCCCGCCGATAGCGACCACGAGGCTGTCAGGGGTACGCTCCAATGGGTGAACAACGCCACCGTATCGCTCTTCTGGTCGGCCCGCAGGTCTTCAAGGTTCATGGCGCGCTTGCTGACGCTGTGCAGGTCGTTGCCGCTTCTGTCGCCGTAGAAACCAACCAGCCAGTCGGACAATCCCAGCCGCCCTTCCAGCCTGAGCTCCTGGGATAATGTGCGCAGCTGATGGTCGCGGCCGATATGGAGCATGTCCGCCGGCATGAAATCCGTGTCCTGCTGGATAAAATCCTTGAAGTCGCCATAGGCAGTGATGGAGCGCAGGTGCAGGTCGGGCGCAAACTCATAGGAGGCGCTGACCGAAAACGTCTGCCCCCGCGAGCGGTTCCAGCCGCGTGTGGCGGATGCCACCTGCTCCCTGGGGGAGGTCGGCGCGCCCCACAGCGAAGCACCGTCGTCATATTCCTGGCGCGAGTAGCGCAATACCAGGTCGGTCTTCGCGGTCGGCGTCCAGCGCAGGCCCAGGTTGAGGTTGCGTCGCTCGCGGTCGTCTTCCGTGTCGCCGGTGTAGCGGTTGTCGATAAAGCCATCCTGGGCGGACCAGCTACCCGAGAGGCTGGCGTATAGCCTGTCCTGCACGATCGGCTGGCTCAACATCGCGCGCAAGCCTTGTTTGTCACGGCTGCCGAGTTCACCTGAAACACTGGCTCTGGTCGTGTTGTCCATGACCCGGCTGTGGATGGCGATCACCCCGGCTTCGGCATTGCGCCCGTACAGCGTGGACTGCGGGCCGCGCATGACCTCGATGCGGTCGAGGTCGAGGAAGCTGTTTTCAAAGCCCTGCGCGGTCAACGTGGGAACGCCGTCGACCAGCATCAGGGTGGAGGTCGAAAAGGTGTTGAAATTGGCCGTCAGCCCGCGCATCACCGGCGAGTTCATGCCGGCCTGACCGAACGGCTGAAACGACAGGCCGGGAATGCGTCCCGCCAGTTGCTCCATGGCGACGACACCGGACTGCTCGATATCCCAGCCGTCGATCACCGCGACGCTGGCAGGCACCTTTTCGAGAGCGCGCCCGATTTTCTCGGCGGTGACGATCACAGGCGGCAATCCAGCCGCTGTTTCGGCAGCGGCCTGTGCCCAGGACGCTGTTGCAAGCGCCGCGAGCCCGCTGACAGGCAGTGCGATCAGAGTTGCGCGACACAAGGCGCGAAGTTTGTATTCCATATGATGACCCACAGTATGTTTGACTGGGCGGGCATGCCGCGACTGTGGACCACTATAATTCCTAGATGATAGAGGTTATCATCCAGTTGTTAGGATTTACGGATTATTCCTTAGTCATTTCGGAGCCACGAAGCCAGCGGGCCACATATCGACCTTTTTGGAGGAGTCATGCCCTGTCGCTTATCCAGCGCGGATCTCATCATTTCGACGGATCAAGGCCGGCATGGCTGGCAGCGTGCGCAGATTCCCCCGGAACTGGGCGTCGGCTACGCCGATCGCATGCAGCTCGACGATGGCTTGAGCCTGGCCTGGTCGCACTACGCGCCCCGCCACGACCTCCTGGAAGAGAGCATCGTCGAACGCGACACCCACTCCCTGACCATCACCATCGCGCTGGCGGGCCGCTCGAGTTACCGAGGGCATGATGGCAGCACATTCTGCTTCCTGGCCGGGCACACCACGGTTACGGCATTCCGCAGCGTGCGGGGTGAAAGACGCTACCTGGCCAATGAAACCGTTCGCCAGCTGCGCCTGATCGTGGATGCCACGCTGCTGCGCAAATACGCGCTGGAAAACCTCCTCGACGGCGGAGAGGGCGCCAAATCAGCACACCAGCTATTCTTTGCTGCCAGCAGCAGCGCCACAACCCGCCTGGCAAGTACCCTCGCCCATCTGCACACCGGCTGCCGCACAGGCACAGCTCTGGATATGCAAATCGCCGCCCTCAGCCTGCTGGCGGAGCAGGCCAGGCAATTGTCACCGCCAGCTGTCGCACCAACCTGGCGGCCAAAGGACGAGGAGCGAATCCTTCAAGCTCGCGACATCCTGCTCCAGCAATTCGGCCGCCCGCTGACTGTCGCCTACCTGTGCGCAGCCGCGGGCGTCAACGAATTCAAGCTCAAGCGGGGATTTCGCGAATTGTTCGGCACCAGCCCCCACCGTATGCTGACGGAAATCCGTATGCGAAAGGCATGGGAATTGCTCGAATCGGGGGAACATGTCTCCTCCACCGCATACAAGGTCGGCTTTCAACACCTGTCGAGCTTCAGCGCAGCCTTTCAACGCTATTATGGCCGCTCTCCGAAGTCGGTGGTCGCACCTCGGCAAAAAAATCGGTGACGGCAATCAAACCGCCCGGGTTCCGCAGTGCCGGCAGAGCCCCGGGCCGCTTCCGGGCCTGGAGCCAGTCGCCGTAAGAGCACCTGGATAAGCACCTTTGCCTTTGTGCCAGGTCGGTGGTCGCCGCTTGTTACAAATGGATAGTAGTTAGCTCCAATTGTTGATTTATGGGTGCGAAGAGCTGAAAAATTCTCAAAGCCCAAGAACACCTGGGTTCATCAAACCTTTGGGATCAAGAACTTGCTTTATTTCCAGGATTCTATTATTCAAACCACGATCCCTCGTCACACTAAGGTATGGATAAAATCTACCGAGCTGTAAATGCAAGCCTCCACATTGGTCCAGCAAATCGCGTATCTGGTTGCGAAATTCCAGTGCATAACCGCGTCGCTGTGGTTCTCGGTTCAGTGAACGCCACTCGTCCGCAAATTCCGGTTCAATATGGCTGAGACGCAAATCGCCGAGCTCGTCATGCCAATAAAGGAAGGGTTCAAAAAGGAATTCCTGACCGGTCGTGACGATGGTCCAGGCAGTGCGGATGCCATGTTGATCAAGGCTTGGCCGCTCTTTTTCCACAAGTCGATCAAAGGCGCTCACCACCTCGTACAATTTGCTGGACGGGAAAATACCATGGGTAGGCAACCAGATGTCACCCGTCGGCCCCATCATAACCAGCCTTATATTCTCGAAAGCACTTGACTGGTGAGCTACCGGAATGGTGTTTGTGATAGAAAGCCCTCCATGATCCAGGCAAAGCGCGTTGACCAAGGCTGCGTGCTCGTCAACTACGGTCCGCGTAAGCCCAGGAAGGGTCAGATGCAAAGAATACCTCACCCCTCTCAGAACATTCTTGCCAGACAGCGCAATTTTTGCCAATTCCTTGACGCCCTGGATTCCATTGCGGCGCGCCACCTTGGCAGCCAGAGATAAACTCTCTTCAAAGGTAACGCCCTTGCGTTCAAAATCGGCATTATTGAATGGATCAAAGCAGTAACAGTCCGACGCGACTTGAAGCCTAGCGATGTCGGCTTGAGCGGCAAGCGCGTCCTTCAGGTTATCGAATGCGTACGACAGGCATTGGTACTCGCGTGGTGCTTCGATCAGCTTTAGGACAACTACGGCCTTGATGCCGAAGGCGCCCGCGTCCGACGTAAACAATCCAGTAATATCTGGCCCGAAATGGCGAAAAAATGGAAGCGCGGACTCATGGGCTCCTGATCC
>JBAZCN010000189.1:0-5436 GCA_041655035.1 Porticoccaceae bacterium | reverse complement strand
CCAGCAGGGTGAGGCGGCGCTCGGTGGCGGTGAAGGCGACATCGACGGCGCTGGCGGTGTTGAGCACCAGGCGGGTGCCGTCGGCGAGGTCGATGTTTTGCTGTTCGCCGGTGCCGGTATGCAGGTTGGCGGTCCACTCGCGCCAGGGCGAATGGCGCCAGCCGAGGTAGGCGGCGGGCGCGGCGAGTGCCAGCAGTGCGAGGTTGCGCAGCGCCTGGCGGCGGGCGGGGCTGCCCAGGCGGTCGAGGGTGTCGCGACCGAGTTTCGGCGGTACCTGGCGGAAAGTATCGAGCATGGTCTCGGCGCGCTGCCAGGCGGCCTCATGGGCGGAGCTGCGCTGGCGCCAGCGCGCCAGGTTGGCGAGATCGCGGTCGGTGGCTTCGCCGGACTGGAGCAGCACCAGCCAGTCGGCGGCTTCCAGCAGGATCGCCTGGCCGATATCGGGCGGGGGCAGCGGGACCGTCGCCGTCATGCCGCGGATTCCCGGTGCCTCACGCCAGCGCCAGACAGGCGGCGAAGGCGGTGCGCATATGTCGCTTGACGGTGATCAGCGAGGTGCCGAGCTGGTCGGCGATCTGCTGGTAGGTCAGGCCGTCGAGCTGGGCCAGCAGGAAGATGGCGCGGGTGCGCGCCGGCAGGTCGCGGAGCATGGTCTCGATGCGTTGCAGCGCTTCGAGGATCAGCAGCCGGGTTTCGGGTGAGGGCGCCTCGGGTTCCGGCAGCAGGGCCAGGGCCTCCAGGTAGGCGCGCTCCACCTCCTGGCGCCGCCAGTGGTCGATGACCAGCCCTTTGGCGATATGCGTGAGCAGGGCGCGGGGTTCGCCGCCCAGCTGCGAGGGCAGGCGCCGCGACGCCATGATGCGGAGGAACGTGTCGTGGGCGAGATCGGCGGCATTGTCGGAGCAGCCCAGTTTGCGGCGCAGCCAGCGGTACAGCCAACCGTGATGGTCTTTGTACAGGGCGTGAACTTCCTGTTGCGAAACTGGCTGTTGCAAAGCAGGCTGTTGCAAAGCTGGGTCGGCGACCGTCATGGCGCCCTCCTGTGGATTGGCCGGGCACCGGGAGGAGTCGGCAGCTAATGAGAACTATTAGCATTTTAGTGGGAGTGCGAGGGATCTGGCAAGCCTGTAGTGGCCCGCGCGCTGTCGAATGTCCCGGGAGCGCACTACAATTCCTGTTTCGGACCTGTTCCGGCATCGTCTGGTGAACACGCCGCCGCTGCCTGCCGACGCCTGTCGGCGTGGTGGGGCGATTGTCGGTATCGACCAAGAGGAGGAGCCATGTTGCTTGCCGTCGCGGCGATCGCCGGGGGCCTGATCGTGCTGGTCTGGGGAGCGGATCGCTTCGTGAGCGGCGCCGCCGCCAGCGCCAACCGCCTGGGAATGCCGCCACTGCTGATCGGCATGGTGATCGTCGGCTTCGGTACCTCGGCGCCGGAAATGATGGTTTCCGCGATGGCGGCGAGCCAGGGCAACGCCGGCATCGCCCTCGGCAACGCCTATGGCTCGAATATCACCAATATCGCGCTGATCCTGGGACTGGTGGCGGTGATCCGGCCGATCGTGGTGGATTCGCGGGTGTTGCGCAACGAACTGCCGGTGCTGACACTGGTGACGCTGTTGGCCGGCTGGCAGTTGCATGACGGGATGCTCGATCGCCTCGATGCCCTGGTTTTGCTCGGGGCGTTCATGTTGGTCATGGGCTGGACCATCCACCAGGGTGTGCGGGGGCGCGAGGATCCGCTGGCCGCGGAAATGTCGCGGGAACTCGGCGGCCAGACGATGCCGCTGAAAGCCGCCGTCATCTGGCTGGTGGTCGGATTGACGCTGTTGATCGCCAGTTCCCGGCTGTTGGTGTGGGGGGCGGTGGAGATCGCTCATGTCCTGGGGATCAGCGACCTGGTCATCGGCCTGACGATCGTCGCGGTGGGCACGTCGCTGCCGGAGCTGGCCTCGTCGCTGGTGGCCATCGGCAAAGGCGAGCACGATATCGCCCTCGGCAACATCATCGGCTCCAACCTGTTCAACACCCTGGCGGTGGTGGGTGTCGCCGCGAGCATCAACCCACTGCCGGTGGAACAGGTGATAGTACAGCGCGACTGGGTGGTGATGCTGGGGCTGACACTGGCGTTGTTCGCGCTCGGTTATGGGTTCCGCCGCCAGGGGCGGATCAACCGCATCGAGGGAGCGCTGCTGCTGGCATGCTTCGCGGCCTATACCCTGGTGCTGGTGCAAAGCGCCATGGCGGCCCGCTGACCGGCGTGGAGTCGGGCCGCTCCTTCGGGTTATCATTGCGCCCCTACGGCGCCCCGAGGCGTGTGGCCAGCCCGGCGGGCATCGCCAGAACCCGATACAGTCGAGAACGGAGTTGCAATGATCATCAAGCCCAGAGTGCGCGGTTTCATGTGTATCACCACCCATCCCGTGGGTTGTGAGCGAAACGTCCGCCAGCAGATCGCCTATGTCAAGTCGCAGCCTGCGGTGGCCGGGGGGCCGCGGCGGGTGCTGGTGATCGGCGCATCGACCGGCTACGGGCTGGCGGCCCGGATCACCTCCGCCTTTGGCTGCGGCGCCGCCACCATCGGCATCTTCTTCGAGAAGGAGGGGGCCGACAACAAGCCCGGCACCGCCGGCTGGTACAATTCCGCCGCCTTCCACAAGTGCGCCGAGGAGGAGGGGCTGTATGCCAGGAGCATCAATGGCGACGCCTTTTCCGACGAGATCAAGAACAAGACCATCGACCTGATCAAGCGTGACCTGGGCCAGGTCGACCTGGTGGTCTACAGCCTGGCGGCGCCGCGCCGCCAGCATCCCAAGACCGGCGAGATCTTCACTTCGACCCTCAAACCCATCGGCAAGGCGGTAACCCAGCGGGGCATCAACACCGACAAGGAGCAGATCCAGGAGCTGACCCTCGAGGCCGCCAGCGAGCAGGACATCGCCAACACCGTGGCGGTGATGGGTGGCGAGGACTGGCAGCTGTGGATCGACGCACTGGATGCCGCCGGCGTGCTTGCCGAGGGCGCCAAAACCACCGCCTTTACCTATATCGGCGAACAGATCACCTGGGACATCTACTGGGATGGCACCATCGGCCGGGCGAAGAAAGACCTCGACACCCGGGTGGTCGATATCCGCGCCAGGCTGGCCGAGAGGGGCGGTGATGCCCGGGTGTCGGTGCTCAAGGCGGTGGTCACCCAGGCCAGTTCCGCGATTCCCATCATGCCGCTCTACTTGTCGCTGCTGTTCAAGGTGATGAAGGCCGATGGCAGTCACGAGGGTTGTATCGAGCAGCTCTACCGGCTGTTCAGCGAATGCCTCTACAGCGCTGCGCCGCGCACCGACGACGAGGGGCGGTTGCGGGTCGACGAGTTGGAGCTGCGCCCCGAAATCCAGGCCGCGGTGGCCGACGCCTGGGCGAAGGTGACCACCGGGAACCTCTACGAGCTCACCGATTTCGCCGGCTACAAACAGGAGTTTCTGCGCCTGTTCGGCTTCGAGGTCGACGGTGTCGATTACGATGCCGACGTCGATCCGGTAGTACCCATTCCGCAACTGGTCTGATCGCCCGTGGCGCTGCCCGAACCGACCATCGTTCCCGGAAGGGTCTACACTCTGTCACCCCTGGTGCGCCGCATCACCGCCCCCAACGGCGGGCGGATGACCGGCGCCGGCACCAACACCTACCTGGTGGGGCGCGAACAGGTGGCGGTGGTCGATCCGGGGCCGCTGATCGACAGCCACGTGGATGCGATCCTGGCGGAGGCGGGCGAACGCATCCGCTGGGTGCTGGTCACCCATACCCATCCGGATCACTCGCCGGCGGCACAGGCCATCATCGCCGCCACCGGCGCTACCGCCATTGGCTGCCGGCTGCATCCGGACGACGGCCATCAGGACACGACCTTCGCGGTCGACCGGGACGTCATCCACGGCGACCTGCTGGTCTGCGGCGAGTTCACCCTGGAGGCTCTGTTCACGCCGGGCCATATCGGCAACCACTTCTGCTATCTGTTGCGCGACGAGGAACTGCTGCTGGCCGGCGACCACATCATGGAAGGGGTGAGCGTGGTGATCATTCCGCCGTCGGGAGATCTCAAGGATTTCCTCGATTCGCTGGCATTGCTGAGAGAATACCCGATCCGGACCATCGCCCCCGCCCACGGCGAACTGATCACCCGGCCGGCGGTGGAAATCAACAAGCTGATCAAGCATCGCCACTACCGGGAGCTGAAAGTCATCGGCGCCATGACCCGGCTCGGCGAAGCCAGCCTCGACAGCCTGCTGCCCCTGGTCTACGACGATGTCGACCCGATCCTGCACAAGGTGGCGCGCTATTCCCTGTGGGCGCACCTGCTCAAGCTGGAGCGCGAGGGCCGCGCGCTCAAGACCATCGCCAATCACTGGGCCTTCGGCGAGGAGCACTGGACATTCATCGACGACCCGCAACAGGGCGGGCAATACGCACCCGGTAGCCATGCCTCCCGTTGAATTCTCTCGCGCCCTGCTGCACCCCCGCTACTGGCTGATCTGGTTGGGAATGGGGCTGTGGTGGCTGCTGGCGCAACTGCCCTTCGGGGCGCTGCTGGCGCTGGGCGGCGCCTTGGGCGGGCTGTTCTACCGGGTCGGTGGCGAGCGGCGCAAGATCGTCGAGCGCAATATCGAGCTGTGTTTTCCCGAGTTGTCGGCTGCCGAGCGCAATGCCCTGGTGCGGCGCAATTTTGCCAGCTACGGCATCGCCCTGTTCGAAGTGCCGTTCGCCTGGTGGGCGCCGGCGCGCCGCTTCGACCGGCTGGTCAGCGTCGAAGGTCTGGAACATATCGATAATCTGGCGGGCCAGGGCGCGCTGCTGATGGCCATCCATTACACCACCCTGGAAGTGGGCGCCCAGGCGGTGGGCAGGTTCTACCCCATCGACGGCATGTACCGGTCCCACAACAACGCCGTGTACGATTACGTCCAGCGCCGGGGCCGGCTGGCGCGCAGCAAGGCGTCGGAGGTCTATACCCGCAAGGATGCCCGGGGCGTCGCCCGGGCGCTGCGCAAAGGACGAGTGATCTGGTACGCCCCGGATCAGGATTACGGCCGCAGCCAGTGCGTGTTCGCGCCTTTTTTTGGCATCCCCGCGGCCAGCGTCACCGCCACCGCGCGCTTTGCCCAGTTGGGTCAGGCCAGGGTGCTGCCGTTTACCCACCAGCGGTTGCCCGGCAGCCAGGGTTATCGGGTGGTCATCCATCCGCCGCTGGAGCAGTTCCCGACGGGTGACGATCTGGCCGACGCCACTCGCATCAATGCCTTGGTGGAGACCTTTATCCGCCGCCAGCCCGACCAGTACCTGTGGGCGCACCGCCGCTTCAAGACCCGCCCGGTGGGTGAAATGTCGCTCTATCCCTGGGAAAAACCCCGGCGTCGGCCGGTGGCCGACGCCGACGAAGAT
>JBAZCN010000188.1:0-5481 GCA_041655035.1 Porticoccaceae bacterium | reverse complement strand
GTGCAAGGGATGCAGAGGGACACTTTGGATGGGAAAGATAAGGGCGGCATTATAGCAAAATCGACGGAGCCCATCCCGTCGCGCGTCCGGGGTGGCGACCGTTGGTCGTGAGCCATGGTCGTCATTTGTGCTATGTCACTTCCCTATTGATATATCATTTATGATCCTTTTATTATTATTTTTCTAAAAAGAAATCATAAACGATATTTTTCGAGGTCGTTCTTAGCCTTCAGATGCGCTGCTTCAAGCCTGTGAATCTCCTTCTGGTGCTCGTTTGCGTTTGCTTCAAGTGCGGCGATTCGCATTGCAGCAACGCTAGTCTTCTTGGTGTAGAAGAAGCTCAAGACGATTGTCACCAGAACAGCCGACCCAATGGCTACCCCCGTTAGTGCTGCGATTGAATCCACAAGATCCCCCTGTTGCTGGAATTAAGGTCTAACAGCATGTTAATGAAGCCAAATTGACCTCATTAACAACATTAGAAGGTATACCTTTTAAATTTTCTATTTATAGATCTTTCATCATTAAGGCCATGGAATCCATGGTGAAAATTTTCCATTTCCATGATTGTCTCTCAGTAAAAGGTATTTTTTACGATGCTGCGATAAGTAAAAAGTAATGCCTGGCTCGGCGTTTGAGGGCGGATTGGATCCTTTCATATTTCTCGCCTGTCAGTGCTCAGAATGGATATTGCTGCACTACACTCATGCTACAAGCTCAAGACGCGGCGCGGTGTTCGATATCCCGAATATTCCCCTTCTGCTCCTGCAGCCGGTTATAGATATCGTAAAGCACCAGATAGTCCTCTTTCATCGCAGTGGTCATGCCAGCGTCCTCAAACCGCCTCATCAATGCCAGAGTATCGTCCAGCGACCGGTCGATCTCATCGGCGATATTACGGGCAGGGATGCATTCCATAGCCTCGATCCTTTAGAAAAAAGGGCGCCACAAGGGCGCCCGTTGAACCCAGCGGAGTGGGGGTTGCGCCATTAACGCAGCAGGGACAGCACGGTCTGCGGAACCTGGTTGGCCTGGGCCAAAACAGATACGCCAGCCTGTTGCAGGATCTGCGCGCGAGTCATATTGGCTACTTCCACAGCGTAGTCGGCATCTTCGATGCGCGAACGGGCAGCGCTCAGGTTGGTGGCGTTGGTGTTGAGGTTGTTGATGGCGTCTTCGAAGCGGTTTTGAACGGCGCCGAGCTCGGAGCGCAGGCTGTCGACCTGGTTCAGAGCGGCGTCCAGCGTGGACAGAGGGTCAACGTTTGCACGGGCACCCAAGGTAACACTGCCATCGGTATCATCAACGGTCGCTGAGTAGTAAGTGATATTACCATCGGCGGCTTCATTTCTGATGAAGTAGGCACCGTCTTCGCCCACGAGAAGAGTGTTATCGCCATCCAACGCGTCATCCACGTCGGCCAGATCAGCCTCTACCGCGGCTACCGCGGCAGTTCCAGGCACAGTCAGAACATCGTCATTAGTGACTTGTGTATAACCTGTCGTAGTGTCTACGGCTGTTGCGTCTGCGGTTCCGAGAGTGACTACACCTGTTTCAAGGTCAATTGTGGTGCCACCTGATCCAACGGTCCAAGTGTCCGTTCCATCGGAGATCACCAAGGCGCCAGTGGTGTCATTTTGGTGTACTTCGAAGCTAGGATCAGGCGCGGCATTGTCATGAACCGCATCGCCCAGATCAGACAGCTCGACCAGCGTGCCGCCATTGACAAAGGTGGTTGTGCTTGTAGCCGTGGCACCAGCTGCAGTGCCATCTGTATCGTAAGAAACAGTGTGTGTATCAGCATCATAGGTCGCTGCAAATAGATCGGTGCCGACCTGGGCGTACAGAGCACCATCGTCACCCACCACGAAGTCGACTGTCGGAGCGGCTGCGCCCTGGAAGTCAAGGGCTACCGTTTTAGCCGTTGTAGCTTCTTGTGCTGCTACCAGAGGGCCCGCGACTTCTGACAGTGAACCGGAGGCAATGCTGCCTCGAACGTCGAGGTGCGCAAGGCCGAGGGTTTCACGGTTGATTTCTTTCAGGTTGACAGTGATGGTCTCGTTGTCGTTAGCGCCCACCTGAATAGTCAGTCCTTGATCGCTGGCCAGCACTTTAACGCCATTGAAGTTGGTTTCAGCAGAGATGCGATCAATTTCTTCCAGGCGTTGATCAATCTCATCCTGAATGGACTGCAGATCGTCAGGAGAGTTGGTGCCGTTGGCGGCTTGGACGGCCAGCTCCCGAATACGCTGCAAGTTATCATTGACCTGGTTCAAGGAACCTTCAGCGGTCTGGGCAATGGAAATACCGTCGTTGGCGTTGCGCTGAGCCTGGTTCAGACCAGTGATCTGGGCGGTCATACGGTTGGCAATAGCCTGGCCAGCCGCATCATCCTTGGCGCTGTTGATGCGCAGGCCGGAGGACAGGCGCTCCATGGAGGTTTGCAGAGCTGATTGGCTCTTGCCCAGGTTGCCCTGTGCGATCAGAGAAGTGATGTTGGTATTGATGACTGACATGGTGATAGTCCTTTGTAGGTTGTTGGTAACCATCCGCGGCTGGGTTGTCGATGTGATGTCGCCTCATCCGCGCAACGGCTGTGTCGCCGTTATGCCAGTTATCGGCGCTTTGCGCGGCAGCTTTAGGGGGGCGGCAATCTCGTGTATTGCTCCCCTTGTTCCTTTCTCCGGTTTCGCCACCTTTTTCGTCTCCCCTTGCCGGCGCCGGCAATAAATTAAAGCGGGAGCGACTGGCGCCGATAATTCTGGTCAGAGTTGCGCCGGATTTCGTTGCGCCGGCTGTTGTTGTAAATGGGTTTTGAAGAATAGTCGGTCACCGTTGCGAGGCGCCTGGATCATGGAGCAGCACGAAAGAGATGTGTCGGTTACCCGGGTGGACAACCCCGAGGCGGTGGCGCAGTGCCTGGAGAAGCTGATGGGCCCGGCTGGCGCCTCGCTGCTGCTGGCGCGGCCGGGCTGTACCGGGCGCCCGGTGGTGATCACCGCGGCGCAGCCCGGCGAGTGGCTGCTGGTGGATATCGGCTCGGCCCGCGAGGTGCTGGCCGAGCTCAAGCGCGGGCAGAGCTTCAACCTGCTGGCCCACAGCCAGGGCGACGTGCTGCGCAGCTGCGAGTTGACGATGAGCGGCTATCGCGAGGCGGGCGGCGCGATTCACGGCTTCTGCCCCTATCCGCGGGCGTTCGATATCCTGCAGCGGCGGGAGAGTTTTCGCGCCGAGTTGCGACTCGGCATGGCGGCGACGGTGGTGGTTACCGGCCACAACGGAGTGCAGGTGGTGGGCGGTCTGAAGAACCTGTCCCTCGGGGGTTGTCTCGCCATGCTGCCGCTGGGCGCGGCGACACTGATTGGCGACGGGCTGGCGCCGCTGCAGTTGATGCTGCAATTTCCCGATGGTACTTCACTGGCGTTGCGCGCCCGGTTGCGGCGCCTGGATGTCGGCAGCGAGCAGGGGGTGATCCAGGCCGGGCTGCAGTTCGACGAGATCAGCGCCGCGCAGGATCGCCAGCTGTGGGTTCTGGTGCGGGAGGTAGAGCGCGAGGCGGCGCGCTATCTCCACGGGGAGAGCGAGGCGCTGCAGCCCTCGCCGCTGTTCATTGGTCCGCCGGCGCGGCGCGAGACGCCGGTCGCCGGTGACCGGCCGGGCAACCGTATGATGCGGCGGCTGGCCAATGTGGCGGAGCACCTGGGGGTGCAGCTGATGACCTTGCGGCGTGGCGGCGGGATCGATTCCGCGCAGTTGTCGCGCCACGCCGACCGGCTGCTGGCGTTGCTCGACGAAGACCGCGAGGCGCTGCTGTTCGCCACCGCGCAGTTGCACGACCAGCCGCCGCTGTTCCGCCACTGCCTGGCGGTAGCGGTGCGGTTGGTGGATATCTCCGACCAGCAGCGCCCTTCGCGGGCCCTGCGCAAGGCGATGATGGCCAGCGCGATGGTGCATGAGCTCGGCAGGGCGCTGCTGGCCGACGGCGATCTGTCGGCGCCGTCCGTCGATATGCCGCGCAGTCGTGGAGAGCAGCGCAGTGCCGAAGAACTGATGATCGAGCGGCTGGCGGCCTGCCGCTGGTTGTCCGGCGCGGTGACGCGCTCGGTGGTGCGCGATGTCAATGAGCGGCTCGACGGCAGCGGTTATCCGCGGGGGCGAACCAGTGGCGAACTGCACCAATTGGCGCGGTTGATGGCGGTGGTGGATGCGGTCGACGCCCTCGGCCGCCGTCGCGGGGATGGCGAGGCGATGGACATCGCAGCGGTGTACGCCTACCTGCTGGCCCGCGATGGTGCTTATGAGCGGCACTGGATCGAGGCCTACCGACAGCACTTCGGGGCGCTGCCGGTAGGCACCCTGGTGCGCTATCCGGGCGGCGAACTGGCCTGGGTGTTGCGCCTGGACGACGATCGGCAGCCTGTCGAGGTGCAACTCGCCAGGGCTGGAGAGGCGCCGGGCGCCGGCGCGGTGGTCAGGGGGCGGGATCTCGCGGCGCTTGGGGCGCCGGTGGCGGCGGGATTGGAAGCTGCTGAAGAGTAAATTTGCCTATGAGATCCCATAGGGTGCGCTGAAGAATGAAGCGCACCGTGTTGCGGCGGTACGCCCGGTGCGCCTCCTGGCGTCGGCACACCCTATGGTTTGTGCCACTACTTGCCGTCGAGGCGGGTTCGCCGCTGTGGCGAGGTCCCATAGGGTGCGCTGAAGAATGAAGCGCGCCGGGTTGCGGCGGTCCACCCGGTGCGCCTCCTGCCGTCGGCACACCCTATGGCTTGTGCCGCTACTTGCCGTCGAGGCGGGTTCGCCGCTGTGGTGATATCCCATAGGGTGTGCTGAAGAATGAAGCGCACCGGGTTGCGGCGGTACGCCTGGTGCGCCTCCTGTCGTCGGCACACCCTATGGCTTGTGCCGCTGCTTGCCGTCGAGGCGGGTTCGCCGCTGTGGTGATATCCCATAGGGTGCACTGAAGTATGAAGCGCACCGTGTTGCGGCGGTGCGCCTCCTGCCGTCGGCACACCCTATGGAAACGTGCCAATACCCGCCTCCGCCGCCACGCGCGGCTAAAGTGCCGGTGGCGCGGGCCGATAAAAGGGTTAAGCGATGGTTAGCCACTCTTTTCGGCACATTGGGTGCCGCTCGGGTGGGCGACAATAGTGATCAACGATGAGGGAACGTAATGGCCACAATCAGCGCCCTGGGTATCGGTTCGGGGCTCGATCTCAACGGTCTGCTCGACGAGCTGGAAGTTGCCGAACGCCACAAGCTGGCGCCACTCACCCAGCAGAAGAACAGTTACGAGGCAAAGATATCCTCCTACGGCAAGCTCAAGAGCGCGCTTACCCAGTTCCAGGCGGCGGCGGGCAAGCTCAGTGAGGCGGAGGCTTTCAAGGGAGTCAAGAGCACGGTTACCGGCAGCGCCCTGGGCGCCACCGCGGGCAGCGGCGCCGGCGCCGGCACTTTCCAGGTCGAGGTCGTCGAGCTGGC
>JBAZCN010000187.1:0-5647 GCA_041655035.1 Porticoccaceae bacterium | reverse complement strand
GGTCAGCCTCCTGCAGCAGCTTGACCATTTGTTCTTCGCTGAAACGACCCTTCTTCATGACTTCCTCTCTTGTCAGGAAGCCATCCTCTCAAGTTTTAGCTGGTCCGAAAATCCCCGGGCAGGTCAGAGCCAAGTTTTACGGGGGCAGGGAACTCCCCTCGGGCGACCAGGCGGTAAATCATGCTCCGGCTGTAGGGGACGATTGCCTGGACTTCAGGCAGACGGATCAGGGTATTGCTGGGGTCGGGTATCTTTGCCATGTTCCGGGCCTCCTTTGGCCGTTGTTGGATACATGGCTCGAACGATACGGGCTTAAATTTGCGTTATCTTGGGGTGGAATTTCGTTCGTTATTTTACCCCCGAGTGAGATTTGTAGGCGTTTATTGCCACATCCAGGCTAACCCCTGTCGCTTTAGCAACGATTTCTGCCGCCGTATGCTTATTGGATAATTCGTTGTTGGTGTACCTTGGAAGATTATATTTTTTTGCCACTTCGCCGATAGTGCTCGCTAGAGCGAAATCTCTGAAAAAGTTTTTATATTTATCAGGGCCGCGCCGAGATGGTGGTCTTGGTCGCCCGCCCTCCAATACCTCTCCCGCGAAAGTCGCAAGCCAGTCATACATGGGAATTTTTCCCCGTGGCGACCAAAACAAAAACCACCCCGCAGCAAAAAATCGCCTGCCATTGACTTCAGGATGTCAAAAGCTTTCGTATCGCAATAACCAGGATCACGGGCGGCTTTTTCTAGCGAGGCAAGTATTTCCGAGTTGTCGGGTATCTGCACAAGGTGTGGGTGTTCAAAAATCTCTGCAAGATAAATTTTTTTGAATTCAAACTGTTGCGAGGCAAAGGAAACCGCTTCATCAAAAACGACAGAGTCCATTGGTAGTCATCCCTGCCGAGAACCGCCGGCAAAATTGCCGACAACAACATTGCCCGCCATCGCCTGGGCTTTCAGGTTGTCCAGATAGTCGGCCCATTTCTGCATCATCTTGCGGCGCTGCTCCAGGTGGCGGGTGCGGTTGTAGGCCCGGCCATTAGCATCCCTGACGGCGTGGGCAAGCTGGTGTTCTATCCAGTCCACAGGAAAGCCCAGCACTTCATCCAGCAGAGTGCGCGCCATAGCCCGGAAGCCGTGGGGTGTCATTTGCTCATTGGTGTAACCCATGGTGCGCAGGGCGGTCCTGACGCCATTTTCCGATAAGGGGCGGCTACCACCTCGGGCAGACGGAAAAACGTATCTGCCGCGTCCTGTGAGTTGGTACAGTTCCTGCAAAATCTCCAGGGCCTGGGTGCTCAAGGGGATAATGTGCGGCTCCTTGGTTTTCATTTTGTGGGCGGGCAGCTCGATACGTTCATCACCAAAGTTCACTTCGGTCCACTCCAATTGCCGCAATTCGCCGGGGCGGCAGAACAGCAGAGGGGACAACTTGAGGGCGGCCATGACAGTTGGCGTCCCTTGATATTCGTGGACCACCACCAGTAGGCGGCCTACTTCGGCGGGATCGGTGATGGCGGGGAAGTGGGTCTTGGTGGGCGACTTCAGCGCGCCCTTCAGGTCGGTGCTAGGATCGCGCCCTGCCCGGCCTGTGGCCACGGCGTAGCGGAATACCTGCCCGGCGTATTGCTTGGCTCTGTGGGCGGTCTCGATGGCTCCACGGGCCTCGATGCGGCGCAATACCTGCAAAAGTTCGGGTGGGGTGATGTCGCCAACGGGGCGGCTGCCCAGCCTGGGGAATAGGTCTTTCTCCAGCAGGGCGCGAAGCCGGGTATCCCCACTCTCGGATTTCCTCCCCCGCTTGTCGAGCCATTCGCGGGCGACCACCTCGAAGCTGTTGGCCGCTGCGTCCTCCCTTGCGGCCTTGGTGGCCTTTTTGTGCTGGCCGGGATCTATCCCTTGGGTCAGCAAGGTGCGGGCCTCATCGCGGGCTTGCCGTGCCTGGGCGAGGGATACATCCGGGTACACCCCCAGCGCCAGCAGTTTCTCCTTGCCACCCATCCGGTACTTGAGCCGCCACAGACGGCCTCCCGACTTTTTTACCAGCAGGTACAGTCCTTTCTCGTCGGCCAGCTTGTAGTCCTTTTCGGCAGGCTTTGAAGCTCTGGCCTTGGCGTCCGTCAGCGGCATGGGGTACCTCCTTTTTGGGGGTATCGCTTCGTGGGGGTATCGAAATACCCCCGAAGGTACCCCCATGGATGGGTGGATGTCTGGGGGTATTCTAGGACGCTATTGGACAAACTGGCAATAAAAAAGCCCCGAGTTACGGGGCTTTGTGGTCCTTCTGGGATGTTGCTGGACTTTGAATTGGTGGAGGCGAGGGGAGTTGAACCCCTGTCCGCCAGCCCTCTGCCTTCGGCTCTACATGCTTATCCACATCTTTGGATTTAACAGGCGGCTACCCGATGGGCAGGGAAGACCGACTGCGATTCCGGTAAGGTTTTAGCAACTCCACCCCGGACGAGCTTTGTTGCGAGCTTATGAGAGTCGACGCCTGAGCGCTTTCACCCCCGAGGGAGTTCCAGCTCCGGACGCATAAGCACGGCTCCGGTCAGACGGCACCCTACTGGGTATTAAGCAGCGAGTGCGTAGTTGTCGTCGTTGGCAACTATAAGTTTGCGACTTGGGATTTACGAGATTCGTCGCCATCTCGGCATGCACCTCGGGGTTTGTAACCGGCGTCGAATCCAAAGCGCCCCCGATGTTCGGTCCTTCACTAGAATCCCCGGCAACGACCCGGGATATCTTCTAGATGGGGCCATACTACCATATTTCAATGGCCGGCCTTGATCTTGGTGGTCAAATAAGTTGCCGGTGGCGGAGCACACCGGCGAGGAGGCGGGTGGCGGGAGAACCGCCGGCACGCCCGTCTATGAGGAGTGCCGCATCAACCGCTGCTTTTGCCGCTGCCAGTCGCGCTCCTTCAGGGTCTCGCGCTTGTCGTAGTCGGCCTTGCCCTTGGCGAGGGCGATCTCGCACTTGACCATGTGCTTTTTCCAGTACAGCGACAGCGCCACGCAGGTGTAGCCCTTGGCCTGCACGGCACCGGCGATCTTATCGATCTCGCGGCGGTTGAGCAGCAGTTTGCGGGTGCGGGTGGGGTCGGTCACGAAGTGGGTGGAGGCGGTTGCCAGCGGGGTGACCTGGGCGCCCAGCAACAGTGCCTCGCCGTCCTTGAAGATGACATAGCTGTCCGTGAGCTGGGCCTTGCCCGCCCGCAGGCTCTTCACTTCCCAGCCCTGCAGGGAGACGCCCGCCTCGAACCGCTCTTCGATGAAGTAGTCATGGCGGGCGCGCTTGTTCTGGGCGATGGTGGTGGAGCCGGTGTGCTGTTTGTTTGGTTTCTTCGACATGGCGCCGATTATAGGGCCTTGCTCCCGGACTTCCTACAGTCATCGCCAGTTTTGCCGGCGGAGAACGGCGGGGTACAATCGAAAAAAATCAGGGGATTGGGTCATGAGTGATGAAAACCGGCACCGCCATGGAACCTGGTCGAGCCGTTGGACCTTCATCCTTGCGGCGACCGGCTCGGCTGTCGGCCTTGGTAATATCTGGAAGTTTCCATACATCGCCGGTGAAAACGGCGGCGGCGCCTTCGTGCTCGTTTACCTGTGTTGCATCCTGCTGGTGGGGGTGCCGGTGATGATGGCCGAAGTGATGCTCGGCCGCAAAGGGGGTATGAGCCCCATCAACACGATGCGCAGTCTCACCCGCGAGGCCGGTGTGTCGCCGATGTGGAGCGGTGTCGGCTGGGTCGGTGCGGTGGTGGGCATACTGATCCTGTCGTATTACGCGGTCATCGGTGGCTGGGCCCTCGACTATATCCTCGAAATGGCCAGCGGCAGGTTGCAGGGCGCCAGCGGCTATGACTCCGCCGCGCGGTTCGCAGAGTTGCTGGGCGATCCCGGGCGGCTGATACTGTGGCAGACGATATTTCTCGGCTTGACCATGGGGGTGGTGATCGGCGGCGTCACCCGCGGGCTGGGAGTGGCGGTGCGAATCATGATGCCATTGCTGTTCCTGCTGCTGGTAGCGCTGTTGTTTTACGGCGCAAGCCGCGGGAATTTCACCGCGGGCATGGCTTTCATGTTCAATCTCCGTTTCGACAATCTCAGTTGGGTCGGTGTGCTGGAGGCCCTGGGGCATGCCTTTTTCAGCTTGAGTCTCGGCATGGGGGCGATCATGGCCTATGGGGCTTATATGCCCGAGAATGCGCCCATCGGCAAATCGGTGGCGACCATCGCCTTCTTCGACACCCTGGTGTCACTGATGGCCGGCATCGTGGTGTTTTCCATGGTGTTTGCGATTCCTGGCATGGAGCCCGGTGCGGGCCCCAGCCTGATGTTCCAGACCTTACCGGTGATTTTTGGCAATATGCCCGGAGGATTGTTTTTCGGGGCGCTGTTTTTTGTCCTGGTCACCCTGGCGGCCTGGAGTTCGGCGATTTCCCTGATCGAGCCGGCGGTGGCCTGGTTGATCGAATCCAAGGGCTTCAACCGCTTCAGCGCCAACCTGCTGCTCGGCATCATCGCCTGGGTGCTGGGTCTCGGCACGGTGTTGTCCTTCAATCTGTGGCAGGATTACACCCTCGCGGGGAATACCTTTTTCGACATCATCGATTTTGTGACGGCCAGCGTGATGCTGCCGCTGACCGGGTTGTTCATCGCTCTTTTTGCCGGTTGGAAACTGAAAAGGGAGGTGGCGATCGCTGCCCTCAGCGACCGGGCGCCGCACTTGTTGGCCCTGTGGTACTGGCTGTTGCGCTATGTGTCGCCGGCAGCGATTGTCGGTATTTTTGTCTTTGGCATTTACAGCAAGCTGACCTGAATATGCTCACTACCATCCAGCGCAGCGCCCTGGTGCTGCATTCCGCTGAGGAGATGTACAATCTCGTCAACGATGTCGAGGCCTATCCTGCCTATATGGAAGGGTGCAGCGGTGCCGAGGTGCTCGAACGCGGTGACGATTTCATGGTGGCGCGGCTCGATCTGCGCAAAAAAGGGGTGAGCTACAGTTTTACCACCCGCAACGTTCTGAGGCCGTTCGAGGAAATTGCCATGGAACTGCACAGCGGGCCGTTCAGGCAGCTGCGCGGTGCCTGGCGCTTCAAGCCGCTGTCGGCGCAGGCCTGCAAGGTCAGTCTCGATCTCGATTTCGAAGCCAACAATGGCTTGTTGGGGGTTGCCGCCACCAGCCTCTTTGCGGGGGTAGCCAATAACCTGGTGGCGGCGTTCAGCGCCAGGGCGGCCATCATCTATAGGAAGACATCATGAGCAGTGCCGGCGAGATCGCCGTGGAAGTGGCCTGTGCGTTGCCCGCCAGGCAGCGCATCGTGTCTCTCCGCGTGCCGTTGGGCACTACGGCGCGACAGGCGTTGATGCTGTCGGACATTGCTGCCGAGTTTCCCGAGGTCGACGTTGCCGGCGCAGCGCTGGGCATTTTTGGCCAGGTGCTCGGCAGCAAGGGCCTGGCGCCGCCGGAGGCCTACGTGCTCCAGCCCGGCGACCGGGTGGAGGTCTACCGCCCGCTGCTTGCCGATCCCAAGGAAGTGCGCAGGCAGCGCGCTGAAAAGGTCCGGCGCGAGTGTTAGGGGGAGGCAGCTTCGGCGCGCTGATTGCCGGCACATCGCGCTCACGGCTTGCCCATGC
>JBAZCN010000186.1:0-5686 GCA_041655035.1 Porticoccaceae bacterium | reverse complement strand
CAGCGATCCGAGCGCACCGCTCTCTAATGCTGTCGGCATCAATACCGGCAAGCGCACTCTCAGTGGCTTCGAAACTGAACTGATGGTGGAGTTGCTGGACTCGTTGATGGTGAGTAATACCACAGCCTATGTCCATCAGAAAATCAATGAGCTGTCCTTGCCTCCGGTGCCTGGATTGCAGGGCCCTTCATTCGATCCGGCCTCGCCGAAGTGGGCGACCACCGTGGCGCTGCGCTGGGTCTTGCCATTTCAGCCGCTGGGTGGCGAGGTGGTGTTCAATGCTGATTATTATTGGCAGGATGCCTACTTCGTTGGCAATGCGGAACTGCCGTCTTATGAGGTGAGCAATTTGCGTCTGGACTGGAATGACTTCGCCGGCACTGGCGTCGATCTCGGTTTTTTCATGCGCAACGTATTCGACGATGAGTATCCCTATGCCGTATCCAGTACCGCTGCCGCTATAGGCGTACATACCTTGTCCTATGCCGAGCCACGGATGTATGGGTTACAGGTTAATTATCGGTTCGGCCAATAACTTGCTGGTATCTGTGACTGGATACGGAATAAGAAAGGTCGCGCTTTCCCCGCTTTTGTGGCAGTAGTCATTATGATCAAGAGAAAAAAGCTGTTTTTCAGTGCAATGGCGATGATCGGGATTCTCGGCTTGAGTCAGACCCATGGCATCATCGCCGCTGAAGAGATACTGCCAAAGCCGGATTCCCGCTATGAAGGCCGATTGGGCATGGTGCCGGAGGAGTCCACTCCGGGCTGGCCGGAACGTATCCAGGCACCGGCAGGTGCGCCCAATATCCTGCTGATCATGACCGATGACGAGGGCTTTGGTACTTCCAGCACCTTTGGGGGCGCAGTGCCACGACCGACGCTTGACAGGCTGGCGGAGCAGGGCCTGCGTTACAACCGGTTTCATGTGGAGTCGATTTGCTCGCCGGCAAGGGCCGCTCTGCTGACCGGTCGCAATCCCCATGCGGTGGCTACCGGCACTGCCGTGGAGCTTGCCACTCCATACCCGGGCCAGTGGATGACCATGCCGAGAAGTGCTGCCAGCATTGCCCGGGTATTGCGGGATAATGGCTACAACACCGCGATGATCGGCAAGGAACACAATGTGCCGGTCTGGGAGCGGTCAGCTGCAGGGCCTTTTGAACATTGGCCGAATGCCCGGGGCTTTGAATATTTTTTTGGTTTCGTTGCGGCGGATACGGATCAATGGAATCCGTCGTTGTATCAGAATACCAATCGCGTGAAGGCGTCATCGATCCCGGAAGGAGAAACTCTGGATCATCTGTTGGCAAGCGAGGCTATTCGATGGATTCACGAGCAACGCGCGGCTCACAGCGGCAAACCGTTCTTCATGTACTTTGCCACTGGCACGCCCCACGCGCCTCACCAGGCGCCCGCCGACTGGATCGCCCGATTCAAGGGGAAATTCGACCAAGGTTGGGACCGGCTGCGGGAAGAAACCTTTGCCCGGCAAAAGGCCATGGGCGTGATCCCCGGTGAGGCCCGGCTGTCAGCTCGCCCCGCAGAAATTCCCGCCTGGGATACCCTTTCCGCTGACGAGCGGCGGGCGGCAGCCCGCATGATGGAAGTGTTTGCCGCAACGGTCGCCTATCAGGATGCGCAACTCGGCAGGTTAATCGCCGAGTTGGAACGGATGGGTGAGCTCGACAATACTTTGGTGATGGTGATTACCGGCGATAACGGTGCCAGTGGCGATGGCGGTATGGATGGTTTTCTCAATGAGATCGGTGACTTTGCCAACGGCGTAGAAGACAGCACCGAACAACTGCTCGCCAATCTCGACGCCATGGGCGGGCCCCGGACCTACCAAAATTATCCTGCGGGCTGGGCTTTGGCGATGAATACGCCGTTTCCCTGGACTAAACAGGTCGGTTCACACCTGGGCAGTAGTCGCAATGGTCTGGTGATTTCCTGGCCCCGGGGAATCCGCAGCCGGGGGGAGGTACGCAGTCAGTTCACCAGCGTCACCGATGTCTATCCGACATTGCTTGAAGTATCTGACATCGCGAGACCAGTGGCGGTGGACGGCATTACGCAACAACCTGTTGATGGCGTGAGCATGGCATTCAGTTTTGATGATGCTGTCGCTCCGGAGCGGCATGACACCCAGTTCTTTGAATCGCTGGGCAACCGTGCCATATATCACAAGGGTTGGTGGGCCAGTACCGTTCCCCAGCGACTGCCTTGGGAGTACATGGCGCCACAGACAGGGGTTGAAGACTATCCGTGGCAATTATTCAATCTCACTGAGGACTATAGCCAAACGCATGATCTCGCTGCGCAGGAACCGCAAAAGCTCCGTGAATTGCGCGACTTGTGGCTGCGGGAAGCCCGGCGTAATAACGCGCTGCCGGTCGACAACCGCTATGCGGGCGACCGCAGTGTCGAAATGGCCAAATGGCTCGCGACCGGGCGTACCCGATATACCTACTGGGGAAAGGGTATTCAGGTTGATGCCCGTGCGGCCCCCAACTTTATCGGCAAGAGCTACCGGGTAGTCGCCGAGGTCGATATTCCAGAAAATGATGCCAACGGGGTCATCGCCGCTTTCGGCAGTTGGTTTGGCGGCTGGAGTTTTTATCTCAAGGATGGCCAGGTGCGAGTCGACTATGTCGTTTCAACACATCCGGGGGATCAGTTCCGCGTCGCATCGAGCGCGAGGGTGCCGGCAGGGAAAGTCAGCGTCGGATTTGAGTTCACGCCCGACGGTACTGAACTTCGGGGTGGCGGTGTGGTGCGGATCATGATCGACGATCGTGAGGTGGCGAAGGGGCGTGTTGAACGAACCATTGTGGTTCCGGCGCCTACCAGTGAAACATTCGATATCGGTTTTGATACGGCGACGCCGGTGACGGATATCTATGAAGGGGAAGGTGGCTTCAGTGGTGAGATACGGCGACTGGATGTCCTGCTGGGAACTTAGTGCGTCAGGTGTAAACCTGCACGGCATTCGTAGAATAAATCAGTACCGGCTTGGGCCGGCCTGAGAAAACGTCAAAGTCTTGATAAGGAGTTAGAGTATGACCAGACGATCTTGCTGGTTTTCGCAATCAGTAATGGCCGCGACGTTGGCGTTTGGATTGTGCCTGCCGGTGGCGCAGGCGAGGGATGACACGGCCACGGCAGCTCGGGACGTTCTCCCGATAGCGGACACCCCTTACGCCGGAAATCTTGGGTTGGTGGTGGATGAGTCGGATCCGGCCTGGCCCGAGCGGGTTCAGGCGCCGGCCGGGGCGCCGAATATCCTGCTGGTGATGACGGATGACGAAGGTTTTGGCACATCGAATGTTTTCGGTGGCCCGGTGCCGCGTCCCACCCTCGATAAACTGGCGGGGCAGGGCTTGCGCTACAACCGTTTCCATACTGCCGCGATCTGTTCGCCCACTCGGGCGGCGCTCTTGACCGGGCGCAACCACCACGCGGTACGCACAGGCAATATCGTCGATATCGTCTCGCCATTTCCGGGCTACTGGTCCGAGACTCCGAGAAGTGCGGCCAGCATCGCCCGCATCCTGCGGGATAACGGCTACAACACCGCCATGTTTGGCAAGGATCACAATATTCCCCCCTGGGAACGCTCCGCCGCGGGTCCGTTCGACCGCTGGCCCACGGGCAGGGGATTCGAGTACTTTTTCGGCTTTGTCGGTGGTGATGTCGATCAGTGGCATCCCAGTCTCTTCCGTAACACCAGCCGGGTGGAAGAGCCCATTCTGGAGGAGGGGAAAACACTGGACTCGGCGCTGACCGACGACGCCGTCCAGTGGATTCACACTCAACAGGCCGCGCACAGCGGCAAGCCGTTTTTCATCTACTACGCTCCAGGTACGCCCCATGCGCCACACCAGGTACCGGCCGACTGGATCGAACGTTTCAAGGGGCGGTTCGACCAGGGCTGGGATCGCATGCGGGAAGAAACCTTTGCGCGCCAGAAGGCGGCCGGAGTGATTCCCGCGGACGCGGTGCTGACGCCGCGCCCCGGGCAGATCCCCGCCTGGGATTCCCTGTCCGCCGAGCAGCGGCGGGTAGCGGCGAGAATGATGGAGGTATTCACCGCCACGGTGGCCTACCAGGACGCTCAGGTCGGCCGCATCGTCAATGAGCTGGAGCGCATGGGGCAGTTGGATAACACCCTGGTGCTGTTCATCACCGGCGACAACGGCGGCAGTGGTGAAGCCGGCCCCGGTGGCAATACCAACGAAATCGGCGAGATTACCAACGGCATCAAAGACAGCACCGAATGGCTGGTGGCCAGTCTCGACGAGATGGGTGGCCCACGCACCTACCAAAATTATCCGGTGGGCTGGGCCTGGGCGATGAACACCCCATTCCCCTGGGTCAAGCAGGTTGCCTCCCACCTCGGTGGCACCCGCAATGGCCTGGTGGTGTCCTGGCCGGAGCGGATAGCGGCCCGGGGGGAGAACCGCTCCCAGTTCACCCATGTCAACGATATTGCCCCGACTCTTCTGGAGGTGGCCGGTGTGCCGGCACCAAAGACCGTCGATGGGGTTGCCCAGCAGCCCTTTGACGGTGTCAGCCTGCGTTACAGTTTCACCGAGGCGGATGCTCCGGAACAACATCGCACGCAGTATTTTGAATCCCAGGCAAACCGTGCCATCTACCATGAGGGCTGGTGGGCCAACACTATCCCTCGGCGCGTACCCTGGGAGCAGGAGGCGCCCCCAGGCCGTGCCGATGAGTACGATTGGCAGCTGTTCAATCTCGAGGAGGATTACAGCCAAGCCGACGATTTGGCAGCGCACTATCCGGATAAACTCAAAGAGCTCCAAGCGCTGTGGCTAGCGGAGGCGCGGCGTAATAATGTGCTGCCGTTGGACGATCGCTTTGGCTTCGTGAAGGCCAAAGAGATGTTTGAGTGGCTGAACGCGGATCGCACCGACTTTGTCTACTGGGGCAAAGGTATCCAGGTGGACAGCAGCGCTGCGCCGAGCCTGGGTGGCCGCGCGTTCACCCTGAGCGCGGACATCGACATCAGCGAGCGCAAAACCACCGGGGTGCTGGCCTCGGTGGGCAGTTGGTTCGGCGGTTGGAGCTTCTATCTGCTCGACGGTCGCCCCGCGGTTTACCTCGCGGCATCCACCAAGCCGGAGCACCAGTTCCGCGTCGTCGCCAAAGCGGCGTTGCCGCCGGGGCCGGCGACGGTGCGCTATGAATTCACTCCGGATCAACCGGGTTTTTTCCGGGGCGGCGCAGTGCGTATTTTCGCCGGTGACAAGCTGCTTGGCGAGGGGCGGGTCGAGCGCACCATCGCGCGTCCGGCGGGGCTGGGCGAGACCTTCGATATCGGTTTCGACGCTGGCGCGCCGGTGACCACGGATTACGCCGGACAGGGGCGATTCCCGGGAGTGATCAACAAGGTCTCGGTCCAGCTCGAGCCTTTTACGCCCTGACCACCCGACCGAGCGGCAACCCCGGCCACCGGTTTTTCCAACGGGTGCGCTCGCAGTTCGACCCGGCCTCGGCCACCATTGTTGATCGGGTGCGCTGAGGCACGAAGCGCACCGGCGGGTTCGATCGGAGCGGTGCGCGTCCTGCGTCGGTGCACCCTATTATCCGCTCGCAGTTCGACCCGGCCTCGGCCACCATTGTTCATAGGGTGTGCTGAGGAACGAAGCGCACCGGCGGG
>JBAZCN010000185.1:0-5751 GCA_041655035.1 Porticoccaceae bacterium | reverse complement strand
AATCCCGCTTTTCCCCGACCCCGACCCTGGCACGTGATCCGCCACCTGTGGAGTTTCGCCGTTACTCTGCACGACAAGTTCGCGGTGTGGAAGGGGGAGCTCAGGCGCGACGACGTGGCGCTCTACCACAGCGAGATCATCGACGAACTGCTCGCCGCCCGGCGCGGAGCGTTGATCCTGATTTCCCATCTCGGCAACTTCGAAATCTGCCAGGCCCTGTCGCAAACCCGGCCCAAGCTGCGGCTGACGGTACTGCAGCACACCGCCCACGCCGCCAAGTTCAACCGAGTGCTGGGCGGCTACAACCGCGATTCCGCGGTGGAACTATTGCAGGTCGCCGACCTCGACATCGCCGCCGCGATCCGCCTCAACGAGAAAATCACCGCCGGTGAGTTCATCGCCATTGCCGCCGACCGCGTCGCCATCGACAACGCGGCCAAATCGGCGACACGGGACTTTCTCGGCCACCCAGCCCATTTCCCCGCCGGGCCGTTCGCCCTGGCAATGGCACTCCAGGCGCCGGTGCTGACGGTTCACTGCATCAAACAGGGCGGCCGTTACCATATCCACTTCGACTACTTGTGGCGGGGTGGCGCCGTTGTCCGCCGGCAGCGGGACGAACGGCGCGATGCGCTGATCGACGCCTATGTCACCCGGCTCGAAACCTTCTGCCTGGCGGCGCCCTGGCAGTGGTACAACTTTTTCCCCTTCTGGGCGTCGGCACAAGCACCACAGCCAGGTGGCGCACCGCGACCTCCATCGACCCGCCCCACAAAGGATACGTTGCCGCCATGACTGACAACATCGCCCTGCCCAGCGCCGAGGTCATCGTCGAGATACCTTTTCACGACGTCGACTCCGCCCAGGTGGCCTGGCACGGCCACTACGCCAAGTACTTCGAACTGGCCCGTTGCGCACTGCTCGACCGCATCGACTACAACTACCCGCAGATGAGCGCGTCGGGGTATTTCTGGCCGGTGATCGACATGCGCATCCGCTATGTCGGCGCCGCCCGTTTCGGACAGCAGATCCGTGTCGCCGCGACCCTCACCGAATGGGAGAACCGCCTGCGTATCGACTATCTGATCACCGACGCGACAACGGGCAAACGACTGACCAAGGGACACACCTTCCAGGTGGCGGTGCATATCGGCAGCGGCGAGATGTTGCTGGCCTCACCCCCCGTGCTGCTGCAGAAACTGGGGATCACACCATGATCGCCCGGCTGTTGCTACTGGCGCTGCTGGCATTTGCCGGTGGCGCCGCGGCGGACGATGAGCTGCTCCGGCAACTGGCGCCGCGCATGGCCCACATCCAGTCCCTCACCGGCAGTTTCGAGCAGGCGCGCCATATCAGCGTGCTGGCGGCGCCGCTGCTGTCCTCCGGTGAATTCAGTTACCGGCGGGGGGAGGGCATCCAGTGGCGCACCACCCATCCGGTAGAAAACGAGATCCGCATAACCCCCGGCCAAGGGGTCGCGGTGGTCGATGGCGGAGGCAACGCCCGGCCGCTTCCGGCCTCGGAGGCGATCGCCGGTATTTTTCTCGGCCTCTTCGCCGGAGATCTCGACAGCCTCGGCGAGTATTTCACCCTGACCGGCCAGCGGCAGGACAGCGGCTGGTCACTGCGCCTGACACCGCGCCATCCGCAACTGGCCGCTCATCTCGATACCATCCTGATCGACGGCGACGAGCATATCGAGCGGGTCGAGATCCGCGAGGCCAACGGCGATCGCAGCGAACTCAGATTCCAGGTCACCGCTTCCACGGCACCGTCCGCAAATGGAGATGGTGAATGACCACCGCACCCTGGCTGCGCCGGGGAACAGCCGCCGTCTGGTTGACGGTCGCACTGGTCGCGGCGCTGTACTGCGCCCAGCGTATCGCGGCGGGCAATGCCTTCGAGAGCAATATCCTCGGCCTGATGCCCTCGCAGATGGCGACGGGGGTGGATTTCGCCACCCTGAGCGGCGGCCGGTTCGACAAGGCCTTCGTCATCCTCCTGTCCCACCCCGATCAGCGGCAGGGTGCCGCCATGGCCGGCGAGCTGAAAGAACTGCTGGCCACCCGGACCGGAGCCGCCATGGCCGGTGGCGAGCAAGCGGCGCTGACGGAACTGAGGGAGTTTTTCCGACCCTATCGCCACCAGTTGCTGTCGCCGTCGCTGCGCCACGACCTGGAAAGCCGTGATGCGCAGTCCCTGGCCGACGATCTGTTCAACGAACTGCACAGCCCGCTGCCCGGCCTGCGGCTGTATCCCCTCGTCGAAGACCCATTCAACCTGGGTGGCGCCTGGCTGCAGGCGCTGTTTCCCGACGCGGGCCGCTTCGGTGGCGGCGATGCGCCCACCCTGCGCCATCAGGGAGCCACCTGGCATCTGGTGCGCGGCCAGTTGCCGGGCAGTCCTTTCGAGCCCGCCGGCCAGCAGGCGATGGCTGCGGCACTGACTGATTTCGCCGACCGCCACGGCGACGCACGGCTGCTGCGCTCGGGGCTGGTTTTTCACGCCGCCGAAGCCACCGGGATCGCCCGTGCCGAGATTCTCACCGTCGGCGCCGGCTCCCTGGCGGGGATTCTGCTCTTGGTGATGGCGGTATTCCGCGGGCGGCGACCCTTGGCGGCCATCGCCCTGACCCTGGCCACCAGTGTACTGATCGCTCTGGCCGTGAGTTTTGCGGTGTTCGACAGAGTGCACCTGGTCACCCTGGCCTTCGGCTCGACCCTGCTGGGGCTCGCGGTCGACTACTGTTTTCACTTCCTTATCAAACAACAGGTACTGGGGGATGCCCTGCGGGCCGGCCGGATGATCCGCCGGGGCGTGCTGCTGTGCGCCGGGTCGAGCATCGCCGCGTACCTGATCCAGTTGCTGTCGCCCTTTGTCGGTCTGCACCAGTTCGCCGTCTTCATGTCCGCCGGCCTGGTCGGCGCCAGCACCACCGTGGCGGTGCTGGCGCTGTACTACCGCGGCGCCCCGGCCCCCGGTTTCGACCGCTGGCTGCAACTATACCCGCGCCATCTGGCTCGCCACTACGCACGGCTGGCGCGACGGCGCTGGCCATGGCTGGTGATGCTGCTGATCGCCGTGCCCGCCCTGGCGCTGTACGTGGCCGGACAGGGGAGCCGCGATGATATTCGCCTGCTCAATACCTCGAGTCCGGAGCTGCTCGACAACGAGCGCCAGGTCCGGGAGCTGCTGGGCGGGATCGACGGCCAGCGCTACTGGGTGGTGAGCGGCGAGAGTGAGCAGCAGGTCCTGGCCCGCAGCGAAGAGTTGGTGGACACCGTCACCCGGGAAGCCGGTCCGGCGGCAGTGGTCGCCACCATCCAGATGATCCCCTCCGTCGAGCGCCAGCATCGCGATCGCGCCCTGGTGGCAGCCAAGCTCTACGGTCCCGACGGCGCCCTGAGCCGGCTGTGCGCCATGCTCAGCAGTGACTGTGCCGAATGGCAGCACCTGCCCGGCGGGTTCGGCGACGGCCTGGTTCCGTCCCAGGTGCCCGCGCCGGTCGCCGACCTGTTCCCGGTGCTGCGCCTGACCGGTGAGCACCGGGGCGTGGTGCTGTTGCGCCACGGGGTCAGCACACCTGCTGGGCTGTCCGGCGCCGCGGATCGACCGGGCGTCCACTTCGTGGACCAGGTCGACAATCTGTCCGCCACCCTCGCCCTGTTCCGCGGACAGGCCTCCGTCCTGCTGGCGCTGTTTCTCGGCTTGCTCGCCTTCGGGTGCCTGTTTTTCCACGGCCGCGACGGGCTGCTGGTGCTGGCCAGTGTGCTTGTTTCGATGGTCGTCAGTCTGGCATCATCGGCTGCCGGCGGAGTGACCCTGTTCCATGTTCTGGCGTTGTTGCTGGTGCTTGGGCTCTCACTCGACACGGCGGTGTTCTACCTCGAACTCGGGCTCAACGGGGAGACCTGGCTGGCGTCGACGCTGGCGATGGCGACATCGATCCTGGCCTTTGGCCTGTTGTCCACGAGCCAAGTGCCCGTACTGCATTATTTCGGCACAGTGGTGCTCTCCGGCCTGTTATGCGCCTGGCTGGTGACGCCGCTTTTTTTTCATCTGTGGGGGCCCTCGCCCCGACTGCCTACAGGAAGTGAATCGTGAATGAATCAACGGATGTCGCCATTATCGGCGCCGGCCCCTCCGGCGCCATCGCCGCGGCCCTGCTGCGCAAGCAAGGTCTCCAGGTAGTGGTTCTCGAACAGGCCCACTTTCCGCGCTTCTCAATCGGCGAGAGCCTGCTGCCCCAGTGCATGGAATTCATCCGCGAAGCGGGTATGTGGGATGCGGTGAACGCCGCCGGATTCCAGTACAAGAATGGGGCTGCCTTCGCCCGGGACGGCGCTACCGCCAGCTTCGATTTCCGCGACAAGTTCAGCCCCGGTCCCGGCACCACGTTTCAGATACAGCGCGCCCACTTCGACCAGCTGCTGGCGGAAGAGGCGGCAGCTGCCGGCGCGGATATCCGCTTCGGCCACCGCATCGAGGCTTTCCACTACTCCGCCGGGCGACCGGTGCTGACCTTCAGGGACGAAGGCGATCGGCTGTGCCAGATCGAAGCCGGATTCGTGCTCGATGCCTCGGGGTTCGGCCGGGTGCTGCCCCGACTGCTGGACCTGGAGCAGCCCTCGGACTTCCCGGTGCGCATGTCGCTGTTCACCCATATCGAAGACAATATCCGCGACCCTCGCCACGACCGCGACAAGATACTCATCGTCGTTCACCCCCAGCTTGTCGACGTCTGGTACTGGCTGATTCCCTTCAGCAACGGCCGCTGTTCGGTGGGCGTAGTGGCGCGCAAGGAATTCTTCGCCATCGACGACCACACGCCGGAACAGCTGTTGCGGGATGCTCTCGCCGCGAGTCCCGATCTGTCGGCGTTGCTGACCCGGGCGGTGTTCGACACACCGGTAAGACAGCTCGGCGGTTACGCCGCCAATGTCAAATCCCTGTGGGGCCCGGGTTTCGCGCTGCTCGGCAACGCCGGCGAGTTTCTCGACCCGGTGTTTTCCTCCGGTGTCACCATCGCCATGAAATCAGCGAGCCTCGCCGCGCCCCTGGTCACCCGGGCGCTCGGCGGCGGTCAGGTGGACTGGGAGCTGGAATACGCCCAGCCGCTGCGCCGCGGAGTCGATACTTTCAGAACCTATGTCACCGCCTGGTACGACGGCACCTTCCAGCAAGTCATTTTCTCCGACCGCCATAAGCCCGACATCAGGGCGATGATCTCCTCAATCCTCGCCGGCTACGCCTGGGATACCGACAATCCCTACGTGCGGGAATCCCGGCGCCGCCTCGCCACGCTGGTGGAACTATGCGGCTGAGAGGCGCAGTGCTGTTGCTGCTGTTCGGCGCCCTGGCCGGCGGCTGCGGCGCACTGGACGGCCCGGCGAGGCTGGCCGGGTTGCCGCTGCCCGACCCCGCAACCCTGCCTTGTTGCTGGCAGAGCCAGGAACAGGTGTGGGTTTCGACAGCGGACGGGGAGCTCAATCTCGGCGCGGCAGTCGCGGTGCGCGGCGGCACACTGACCGTCGTGGTACTCGATCCCATGGGCCGCCGGCTGGTCACGCTGATTCAAGGCGCCGGCGATGTGCAAACCCTGGACGCTCCACCCGCCTGGTCAGGGGCCCTCTCCCACCAGTTGCTGCTCGCCATCTACCTTCACCACCTCACCGCCGAGCAGTGGCGACTCGGCGATCCGGCCTGGAGCCTCGCGGAAGACAGCGGTCACAAATCACTCGCCTACCGGGG